>PQAM01000008.1:0-300000 GCA_003104975.1 Candidatus Methylomirabilota bacterium
CAGGAAACCGGGGGAAGGTCACACTATCCAGGAGATTATCAACTCTCTCCCGCTTCACTCTGAGATGCAGGCGGTAAGTTCTGTGGAGGACTGGAACAGACTGCTGCGAACGGCTCGGTTCCTATACGCTAACTTCTGCGTTGCCGGACGTAAGGTGGGTCAGGGGCTGTGGCAGGTCAGTCCCCAGGGGATGCTCGAAGATCTCAAGGCGGCCATTGACGCGACTGCGATCTACGAATGGCTCTCAAAAAAGAAAGAGCCGTATTCGGAGGATGTCCGTCAACGGCTTTCCGCCTTGCAGTCGCTCCTCTCGCCGGGGTCGAGCGAGCCAGGAGCGCCTCCCGGCTCATACCAGGACCTATAAGGGGCAAACGAAACCTGAAAACAAAGTGCAGCCATTTCGTGAAGTGGCTTTGGGAGTGGCTCAAGATGTTCCGCGCTTGTGGCTTCAAGAGGCTGGGCGCGAGGGTCCATCGCGACGAACTGGAAGGCGGAGCGGGGGGATGGACGTCAGAGGGCGACTTCCAGTGGGGCTTTCTTGAGAGCGCTCACCTTGAGCACCGAGAATCCGAGGATGTTACCCTGATCATCCACCTTTTCCATCACCTGGTCGCTTCCGGTCTCCCGAAAGTAACCGGGCTTCTGATCAAAAATCACTTCCAGGTAATCCGCCTCGGGGTCGTACCAAATCTTCACTTTGTCTTTGACCACAGCAATAGTCCCGTCTTTATTTTGTCAGTCAACTAGGCCGTAACTACAAACGCATCCTCTTGCCCGAATTTTACCACAACACAGAGATACTTTTCTCCGACAAGGGTTGCGGTGTACAAGCGATAATAGAGGTGCGCGTCCGGATCACTGATTGACCCAAGCACCGTTTCTGGTTGTGACAAAGTCTCGCCGATGACGCCCTCAAGCCCGACCATCTCGGGATGCTCCAGAATGTGATTGAGGCGCTCATCTGTTAATCTGATCGGTACTCCCTGATAATCGTGTAGGAGTCTCACGTAGCTCTAGTCCTATTGTCGGTAGCCGGCACTGGAGGGGAAGAGGCTATAGAGAACCGCTGCCCTATTCGAAGATCTTGGAGAGCGGCAGTGTCAAATCCGGTAAGAGGGGCGTGGTGAGGGTGTCGCCCGTCTCGCAGCTGAGTTCGGCGACCCGCTGGTAGCCCTGGCCGGTGGTGCGGTAGACCTTGATGGTCTCCAGCTCAGGGTCGACGATCCAGTATTCTTGCACGCCGAAGCGTTCGTAGAGCTTTCGCTTGACGATTTCGTCGGTTTTTCGAGTGGTTTCAGAGAGGATTTCTACGATGAGGTCGGGGGCGCCTTGAACATTTTGGGCGGTGAGAATGGACGACCTGGCCGACGACACGAAGAGAAGGTCGGGCTGGACAACGTCGGTCTTGGAGAGCACGACGTCGAACGGGGCAGCGTAAAGTCGACCCAGAGGGCGCTCGTCGAGGTGTGTAGCGATGTGGTGGGTGATGTTGAACGAAATGCGTTGGTGTCTTTCTGATGGCGATGGGGTCATGTAGTGTTCTCCATCGATCAGTTCGTGACGTCTGCCGTCATCGGGAAACAGCAGGTAGTCGTCATAGGTGAACTTCACGTGGACGGTCATGTCTTCATCCTCATTGCGTACTGCGAGCCTATCAGGATCCGGCAGCAACGGCAAGCGCGCTGATCACGGGCATGAAAGTCCGTATGACAACTTCCACCCCAAGGCGTTGTCATTGCGAGCGACCGGAGGGAGCGCGGCAACCTCACCGTCGTTGTCCTGAAGGACTGTGAGATTGCTTCGGCTTCGCCTCGCAATGACGCGGACAACGTCGAGGGAAGTACGCCCCGAATCAAGACGGTGGTCTCAATGCCCTGCGACGGTCATGCGGCCGATCTTCAGGGTCGGGGCGACGACGCTCTGGCGGAAGCTCAAGTCACTCCCCACCATCTCGATCCCCGACAGCATCTCCTTCAGGTTACCCGCAATGGTAATCTCATGCACCGGATAGGCCAGCTCGCCCTTCTCGATCCAGAACCCTACCGCGCCCTGCGAGTAGTCGCCGGTCACCAGGTTCACGCCGAAGCCGATCAGTTCGGTGACGTACAGCCCGGCGTCCACCGAACGGATGATCTCGGACGGCTCGTTTGGCCCGGCCTGCAGATAAAAGTTGGTCGGCCAGGCCGTCGGCAGATCGCCGGCGCCCCGGCTTGCGTTGCCGGTTGACTTCATCCCCAGCTTGCGGGCGGAGTAGCTGTCAAGGAGGTAGCTGCGCAGGACACCGTCTTCGACAATCATATTGCGGCGGGTCGGCAGCCCCTCGCCATCGAATGGTTTCGAGCCCAGGTGACCGGGTAAGGTCCCGTCATCGTAGACCGTAACGGCCTCAGATGCGATCCGTTCCCCCAGCTTGCCGACCAGAAACGACGCCCCTCGGTAGAGCGCCGAGCCGCTGAGCGCGCCGCAGAGCAGACGCATCAGGTTGGAGGCGGTTTCCGAGTCAAAGATCACGGGGACCTCCTGGGTCTTGATCTTGCGCGCACCGAGGCGTTTGAGGGCTCGCTCGGCCGCACGCCGACCGATCGCTTCGGGCGACTCCAGGGCGCTCAGGCGTCTGGCGCGCGAATACCAGTGATCGCGCTGCATGCCGTCCTCGGCCGAGGCGATGGGTGCTACCGCCAGACCGAAGGTCGAGCTGCGATACTGGCCCATAAAACCTTGGCTGCTGCCGTAGATGATCCGATAGAGGTTGCTGCTGAACTCCGCCCCCTCGGAGTTGGTGATCCTGCTGTCGTAGGACAGGGCCGCCTCCTCGGCTGCTTTAGACCGTTCAAGCTGGTCCTTCACAGTAAGGGTCTCGCCCTCAGGATCGTACAGATGCAGATCCGGGACGCTTGTGGCGCACTCCTCTGCCGCAGGCAAACCCGAACAGTCATCGTGGGCGGTCGCCTTGGCCAGAACGGCCGTATCCTCGACCAATTTCGCAAGCGATTCCTTGGACAGGTCCGACGTGGAACTGGTGGCCGATCGTTTGTCGAAAAACACCCGTAATCCAAGCCGGACCTCTTTGGCACTTCGGAGCGTGTCGGTCTCCCGCAGCCTGATATGGGCCGTGACCAGCTCGTTCTCGATCAAAACCAGGTCGGCCGCTGTCGCGCCTTTTCGCTTGGCTTCCTGCAAGACTTCTTCGGCGATCTGCTGGCTGATCATTATGCGTGTCCCCCCTTTGGCGTGCCGAGGGTCCCGCCCACGGTCAGCCCCTCGATCTTGATCGTCGGCAACCCTACGCCCACAGGGACCCCCTGCCCATCCTTCCCGCAGGTCCCGACCCCCTCGTCCAGCTTCAGATCACTCCCAACCATGGTTACCCGGGTCAGGACCTCTGGACCGTGGCCGATCAGTGTGGCGCCCTTGACCGGCGTTGTGATCTTGCCATTCTCGATGAGATACGCCTCGCTGGCCGAAAAGACGAACTTGCCGCTGGTGATGTCCACCTGACCGCCGCCGAAGGTGACGGCATACAGCCCGTGCCTCACGGAGCTGATGATGTCCTCCGGGGTCGAGTCGCCGGCCAGCATGAAGGTATTGGTCATACGCGGAATCGGCTGGTGGGCGTAGCTCTCGCGCCGGCCGTTGCCGGTCGGCGCCATCCCCATCAGGCGAGCATTCAGCCGGTCCTGCATATAGCCGCGCAGGATCCCGCGCTCGATCAGGACGGTCCGCTGGGTCGGCGTCCCCTCGTCGTCGACATTCAGAGACCCGCGGCGTCCCGGAATCGTCCCGTCGTCCACCACCGTCACCAGGTCCGAGGCCACCCGCTGCCCGATCCGATCGCTGAAGGCCGAGGTCTTCTTCCGGTTGAAGTCCCCCTCCAGACCGTGGCCGATCGCCTCGTGCAGCAGGATACCGGGCCACCCGGGACCAAGCACCACGTCCATCGTCCCGGCCGGCGCGTTGGCGGCGCTCAGATTCATAATGGCCAGACGGGCGGCCTCCTGGGCATAGCGCTCGAAGCGATCCTCCTCCAGGAAGAACTCGAAATCCGCCCGGCCGCCGCCGCCCCAACCCCCGATCTGCCGATTGGCGCCATCCTGGGCGATGCAGGTGACGCTCAGGCGCGCAAGCGGCTGGATATCGCCGACCATGACACCGGTAGAGGTGGCAATCAGGACAATCTTCGACTCGCAGGTAAACGACGTCATCACCTGGACGATTCGCGGGTCCGCCTTTCTGGCGATGGCGTCCACGCGCTGGAGCAGATCGATCTTCCGCTCCGCCGGGATCTCTATCGGCTGAACGCGGATCGGGTACAGATCATGGGGGGGCGCGCCGCCGACCCTCACCGGCGGGGGCGTGCCTGTGCCCGCCTGCTCGGCGATGGCTTTAGCCCGCAGGCCGGCGAGCTGCAGGTTCTCCACGCTGATCTCGTCGGAAAAGGCATAGCCGGTCTTCTCCTGCGCAAGGGCCCGGACACCGACCCCCTGATTGATGTTCTTCGTCGCCTGCTTGATCATCCCCTCTTCGAGCGCCAGCGACTCGCTGACCCGATACTCGAAGTACAGGTCGGCGTCGTCGATCTGGCTCCCGAGGGCGGCGCCCAACCCCTGCTCGAGGTGCCGCTCGGTCAATCCGAACTTCTCCAGAAAAAACCGCTCCGGTTTTATCGGGTGTATCGTCATCCGATCCTCACTCTCTTTTCAATACTGAATGATTAGCTGTTAGCGTAGGGTCTCAGAAATACCTTGATAATCCGTTCATGGTGAGCTTGTCGAACCCATGAACGGAACCTATTGAAATACTGCACCCTTCGACAGGCTCAGGGCGAACGGAATATGAAAAGAAGCGTTAGTGCCCTGAGTCAGAAGTTCGGTGAAGAAGTCGGCGCTCTCTGTGTCGTCATTCCCGCGAAAGCGGGAATCCAGAACCCCCGGTATTTCCTGGATTCCGGCTCGCGCCCGCGATGCGGGCTTGGCCGGAATGACGTCCCCAAATATGCAATGAATTTCAGGCCCAGGACTTTTAGATACACTGTGCTAGCTGTCAGCGTGCTGAAGCTAACCGCTGATGACTGAATGTTATTGAAATCAACCTGGCGACCTATTACACTACAGCCGATGCCGCCCGTCAACCGTCATGTTCCGGATCCCGCCATCAGGCGAAGATTTCAGCGGCGGCTCCTGCGCTGGTATGCGCGTCACCAGCGCGATCTGCCATGGCGGAAGACCTCCGACCCGTATAAGATCCTGGTCTCGGAGGTGATGCTGCAACAGACCCAGGTCGATCGGGTCATCCCCAAGTACCACGAGTTCCTCCGCAAGTATCCCACGGTTGAGGAACTGGCCGGCGCCTCGGTCAGCGACGTTGCGGCCACGTGGCGGCCGCTCGGCTACAATATTCGGCCGGTTCGCCTGCACGCTATCGCGCAACAGGCGGTTCACCGACACGACGGTAAGATCCCGGCCTCGCTGGAGGAGCTCCAGGCGTTCAAGGGGATCGGCCGCTATACCGCCGGCGCGGTCATGAGCTTCGCCTTCCGTCAGGACGCCCCAATCCTCGATACCAACGTCAAACGGGTGCTGCAGCGGGTCTTCCTCGGTCCGAGAAACGGGAACGGCTCCAAGTCGCCCAAACGCCTCTGGGAACTCTCGGCGGCCCTGATCCCCAAGGGTAAGGCGTACGACTTCAATCAGGCCGTGATGGACTTCGGTGCGCTCCTCTGCACCGCCCGTAAGCCCAACTGTGAGGTCTGCCCCATGCAACCGCTCTGCCGCTCCTATCCATGGGACAAGGACAACACCTCGTGTCGGAAGCCACGCCGATCGTCGATGTAGCAGCCGGTCTCATCGTCAAGGACGGGAAGATCCTCATCGCCCGACGCCCGGACGATGCCCATCTGGGCGGACTATGGGAGTTTCCCGGCGGCAAGCGTGAGTCAAGTGAAAGCTTTGAGACCTGCCTGAAACGAGAGGTTCTGGAGGAGCTGGGACTGACCGTTGCGGTCCACGATCAGCTCTTCTCTGCCGAGCACCAGGATGCTCAATGCCGCATCCGGCTCCGCTTTTACCGCTGCACCGTCCTGGCTGGGGAGCCGCGTCCCCTCGGATGCGCGGCCTGTCGCTGGATCACGCCGGCCGAGATCAGCGCCTACCCGTTCCCACCGGCCGACCTGCCGCTGGTTCACCAGATCGCCTCAGGCCGGCATATCGTCGCTCAATGCTTCCAGTAGCGGCCATACTCAGAAAGATATGAAAAGGTCTCGAGGCTCTTCATCCGGTCGATAAACAGCTTGCCCAGCAGGTGGTCGCGCTCGTGCTGGAGCACCCGCGCATGGAATCCGGTCGCCACAAAGTCAAGCAGCCGCCCCTCCCGATCGAGCGCCTTCGCCCGCACCTGTTGGTAGCGCGGCGTCTGCCCGCGGAGATCAATCACACTAAGGCAGCCCTCCCAGTCGTCCTCCAGGTCAGGCGCAATCGGGACCACCTCAAGATTGATCAGGACGGTCAGCGGGATCTCCGGTGCGTCGGGGTAGCGGCGGTTGTCGGTCGCCTCGATCACGGCGATCTGCCTGGAGACATGGACCTGGGGTGCCGCGATCCCGACCCCCTCGTATTCGCGCATCGTCTCGATCATGTCATCGATCAGGCGCTGGGTCTCGGCCTCCCGGATCGTCTCGGGCCTCACGGCCGATGCTACCTGACGTAAGACCGGATGCCCCAGACGCGCTACCTTCAGGATCGCCATGCTGCCGCCTCCCTCTCTACCACGGTATTTCTTCCACCCCCGCCTTACGGTTAACCGCCCTCGCCAGGGTGAAGAAGAGGTCGGAGAGCCGATTCATATATGGGATGAGTATAGGCGAGAGCGGCTCATCTAAGGACAATGCGACCATCCGCCGCTCGGCCCGCCGACAAACGGCCCTGGCCAGGTGCAGCAGCGCGCCGGCCTCCGAGCCGCCCGGCAAGATGAAGGCGCGCAGCGGGCGCAACATCGCATCGTACCGGTCGATGATCCCCTCCAGCTCTCGAACCCGTCCCTCGGTGAGGCCCGCCTTTTCGGCCCTTTGCTCCACGTGGGCGGTCGGATCGGCGAGTTGCGCGCCGACAGCAAACAGGTCGCGCTGAATCTGCGCGAGCTCTTGCCTAATCGTCTCATCCGTCAACCTGGTTCCGATCCAGCCTATGACGGCGTTCAACTCGTCCACCTCTCCGCACGCTTCGACCCGCATGGCCGACTTAGGCACACGTACCCCACCAATCAATCCCGTCTCGCCTTTGTCACCCTTTCGCGTATAGATTTTCATGGCGCTCTCGCTCGTCCCTCAGGAAGCCCCTTTTTGAGAACATCAGGCGGTATTATAGTTCAACCCACAGACACGGCCAAACGGTTCTTTATGCTGCGCTATATTGCAACCTGAGACGTTACATGTTACGCTTCCCTCGTGGCGATCCTGAGGTTCAGGCATAAGGGCCTGGAGCGCTTCTTCCTCCATGGAACGACCGCCGGCATCCAAGCCGAGCATGCCCGGAGGTTACGCCTGATCCTCGGTCGCTTGAACGTTGCGAGAGAGCCCCGCGATATGGGCCTGCCAGGACTGGACCTTCACCCGCTGAAGGGCGGGCGAAAAGGCACATGGGCGGTGAGCGTGAGTGGGAACTGGCGCGTGACGTTTACGTTTTCAGGTCCCGATGTCGTCAATGTCGATTATGAGGATTATCACTGAGGTGTTGCTATGAAGATGCACAATCCGCCTCATCCGGGTGAGGTGCTCCGCGAACTGTGCTTTCAGCCCCTCGGTCTCACCGTGACCGACGCTGCCAAGGCGCTCGGGGTTAGCCGCAAGACGCTCTCGAGCATTCTGAACGGCCGCGCCGGCATCAGCCCGGAGATGGCCGTCCGCCTGTCAATCGCCTTTGACACCACAGCGGAAAGCTGGCTCAGCCAGCAGATTCACTACGATCTGGCAAAGGCAGAGACGAAACGCCGCTCGCTCCGCGTCAAAAAGCTCGCCGCCGCTTGACCGCTTTCGGGCTAACCACTGCTTTGCTGCCACTGAGCCTACACGTCGAGGCCCCTTAACAGGCTAGCTGCCGTGCGACTCGGCCGTTGAGTCGGGCTTCGTCTCTTAACCCAGCCTACGACGTTATGCTGAGATTAGTCTTGGAGGGTGTGGAGTTGTTCGAGCGAGGCGCTGTCTTCGCCGTCGAGGGCCAGGGCCGCCATGAACTCGCCGACAGCCAGATCGCGCATGCCCATCCGCTTGTAGGCAAGGCCCAGATGGAAATGGGAGGAGGCGTCTTCAGGATTCTCGGATACCACACGCGAGAATTCCCGGATGGCGTCCTGCCACAGCCGTTTCCGCTCGTAGATGATGCCGAGATTGTAATGAACGATGATGTGCGAAGGGTCCGCGTCCAGTACCTTCTGGAAACTCTGTATGGCCAAGTCCAGTTTGCCCAGATGGAAGTAGGACTTGGCCATACGGTAGTAGGCCCATGGATTGGCGGGATCCAGCGCCAAGACCCCCTTGGCGGCCTCGATGGCGGCGTGAAACATGCACCGCCGATAATACCAGAGGCTGAGCTGGAAATGGGCGTCGAGGTGTTTGGGGTCTAGGATGATCACCCGTTGCATCTCGGCGATCGCTTCTTTTGGTTGCCGCGCGCGAAGATATTCCAGCGCAAGGCGATAACGTGCCTGGACATTCTCGGGGTCCAGCTCAACGGCCTTACGGTGGGCCTCAAGTGTCGTCGGGACCGGCTCGTCCTGCATCCTGGTCTCCTCTTTCACCGGAGCGCCTGAGTGCCCTGTTATCTTACTGCCGGTTGAAACCGCAGGTCAAGATGTTTCACGACAGCGTTCAGCTATCAGCTTATAGCTGAGAGGTGATATCCTGCTCCTCCACAGGCAGGCTCTCGATTCGTGTCAGGTGAACCCGCGTGGGATAGGGCATCTCGATCCCCTCTTTTTCAAAGGCCGCCTTGATCCGCCGTCGGAACTCTCGAGCCACCTCCCATTGTCGCTGGGGGAGCGTCTTGACCAGCACCTTGATGACGACCTGAGATTCGCCGAACGACTCGATGCCGAGGACCTCCGGCGACTCTAGGATCAGCGGTCCCATCCGCTCGTCCTTGGCCAGCTCCTGTCCGGTCCGCTGTAACACCTCGACGACCCAGTCGATATCCTCCTCGTAGGCGACGCCGATATCCAGGGCCACCCGCGACCACTCCTTCGTCAGGTTCGAGACCACCTTGAGCTCGCTGTTGGGGATGAAGTGGACCGCGCCGTTGCTGAAATCCCGCAGGATCGTCACCCGCAGATTGAGCCGCTCGACCGTCCCGCTGATCTCGCCGGTCTTGATGACGTCGCCCACCGCAAACTGCCCATCAAGGATGATGAAGAAGCCGGCGATGACGTCTTTGATCAGGCTCTGGGCGCCGAAGCCGACGGCCAGCCCCACCACACCCGCACCGGCGATGACGGGGGTGATATCCAGTCCCAGCTCTTGCAGTCCCATCATCACGGCGATAATAACGATCGCCGTCGTCCCGACGGTCTTGACGATGCCGGCCAGCGTCAGCGCGCGCTTTTCCCGTTCGCTGATCCCCGCTTGCGCGGGGACAGGCCCGGCCTCCGTGACGGCCCGGACGACCCGATCCGAGATCAGCTTGAGGAGGTAGACCAGCAGCAGGCTCCCCGTGATGATGATCCCCAGGCGTACGCCGCCGGTCCGCAGCCAGTGAAGGAACTCGTCGAACGTAGCAGCATTCATCACTCGATCGTCACCTGTATCCGCCCCTCCCATGTGTTGCCAGGTTCAAGGCGGAGATCCCAGGTCGGCATGGCGGCCGCCCCCTGTACGGTCCGCTGATAATCCTCCTCCGACTGTGAGACGGTTGCCACCAGATGGCTGTACAGCCTGGCGGGATGGTCAACCTCGACGTGGAGCGCCGGGCTCAGCCCTTGAGTAGACACGGTGAAACGCTCGACCTGGTCCGCATCCAGCGGATGGTCAAGCAAGACGCGCCGGTCGCCAAGCGTCATATGCGTGTGGCCCAAGGCGAGGCTGGGCAGGAAGAGGTTCAGTTCGACCCCGAAGCGAACATCCAGGCGATTGCTCCCCTGATTCTGCACTCGATAGAGGACCATGAGGGCCCGATTCTCGGTAAAGGTATATTCCTTGTGCAGGAGGATCGGATGGTTCGGATCGGACTCGGTGCGAACCCGTCCAGACCGTTGCAGAACGACGCCGCTGGATGTCGGCGTATAGTCCAACAGGGCCTCAGTAAAATCGCCCCGCTCGTCGAGGCGGCCGCCGGCCCAGCCTGACAGCGGCTCAGGGTCGACAAAAAAGTGGTCGAGAAATGCGGCGCGTTCCCATTGATCGTAGCAGAGAGCGCTCACCAGATCGGCCGGCGCCGCCCGCTGCAGATCGTGAATCCCTGGAATCCCCTGACGCGGCGCTCCTTCGGGTTGGGCAGCCGCGCGACGAATGGCGTCGTGATAGAGTTCCGGGCGGCGCGTCAAGGTATTGAGGAGATTGAGTTCCCCGGCAAAATCGGTCCATTCGACCAACCGACCGCCCCGGTGCGGCTGAATCTGGGCCGAGAAGCGGCTGCTGGACACCCAGACCTCCGGCGCCCCATCGCTATCAAGATCTGACAACTCCACCGTGAGCTTGTGGCGGCGGCGGATAAGCGCCTCGGCGCGCGCCAGGTGCCGCCAAATCTCATGTCGCAAGTGGGGCAGGTACAGGCCGCCGAATATCCCGTGCCAGTAACTATCGTTACACTGGGCTGCCAACAGATCAAGTCGGGCCTTTGCGGCCCTCCTCCCTACCGGCAGCAATCGGCTGAGCGCCAAACCCTTCTTATGGGCTCGATTGGCCTCGGGGTACCGGACCAGGAAATGCTTCCAATGTCCGCCGCGAAGGTGAGGTATGAATCGATCGACGTCGGCGCCGAGTCTGTTTTTCAGCTCCTCAAATCGCCGCCCGCCGTCCGGCCCCAGCGACCACTCTTCCATCTCAACGTAGGAACAGGTGGGCAGGTAACAGAGGCCGGCAGGGCGAACCCCCTCCATCGCTTCGCCGGCCGTCTGTGTGATAAGCCAATCACCGGCACCTTCCAGCAAATCCAAAAACCCCTTCAGCCACCCGTCCGTATACACCCACTGCGCGGTTCCGGGCCATCCGCCGAACTTCTCGCCATCGTCGGCAGCAATCGCCAACCGTCCGCCGATCTGTACGATCCAACGCAGGTACGCCTCGATCTCGGCGGGTGGGCGAAACGGGATCAGGTATCGGAGGCTTTTGTCGATGGGAAAGACCGCCAACGACTGACCCTCCGCCTCGGTCAGGTAGTAATCGTGTAGTTGCTCAGGCGCAAATCCGGATGTCAGAAAGGCCCGGTCGTCCATCAAGACGTAGGCGATCCCTGCATCGATCAGCGACGGGATGATGGCGCTCTCCCAGATCCGCTCCGTCAGCCACAGGCCGCGCGGGCGAACGCCGAACCTGGACCGAAGCCGCTCGCTCATCAGCGTGATTTGGGCGATTCGGTCCTCGTGCGGAATCGCCGCCAGGATCGGCTCATAGAGTCCTCCGGCCAAGAGTTCCAGCCGGCCGCACTGGACCAGTTCGCCGATGAGATCGAGATAGTCCGGGGCTCGATGCTCCAGCCACAACAGCAGCGGACCGCTTACATGCAGGGTGAGCTTGAGTGTCGGTCTGGCGCGGACTGCCTCCAGTAATGGTCGGTAGGCCCTATCCGTCAGCGCCTGAATCACCTCATCAAAATTACCGAGAGGCTGATGGTTGTGCAGGACAAATAGAAAACGGAGCCGATCCTGAACGGCGTTACCCGGCGGCTCAGCAGGCCTGTCCGTCATCGTCCGACGCCCTGTAAGCAATCTTCCCATCCCCCCTTTGGTAAAGGGGGGCGAGGGGGGATGTGTCTCGCTCTACGCATCTCGCGCCTCATCTTTTTTATGTCAGGCCCTACACGGTAGCGGGTTTGAGGATTAACGCGCCCAAGGGGGGAAGGGTGAGCAGCAGTGAGAACGGCCGTCCGTGATCCGGGATCGGTTCCGCCTCGATGCCGCCGCCATTCCCGAGGTTGCTGCCGCCGTAGATCTCTGCGTCGGAGTTGAGCAGTTCCGTATAATAGCCGCCGGTCGGGACACCGATGCGATAGTCGTGTCGGGGTACGGGCGTATAATTGCAGACCACAACGACAAAGTCGTCCGGATTCCTGGCGCGTCGGAGAAACGAGACGACACTTCCTTGCCAGTCGTGGCAGTCGATCCACTCGAATCCGCGCGGGTCGAAATCGACCTCATAGAGGGCCGGCTGGCACCGGTACAGCCGGTTCAGATCCTGAACCAGCCTCTGCAGCCCTTTGTGGTGGGGCCCTTCCGCGAGCAGATGCCAGTCCAGACTCTGGTCGTGATCCCACTCGCGCCACTGGCCGAACTCGCCTCCCATAAACAGGAGCTTCTTCCCCGGTTGCCCATACATATAGACATAGAAGCAGCGCAGGTTGGCGAACTTCTGCCAGATATCGCCCGACATCTTTCCGAGCAGTGAGCCTTTCCCATGTACCACCTCGTCATGGGACAGGGGCAGGATAAAGTTCTCGCTGAAGGCGTAGAGCAGGCCGAAGGTCAGGTCGTTATGGTGATAGCTTCTATGAATCGGGTCGAGCGTCATGTACCCGAGCATGTCGTGCATCCACCCCATGTTCCACTTGAACCCGAAGCCGAGCCCGCCCATATAGGTCGGGCGCGAGACCTGGGGCCATGCGGTCGATTCCTCGGCAATCGTCATCACGCCGGGATGGCGCTCGTAGACCAGTTCATTGAAGCGCCTGAGGAAGGCGACGGCTTCCAGATTCTCGTTGCCGCCATAGATGTTGGGGACCCACTCGCCAGGGTTACGGGAGTAGTCCAGATAGAGCATCGAGGCGACCGCATCCACCCGCAGACCATCCAGGTGATAACGTTCAAGCCAGAAGAGCGCATTGCCCAGCAGGAAGTTGTCCACTTCCTTTCGGCCGTAATTAAAAACGAGCGTGCCCCAGTCGCGATGCTCGCCCTTGCGCGGATCTTCATGCCCATACAGGTAGGTTCCGTCGAAATAGACCAACCCGTGCGGGTCGCGGGGGAAATGGGATGGGACCCAATCAAGGATCACGCCGATCCCGCGCTGGTGCAGGTAATCCACGAAGTACATGAAGTCGGCAGGCGTCCCATACCGACAAGTTGGCGCAAAGTAGCCGATGGTTTGGTACCCCCACGAGCCGTAAAACGGGTGCTCCGTGATCGGGAGCAGTTCGACGTGGGTGTACCCCATCTCGGTCACGTAATCGGCAAGCCGATGCGCCAGCTCCCGGTACGTGGGGAACCCGTTCCATTCCTCATGCGGCCGCATCCAGGAACCCAGATGCATTTCGTAGATGGCGATGGGTCGCTCAATCGGGTTCTGGTGAGTGCGCGCCTCGATCCACGACGCGTCACCCCACCGGTACGTATCGATATTGACGACGCGCGAAGCGGTCCGGGGCGGCGGCTCAAAGGCAAAGGCGAAGGGATCGGCCTTCAGGGCAAGCGGCTCGCCCGATTGCGACTTGATCTCGAATTTGTACAGCACGCCCTCGGTCAACCCAGGGATAAAGAGATCCCATATGCCGTTGCCGGGGTGGTTACGCATCGGGTGGCGGCGGCCATCCCAGTCGTTGAAGTCGCCGACGACGCTTACGCTCTTCGCATTCGGGGCCCAGACTGCGAAACCGACCCCGGCGATGCCATCCAGGGTTGTGACGTGCGCGCCCAACTTCTCATAGATCCCGAGATGGCTGCCCTCGCCGATCAGGTAGAGGTCGTAGTCGCTCAAGGTCGAGGCAAAGCGGTAGGGGTCCTCGATCTCATAGATCCGCTCCCGCCGGTCGACCACGCGCAGTCGATAGGGCAAGAGGCCGTCCCGCATCGGAACGACGACCTCGAAGAGCCCGTCAGGATGAATCAACTCCATCGATCGGTCCTCGATGGCGCCATTCGCGCGAACGATCGCCGCTTCCCGGGCCTCCGGGAGGAAGGCGCGAACCGCGATGGCTGACCCGTTTCCGCCGTTCACTTTATGCGGGCCCAGCACGGCAAACGGATTGCCATGCTTGCCCCGGACAATCGCCTCGATCGCCTCAGTCGGTAGGGTGGAAGGCATCAGACATCCTCAACGGCAACGATGAAAAAGGTAACATAGCGCCTCAAAGATAACACCATCCATGGCTTCAGTCCAATCGCCGTAGCCCGTCCTACCCTCTGCTCCGCTATTCGACCACGATCCCAAGCGCCGCGCCAAGGGGGACGAAATGGTCCACCCATTCCTGCGCCTCAGCGTCTCCTCGGTCGCGTTTGTCGCGCAGTGCGGGATAGGCCCACTGGAGCAGTTCATAATAGATATTCTGGACCTCCCATAGATCCACCTCGAACGGCAGCGCCCGTGCCAGGTTCACCATCGTCTCGAGCCGCTGCAGCAGCGGAATCCCGGCGGGTTGTACTCGAAACTCCCCGGCCAGTCGGTCAATCGTCTGTTTCAACGTGTGCCCGAGGCCGGAGGTGTCAAGCTCAACGCGCCATATCCTGGCGTCCTGTAATAGAGCGCGGATATGGTCGCGGTCCGACACCTCTTCCTGGAAGCCGCGGCGGAGATCGGTGTTCAAGACGATCTCTGCAGCCGCATGAAAGACCTTGGGCAACGGAACATTGAGCGTACTCAGGAAATGCATCAATGGGGCATGGTGCTCGTAGAGTTGGCGATAGGTGGTCTCAGCCTCGGCCGTGGTTGATTCAAGGATGAGGTTGAACACCTTTCGCTGCTCGTCGCGAAAGAGCGACTTGAGCGAGTAGGTGGACGCTCCAAACTGCCTGTCCAGGAGTCGAATAACCTCCGGGAAGTCCGCCCGGGCAAACATCTCGGTCAACTCCTGCGCCATGATTCGATCGGCCTCCTGATCCCGAAACGCCCGGATGCCGCAGCTCAGGTTGTGATCGCCCATGTGCAGAACCCCGAAGCTAAGTCTCGCCGATTCCCGTGTGATCCCACAGGTAACCCCTATCCGCCCTACTGCCAGCTTTGTCCCACCGGCCTCAGCAACCCGGTACTCCTCGCGATCAACGGTGTAGCAGTACACCTTGGCCGGCTCACCGTACGCTTCAAAAAGAGAACTCATCGCGTAATGGGCACCGACCGTGTGAAGGTCCAACATTGCAGGCTTCACGAACTTCTGATAGACATGACGGCCGTCTTGGTGCTCAGGGAGGTTACTCTTTACTCGCTGCAGCCTGTCCAGGAAAGCGGCCTCATACGATTCGCCAAGCAGCTCTTCAGCCAACTGCACGACACGCCCGGCGTATTGAATGACCTGCACTGTCTCGATCCCCGAAAGCTCGTCGAAGAACCAGCCGCAGCTCGTGTACATGAGCATCGCATGCCGCTGGAGTTCAAGGAGCTTGAGCAGGGTGATCTGCTCGGCCTCGCTCAGCTCTCGATCGGCATGCCGGTGCAGGAACCGATCGAGACTCTCGGGCGAGCGATCGAGAATCACCTC
The DNA here is from genome assembly GCA_003104975.1 of Candidatus Methylomirabilota bacterium. NCBI lineage: Bacteria > Methylomirabilota (SeqCode) > Candidatus Methylomirabilota bacterium. Next base: position 15,603 of record PQAM01000008.1, read on the forward strand.
GATGTAGTCGTTGCGAGCCGCCCACGGATCCTTCACAAACCGGCCCGCCTTTTCCTCATAGCGAGGAGCCAGCGTATCCCTGAGCCAGTCCAGGGCCTCCCGCAGCGGGGCTCTCCAGGCCTGGTTCCACCCCGGATGCCCCCCGGAATTGCAACCGCAGTCGCTCCGCCACCGTTCCACCCCGTGGGCACAGCTCCAGGAGGTACGCTCCACGATCTGAACCTGGTGAGTGGGCGGATATCTGTCCAGATACTCGCCGTAGTTGGTGAGGCGTGCGAGATTGTTGGCCTCAATGTAGTCAAGGGCATAGGCCAGCGCCATATCCCCAAACCGATGATGGTGACCGTAGGTCTCGCCGTCAGTGGCGATGTGAGCGAGCTGAGGCCAGGTCCGTGCATCGGTAAAACTGCCGGCGAGGCGGTGGGCCAGGTCTTCGCCTTTCGTAAGCAGGTGCTCGAAGGCGACCGCATGCGAAATGGGGCCGTCGAAAAAAAAGATGTTTAGTGCCCGGCGCGATGGCAGCCGCAACTCATAGGCCATTGTAGGATCGATGCGCCCGCCGCCGACACTCCGCCAGGCGCGGCGGCCGATCGGCCGTATCCGGCCGGCCTGGTGAGGTGCGAGAATCGTAAACCGGATTCCGCAGGTCGCCAGGACGTCAAGGGTCTCGAGATCCACCGCCGTCTCCGGCAGCCATATTCCTTCCGGCTTCCGACCGAAGCGCCGCTCGAAATCACGCATGCCCCAGTAGACCTGGGTGGCTTTGTCGCGCCGGTTGGCCAGCGGCAGGATGATGTGACCATGGGCCTGAGCGATGGCGGAGCCGTGCCCAGAAAAGGTCTTCTGACTTTTTCGATCCGCCTCGAGAATCGCGCGATAGACATGAGGCGCTTTCTCCTCCAACCAGGCGAGAAGGGTGGGGCCAAAGTCGAAGCTGATCTTGGCGTAGTTATTGACGATCCTCTTGATCCTACCCTCACCGCTCAAAATGCGGGAGGCCCCGTTCGGTGCGTAGCACTCGCGGGTGATCCGTTCATTCCAATCGTGGTACGGATAGGCCGAGTCCTGCAGCTCAATCGCCTCAAGCCAGGGGTTCTCACGCGGGGGCTGATAGAAATGGCCGTGAATACAGATGTATTGCTCCATCTAGGCCTCGCAGCTCCGGCTGCCTCTGGACGCCATTGACCAGGGCGCGAGCGCGTTGTCTCCGTGCTGCGTCGGATACTCACTCATGTGGACAGCTCCAGGAGAGCTACCGGTAAATCCATGAATACCTGGCTCAGCGGCAGCACCATCATCCCCTCGCTTGCGACGGCAGCCACAACCGCTCCGGTAAAGATATTGCGATAACGCTGACCGGCCGTCCCGTCCGGAAGCACAACGTAAGAGTCTTGCCACACCTCTTCGCCGATAGGCGGCTCGTCCGGGACCTGCGTGAGCCACGAAAAGAACGTCGCCGCAAGCATCTGCGGCACGCGGCCCACGATCCCCATCTTTAAAGTCGGGGTAAGTCGTGAAAAGAACCTTGGCGCCACTACGACAATGCGCTGATCGCCGCGTTGTCGTACGAAGGCACACGGATGCTCTTGTCTGTTACCGCGACCGTCAAGGGGGAGATAGCCCCCTTCGAGAAACAACCCCTGGTGTGCTTTGCGATAGTGGAGCGTCATGTATGTGATGAAGAGCTTGATCCGGCCGTCCTCCTTCGCGTTCAGCAACTCTCGCGCCAGTCCGGCGAGGTCGCCAACCGGCGCTGCGATCCGGTCTTCCAGCGCTTTCAGCATCTGTCGGCGGAGCCCGTAATCGACCGGTCTGCGGTTGTCGGGATCGACGAGAGTGAAATCCCAGATCTCGTTGCCCTGGTAGATGTCGGGAATCCCTGGCACCGTGAGCTTGAGGAGGACCTGACTGAGGGAGTTATAGATTCCGTACGTTGCCACCCGTTGCTGAAACATCTTCAACTCGTCAAGGAACGGATTACGTTGAGAGTCGTCCAGGATCGCGTCGACGAAGGTCCGAAGCGCATCATCGTACGCCTTATTGGGATTAATCCAGCTCGTGTGGACCTTTGCCTCTTTGATGGCTTTTTCCATATAGCACCGGATCCGGTCCTTAAATGCCCCGTAAGCCGTCCGGTCCATCGGCACGAGAGGCCATGCGCCGAGAAGCGTCTGGTACAACAGATACTCGTCGTTGCGGTCCGGCGCCGGTTGGTCATCCACCACAACTTTCTTCTTTCTGTTGAGCTTTCCCCATCGGCCAAGACAGGTCTTCCACTCATCCGGGATCTCGGACAGGACATTGAGCCTGGCCCGGACATCCTCGCTGCGCTTGGTATCGTGAGTAGACGTCGCCAACAGGGAGTAAGGCCACGCTTCCCGCCGCTGCGCATTTGCTTTGTGGAAGGTTGTGGGCGAGACCCCGAACTCCTCGGGATCTCCCCCCACTTCGTTGAGGGACAGCAGGCGATTGTAGATATAGAAGGCGGTGTCTTCTACGCCTTTGGCCATCACCGCGCCCGTACACTGTTGAAATTTCATGACGAACTCCCTCTGCTCATGCTGTTCTCGCGTTTTCAAATAGTCGGGGAACCGCAGGCAGAGGATGTCGCGAACAAAGTCGAATATCGACACATTGGTTGTGGGGTTCCGCCTTTTCGCCTTTGCCACGGCGCGATAGATCGCGATGCGATCGCCATCGGCAATGCTCGCGTCACTCGGACCGATATAGGTGCGATAAACAGGGAAGCAGGCGATAATCTCGCGAAGCGCGTCGGTGAGGCTGTAGAGCGTGAAATCCCGGGACCATCGGTTCTTCTCGGAAATCCGGTTCAGGTGATGTCCGAGCACGTTGATCTCGCTCGCCATCGCGGCCTGCATAATGAGCTTTTTGGTATCGTAGGCGAGATGCGGAAAATCGATCTTCAGATTCGTAAACCTGCTGTAGATATCTTCGAGGCGCTTGCCGTTTGCGCTGTCCACGAAGATACCGTTCAGATGGTTCAGAAAGTCGTATCCGGTGGTTCCATCAACGGCCCAACCTTCCGGAAGCCTTTCCCCCTTCGTCAGGATCTTCTCGGCAATGATATAAAACGCGCGCCGGAAGGGCGGTTGAGGGTTCTGTGAGGTCTGCTCATCGTACCGCTTCAGCAGTCGTTCCTCGATCACCTTCCAGTCGCTTTCACGGTATTGCCGGTCGGCCTCAAAAAAGTTTCGGCACGCCGCGACAAATACGCCGCGCTGCAAGCGTCGGAAATACTCAGCAGGTTCGTACAGACCGTCTGGGTGATCGATTCTAAGGCCGGTGACCTTGCCCCCACCAATCAGCCGGAAGATCAGTTTGTGAGTCGCCTGAAACACATCAGCGTCTTCCATCCTGATGGCGGTGAGGTCATTCACGTCGAAGAATCGGCGGTAGTTGATCTCCTCGCCGGCCACGCGCCAAAAGGCCACACGATAGACTTGAGCAGCCAGGAGGGCATCCAACAGGTCAAAGCTGCCAGGATCTCCCTGTTTTCCATTGAAGATTCGGACATTCTCCTCAATAAATCGCCTCGCCTCCGCGCATTCATCGGCGAGCCTGGCAAGCCGTTTTTTGACGATCTCCTTTTCGCGTTGCCGCTCGGTCACTTTTTCGGGGTCGGTCTCCGTTGTGGGGGGCAGATGCTCCAGCGCCGTGATGATGCTTTGGAGTTCCAGGAAGTGGGCGTTTTCTGCTTCCAGCGATTCGCCCAGCGTATCCAGGCCATACTGAAGGATCTGGGCATATCGGCAGGGATCTATCGGCAACCTTCTGTCGTGATACCACACAACAAACGCCCCATCCTCAAAGGCCAGACGGAGCTCTTGATTCTCCAGGGCCTTGCCGTACTGATCACCGAGGATGGGCAGCAAGATCTTATTCTTCAGCTCGGCCTTCACCGGCGTCCAGTCGATGTCAAAGAATCGCGCGCACGGAGAGCTGGGACCGTTTTCCAGGACATCCAGCCACCAGGCATTGGTATTACCCGCAATTCCCATATGGTTGGGCACCCAATCGAGGATCAGGCCCATCTCGTGCTTTTTCAGCTCACCTACAAACGCATTGAACGCCTCCTCCGAGCCAATGTCCGGGTTCAGCGCACAGTAGTTTGCGATATCATAGCCGTACGAGCTGTCGGATGCAGCCTGAAGGATCGGAGAGACGTAGCAGGCGCTGACCCCTAATTCGTAAAGATAGGGCACCAACTGTCTGGCATCATCGAAGGTGAAGCGCGACTGCAATTGAAGGCGATAGGTGGCTGACGGAACCCTTTTGCCGGCGGCAAGGGTCCCTTGAAGGCGGTCGAAGAGCTCATCAGCGAGGGCGGAATCGGCCATAGACCTTCTCCGTAAAAATTTTTTTCATTATACAGTATAGCTGATATGGACAGCAGGGATTTTTTCTGGGAGGAGGAAGTCCTCACGGTTCACTGAAAGCGGGCCGTCGCAATCGATTCCAGACTCTCTTTTTTTAGTCCTGAATGAGATCGCGCCCTGCCCACAGATGAGTAAGCATGTAAGATTTGCCGTGGAACGAGTGCCGTCCGCCCTCAACCGATCGATAGACATCTTACGATCTAGCGTTCATCAAACCCATTGTCACATTTTTTCTAAAGGCTTGGGGAAAGCAAAACTTCCATGGACCGTGGGCGGCGGAAGCCATTGGAATCGGCTTACCCCTCGAAGACAAACGTCTGCCGAGTCGTCCGCGGTAGACGCCTCTTCCGGATCAGAGGGCAAGGCCGTGTAAGATGGTCGAAGACTCGTAATTCTTACATATTTTCGCCGTGTCAAGATTTCATTCCTGCAACAACTTTCAACGCTAACTGCCCGTCAATTCGCCTTTCACTCGGAATAACCACGCCACGGATCTAGTTGGCATCGGGTATGCCCGTTCTTGGTGTGAGGGGCCGAAGAGCTCGGCCCGGCCCTTATTACCGCCGCATAAGGACAAGTCGCAAGTACCTGTTGTTCATGGGAATCGTCATGAAAGTGATTGATGTTTTTAAAGGCGGCGAGGAGGGAATGAAATGAGACGATCTAGAGCGATATGGCTATTTGCCGTGGGACTGCTCTTGGTTGCATTCGCGGGCTGGCGTACCCTTGAATCAGCGGAACCGGCACCCCAACTCCTGACCGGTCAACTGTGGCAAACCTTGTCATCGGACGCAAAGGTGGCGTTTGTCTGGGGCATCGGCAACTTGGTGGAGTTTGAGCGCATCCAAGCCGGCTCCCCACAGGCGGGCACCAAGAGTTTTATCCCGTTTCTTGTCAACGGACTGAAAGGGAAATCGATCGACGAGGTCGTCGGCCTGGTCGACAGGTATTACCGGAACCACCCGGACCAGATGCATCGGCCGGTAGTGGACGCGATTTTTCAGACGGCCGTACTGCCAAAATTGACGGTGGTACCTGAAGGAGGGATGACGAAATGAGACGAGTCTTGGCATCAACCCTGGGCTTGATACTGCTAGTCACCGTAGGGTGCGCCAACATGACAGCGAGGGAACAGCGCGCGGTGAGCGGTGGCGCGGCAGGCGCGGCAGGCGGAGCGCTGCTTGGCGCGATCGTTGGTGGGAGTCCCGCCATCGGCGCGGCCGTCGGTGGTGCCGCAGGTGCCGCGGCCGGCGCCCTATGGGAAGACATCAACAGGAGTCTGAGTGGGGGGCAGAAATCACAGTCCCGGTAGGACAGGTTTCCCAAGGAGGAAGGGCGGCTCTCATACATGAGAGCCGCCCTTCAACTGCCTGCACATTTTAGTTCTTTGTCACGGACTGAGCGGTACGCAGCCCGTCGGCCTCAGCGTAGCCGGTTGTTATCCACCAACCGGCCAGAGGAACACGTGGTGGCATAGGGGTTGGTCCCCATCGGCTTGGGTATAACGGACCGCTACCCTAGTGCCCGGCATGAGATCAACCAGGTCGTCTACAACGTTATCCGCTACACTGAAGGTTATCTCCTGCCCTTGAGCATCTATCATCAGCGCCCTCATGGCGGGGTTTGCCCAGATCACCTCACCAGTGGTCACATGCGTTGCAAACGCCACTCCGGGAATGAAGAGGGCTACCAGGATGGCGACAAGGGCAACTGCCACCTTTTTCCGCATAGAAGGTTCACCTCCTTTCATATCAAGACAATCGTGAAGGGAGGTAAAAGGTTCCAACGGTCGCTTTTGCCCGCATGTGTTGCGTCAGCTTAGCTCTTGGTTACTGACCGGGCGTAAAGCTTCCCGTCGGCCTCGGTATAACTCACCGTTACCTTATCGCCTGGGGCAAGGTCAGCAAGAGCCCTTCCGGCCGTTTCCATGTCGCCGGGAATCGGATCCTGTTCCTGCAGAAAGCCGGTAAACAGATAACTGATCAACCTCCCGGCCTTCCGCTCGATACTGAAGGCCATCTCCTTTCCTTGGACGCGAATCACTAAAGTGTTTGCAGAGGGTTCTACGGAAATCACCTCTCCGCTGATCGTCTTATCTCCGGCTGAGGCTACCTTAGTATTCGAAAGGGCCAACAGGATGGCGATAAGGGCTGTAGCGGTCACTACCGCTTTCCTGGGCATGTCAGGCTCACCTCCCTCCATAACTTCTTAGCTTAATAGAATGCAATGTGCATGCCACACTCGGGAGACTGATCGCGTATTCTGATCAATGTCCTGATTGTTGAGAGCCTGTCCAGGTAACGTTCGGGGTCTGCCCGTGATCCCTCGATTCGCCCTTCACAGATCAGCATATACAATCTCACCTCGTGTCGGTATTCGGTTACCTTGTAAGGCTGATAGAGTTCCGGTTAACCTGAATCTCTGTCTCCACCGCCGACAGACGCGCATTGAGTCTTGCGACCTGACATTGCACCACCACGGGGAGAAAAGGCGGCTCTCATGGCGAGAGCCGCCTTTTCCGGCCGTTTCGCATCGGCTTAACTGCCGGCGGGCAACTTCGTGATGGACTGAGCAGTTATCATCCAGGTAGGACCCTCGTGATAATTGGCAGGTGACAAATCACTCAGGAAACTGCCTGTTGCGACTGTCACCATGTCACCCGGCTTCACGGTAGCCAAAGCCATTGTCGCCTGATCTATCGCAGTGAAGGTCACCGGAAACCCCGAAACATTTATCGTCAGTTCCTGCCAGGAGGGGTTTACCGAAATCACTTCACCGGTGATCATGTGTAGCGCAGACGCCGCGCCAGTCAAGGAAAGGACTAACAGTACTGCACCAAGGGCGATCACCGCTTTTCGCCACATGGACATTCACCTCCCTTCGTATCAACCATAGGTCGCAGGGAAGGTCGCGTCAAGAGGTGTGCAAAAAATGAGTCAGACTGAGGAAATTGTACCAGTACATTATCATGCGCAGTGTATTGATATTGCGTCGTTCTTCATGTATGTTCTTCTGTATCGCCTTCAGGAACTGACAGCAGATGGTACAGCCACCAACAATTATGGCTTCGGGCGCAGGGACGGCAGGTCTGGACGGCCTGAACGAGGCCCAGCAGGCGGCGGTCACGCACGGCGAGGGGCCGTTGCTCGTCATTGCGGGCGCCGGCACAGGGAAGACCACCGTCATCGCCCGTCGCATCGCCCACCTGATCACCAGCAAGCGGGCCAGGCCAGACCAGATCCTCGCCCTGACCTTCACCGAGAAGGCGGCGGCGGAGATGGAACGGCGCGTCGACCTGCTGGTCCCCTACGGCTTCACCGACACCTGGATCTCCACCTTTCATGCCTTCGGCGATCGCGTGTTGCGGGAGCATACACTGGAGATCGGGTTAACCCCGGACTTCCGTCTGCTCACGGAACCGGAGCAGGTGATCTTCTTTCAGGAGCATCTGTTCGAACTCCCCCTCAACTATTTCCGGCCGCTCGGCAACCCGCTGCGGCATGTCCAGGCCCTGCTGAAACTGTTCAGTCGGGCCAAGGATGAGGATGTCGGTCCCGAGGCGTACGCGGCCTGCGCAGAGGAGCTGGCACGCCGGGCGGCAGCCACGCCAGACAACCTCGCTCTGGCGGAACAGGCTGTGCGGGAGCTGGAGATCGCCGCGATCTACCGAGGGTACCAGGCGCTGATGGCCCGAGAAGGGAAGCTCGATTTCGGCGACCTGATGGTGCGGACGCTTAACCTGCTTCGAGAGCACCCACTGACACTTCAACAGTTGCGGGAGCGGTTTCGATATATCCTGGTGGATGAGTTCCAGGATACCAACTACGCCCAGTTTCAGATCGTCAGGCTTCTGGCCGCTACCCATCGGAATGTGACGGTAGTGGGGGATGACGACCAGTCGATCTTCAAGTTTCGGGGCGCCTCCATCAGCAACATCCTCGGCTTCCGTCGCGAGTTTCTCGACGCGAAGACTGTCGTCCTGACGGAGAACTACCGCTCGACACCCGGCATTCTCGATGCCGCGTATCGGCTGATCCAGCACAACAATCCGGATCGCCTGGAGTATCAGGAGGGCGTCGACAAGCGCCTGAAGGCGTGCAACGGCGACGGCCCGACCGTTGAGAGTCTGGTCTTCCAGGCCTATCAGGACGAGGCCGACTGGGTGGCCGGGAAGATCGAGGAGTTAATCGAGGCTGAGGCGTATACACCACGCGACATCGCCATCCTCGTTCGAAGAAACAGCGATGCCGACCCGTTCCTGCGGTCGCTCAACATGAAGGGGATCCCGTGGCGCTTCAGCGGCGCCAGGGGGCTGTACGATCGGGAGGAGGTACGGTTGGCGATCTCGTTCCTCCGCCTGCTGGTCGACCCCTACGACTCCCTGAGCCTTTTTCATCTGGCCGGCTCCGATATCTACGGGCTACCGGCGGCGGATCTGACCCTCTGCAACGCCCACGCCCACCGGAAGCATCGGAGTCTCTACGAGGTGTTGCGCGATCTGATACGGCAACCGGAGGCGCTGCCGGAACTGTCCGGGGTTTCACCTGAGGGGGCCGCCGCCGCCGCCGCCCTGCTGGACGACCTGCACCGTTATGTGGGTAAAGCGATCCGCGAGATGACCGGTCGCATCCTGTACGAGTTCCTGATGGAGCATCCGGGCTACGGCAGGCGACTACTCCAGTCGAACGCTCCCCGGGACCACCAACGGATCGGTAACCTGGCCGCATTCTTTGGACTGGTGCAACGGTTCGGCGAGGTGGCGCCACAGGATCGCGTCGCCGGTTTCGTGCCGTACCTGACGATGCTGATCGAGGCGGGCGAGGACCCGCCCGTCGCCGAGGGAGAAACCGCGGACGATGCGGTCGCGGTGCTGACCCTCCACAAGGCCAAGGGGCTCGAGTTCGGGGCGGTATTTCTCACAGGGCTGGTCGACAAGCGCTTTCCCTCGATCGACCGTAAGGACGCCATCCCGCTTCCCGACGAGTTGATCAAGGAGACGCTGCCGACCGGCGACTTTCACCTGCAGGAGGAGCGGCGTCTGTTCTACGTCGGGATGACCAGGGCCAAACGGCATCTGTTCCTCACACGGGCCAGGGATTACGGAACGAAGCGGGAGTGGAAGCGCAGCCGGTTTCTGGCGGAGGCGCTGGCACTGCCGAAAGAGGAAGAGGAATCCCCGTGGCGCGGGACACCGGAAGCGGCCATCGGTCGGGGCGCGCCGCCGCCCGAGATCGACGTTGATCCGATCGGCCGCGCCGACACGCCGCTGACCCTCTCTCACTATCAGATCGACGACTACCTGACCTGTCCGTTAAAATATAAATATGTCCATCTGCTGCGGGTTCCGGTGCTCAGGGAGCACACGATCGTCTACGGCGCCGCCCTGCATCGTGCCGTTCAGGCGTATAATAATCGTCGTTTGCAGGGACAGACGATGCCGCTTGAGCATCTGATTGCGACGTTCGAGGCCCACTGGGTCAATGAGGGGTTCATCTCCCGGGAACATGAAGAGCGGCGGCTGCAGGAGGGACGGGACGCCCTGGCCCGGTTTCATGCCTTTGCCGAGACGCGACGGCCGCCGACCGCCGTCGAGAAACGGTTCCGATTCGAGGTGGGGGATGACAGCGTGACCGGTTTTTTGGATCGGGTGGATGAGTGCGATGGGGAGACCGTGATTATCGACTACAAATCGTCTGCGGTCCGGGATCAGAAGACGGCCGATAAAGAGGCGCGGGAAAGCCGACAGCTTGCGCTGTATGCGCTGGCCTACCGGGAATCGGTCGGCCGCGTGCCGGACCGGGTAGATCTGCATTTCCTGACCCCAGGCGGCGTGGTCATCGGGCAGGCGGTCAAAAAGGACAAGGATCTGCAGCAGGCGGCCGATCGGGTGCGGGAGGCCGCGATCGGGATCAGGGGAGGGCTCTTCCCGGCGACGCCCAGTCAATGGGACTGCAGCTTCTGCGCCTTCCGGACCATCTGCCCCGCGACCGTGTGGGTCGGGGAGCGCCAGGGATGAGAATCGGCATCGATCTCGACGACGTCCTGGCCGATTCGCTTCCGCACTATCTACAGGCCTTTAATGCGCGCTTCGGCTTCGACGTTGGGCCGGCTGATGCGGCCTGGCGGATTGCCGATCGGTTTCCCCAGATCCCCAGGCAGGAGGCCGACGACTTCTTCTCGGAGCTGATCGCCGCCGGCTTTTTCTCGTCACGATCGCTCCTGCCTTATGCGAAAGAGGCGGTGGAAACATTAGCCGACGACGGCCACGATCTGTACATCATCACCGGCCGAACGCCGCGAGACGAACGGATTACGATGGACTGGCTGGCGCGCGTCGGCATGCGATCGCACTTCGAGGCGGTCGTTCACCGGACGTGCGACCCGGTCGAGCGCCACAAGGCAGATGTTGCATCGGGTTTGGAACTCGGCATCTTCATCGAAGATGAGCTGGCGGTCGCCCTGGCTGTCGCGGAGGCCGCCATCTCGGTTCTGCTGTTCGACCGCCCCTGGAATCAGGGTCCGGTTCCCAATACCGTACGCCGGGTCGGGTCATGGCCCGAGGCGCTGGCCCAGATTGCGACTATGAACGGCAATGGCGCGTATCGATAACCGCTGTCCGCTTGCCTCTCCTGTGTCAGTATGCTAGCGTACTGGTATTCTGCGGACAATCGTCCCCCTCACCCCCGCCCTCTCCCCCAGAAAGGGGGGCGAGGGGAATTTAAAAAACCTCCTCTCCCCAACCTGGGGGAGAGGATAGAAGTGAGGGAGCGGCGATGACCGATGTCGAGGACGTGACTCACAGAGTAGAGGGTGACATGAGTGGTGATGCGGGTGATTCGCCGAAGACGATTGGCCCGCTCTTACAGGAAGCAAGGATGGTAAAGGGCCTCACAATCGAGGCGGCAGCCGACGCCAGCAAGGTCCCCCTCTCCTTTGTCAGGCTGCTGGAGCAGGAGCAGTTCCATCTGGTCCCCGATTTCTTGTATCTGACCCGCTTTCTCACGGAATACGCCGCGTTTCTCGGTCTCGATTCGAAACAACTCTTGGCGCAGCTTAAGACACAGGTGATTTCGAGCCGTGTGAGGGAGGTGCCACATCCATCATCGTCAATAGGCGCTCAGCTCGATACCCGTCGCCTGCTGATCTACCTGCTGCCTGCGGTGGTCGTGATCCCCCTGATCTTCATCGGGCTCTCCCTCTTCTCAGGTCCATCGCCGACGCCCCCACCCGCTCACCAATCAGAGCCCCCGGTGCCTCAGGAGACGGTCACGCCGACTCCTGAGGCTACGACGGCAGTCCCATCCGGCCCTCAAGGCGCCTCCCCCGGTCAGGAGCGGCCGATCGCACCGATAACACCCCAACAACAGGTCGTAGCGCCACAAATACAGCAGCCGCAACTCCAGTCCGCGCGGTATACGCTGCGCGCCGAGGCCAAGGATACGACCTGGATTTCGCTGTCCGCTGACGGCGCGCCCTTGAAAGGGGTATTGATGCGTCCCGGCGAAACCCTACAGTGGTCGGCGAACAACAGATTTGTCGTGACGATCGGTAATATCAAGGGAGTAGCCGTCTCGCTGAACGGGCGGCCGATTGCGTTAAAGGCGGACTCCGGCCTGGTGATCCGGAATCTTGTCTTACCGACAGAAGGCGGGCCCCCTGCGGGGCAGTAAGATGGGAATGGGAGCGCATACGGGCATGGCCCACGATCACGGAGTTTCCGTCGGTCGGCGTCTGCAGATCGGGATCGTCCTGAACCTCTTATTTGCCGGGGCCGAGTTGGTGGCAGGCCTGACCGCACAAAGCCTGGCCCTCATCGGCGATGCCTGGCATAACTTCAGCGATGTTATCGGCTTGGCCATCTCATGGATTGCGCTTCGACAGGTGGAGCGCCCCGCCAATGAACGGAAGACCTTCGGCTATCACCGGGCCAGCATCCTGGCCGCCCTTGCTAACGGGCTTGCGCTGATCGGGGTCACCCTCTGGCTGTTCTATGCGGCGATTCAACGGCTGGGGTCGCCGATTGCGCCGGAGGCGCCGATCATGATGGCGGTCGCCGGGATCGGGTGCCTGATCAATGTCGGGGTCGCCCTGTCGCTTCGGCGCGGGACCCGCGATCTCAACATCCGCAGCGCGTTCCTGCACCTGATGAGCGATGGATTCGTGTCGTTAGGCGTCGTGGTGGCCGGTGGGATTATACAGTTCGGCGGCTGGGGCCTGATCGACCCGCTCCTGAGTGTTGCGATCGGGCTGCTGGTGCTGGTCGGCTGCTGGGATATCGTGGCGGAGACCGTGAATGTGTTAATGGAGGGCGTCCCGCGCGGGGTCCAGATGGATCGCCTGTTGCGGGCCGTGCGCAGCTTCCCGGAGGTCAAGGATGTGCACGACCTGCACGTCTGGAGCCTCAGCTCGCATGTCTATGCCATGAGCTGCCACCTGCAGGTGGCTGATCTGCAGGGGAGCTACGGCGATCGACTGCTCGACCGGATCAACCAGATGCTGAAGGAACGCTTCGGTATCGCCCACACCACATTTCAGATCGAGGCCGACGCCTGCACGCTCGAGCAGGCCTGCGCCCTCAATTCGAAGGGACCTACAACCGCTCTTCAGCCGCGCTAAGGCCCATTAGTTCGCCTTGTGGTTGTCTTGCTCCCGTCGGATTGCGGCCGCGCCCTTAGGTATGTACGCCTGTCCCGCCTGGTCATTGCGAGCGACCAACGGGAGCGCGGCAATCTCACTGTCGTTGTTCTGAAGAACTGTGAGATTGCTTCGGCTCCGCCTCGCAATGACTCGGAAAGCGCTTAAGGCCTTGTCAATTGCTCCCCTCTCGCGCTACGGGTGTGTTCTGCAGTCCGGTGGCATCAAGCCAGTTTTCGATCTGTTCCTCGATCCAGCGTGTGAAGTGTGGATGCGACGCGATACCCTGGTCGTTTAGGGTGTAGTCGAGGCCGGAGAGCAATTTCCGGTATGGGCCGGCCCCGGCGATTCGGTTCGAGATGACAAGAACCCGCCCGCCCTCTCTTTGCGTTTGTTCGATTGTTTTCCGAACCTCCGCCACGGCGCGCTTGCTCTTCTCCGGCCAGTCCTCGCGCACGGTGGCGACCTTGATGGCCTTGAACTTCGCGGGGGCCTTTTTTCGAATAAACTCGGCCCGCTTCTCCAGTTGCTCGATCCAGAACCGTTCATCCTCGTCGTCGCCGGAACCGTGGGCCAGGAGGATCACCGTCTCCCGATCCGGGGCCTGGCTCACCTCGAGGGTGCGCTGCAGGAGGATCACGGCGATTAGGGGGTGGTCACCGAACCCGCCACTCGTGGACAGTATCGCCCCGCTCCTGATGCGGGACGGCCCGCTCTTCTCGTTGTGACTGTGGCTCACAGCGCCCATTGTGCTTCTGAGGCCCAGAACGAACTCGGTCTCCGCCTGGAAGCTCTGCGGGAGGTCGTAGAGTCGGAGGACGTGGATCCTTCTGGCGCCCCGCGCCTCGACCTTATCGATGGCCGCCTGGAGGGTGTCGTCATCGGCCATCCCGAAGGCCACCTCGATGTTGTACCTCTGTCGCAGCGGCTCAACAGCAGAAAGAATCCGCGCATTGTAGTATTCACCCGCGCCGTGCGCCATGACGACAATGCCAACCTCCTCCCTGCGAAGCGGGAGGTAGTGGCTGGCCGTTTTGCGAAGCCAGCGTAACACGAGAGGATCGGGGAGGAGTTCCCGGCCATCGTAGGCGCCGGCGCCGCCGCTCAGCAGCGACTCGATCTTTTGGCTCAGCCGCATCGATCCGGTGTGCTTGTACCCCAGATGGAAGGGGACCACCAGCGTGCGGAGGTCGGTCTTCTTGATCGCCCTCACGATGGTTGTCTCGGCCAGCGCGTTCCCCTGATCTCTGACGGCATCGGGGGCCTGGCCGGCGTACAAGATCGCGATGGACATATCAGCCAGGTGAAGGGTCTTCTTGACCTCGGCCGCAAGGCGCTCCAGCTCGCGGGTCATTGCGTCAGCTTCCTCCGGCGAGGTCGCCCCAAAACCGATCACGACGAGCCGCTCTTTACTCGGCTCCTTTGAGAGGGTTCTGACGCGGTCTTCGAGGATCTGCTGAGCCGGCGAGCTTCCACCAAACACCGGCGCAATCCGGATCTTGGCGCTCGCCAGGATCTCCCTGGCCTTTTTCAGGTGGGGATCTGCTTCAGAGACGACAAAAGGAATCAGCACGATCTCCGTTGCTCCCTCGCGCTGCATCTCAGCAACGGCGCCCTCCAGTGTCGCGCGGACATCTCGCTGGTAGTCCTCGGACAGGGAAATAAAGACCAGGCGGGTGAGGTGCGAGTTGTCGAATTCGGCCCACGCGGTCTTGATCTCTTCGTTGCCAAGATACCCGCGATCAGGGGCGATCACCAGAAAGCCTGGTGAGGGTAGGGTAGCGAGGGCGGAGGACTCGAGTCCAATAGCTATCGCCACCACAATCCACACTGTAAAGGTCCGAGTCAGCGTATGCATGTATCTCCTTCTCCTCCTTCTCCTCAGTTCAGATATTTAGAATCTCCACTCCAACCCCAGCAGAAACGTGCGCCCGGCCTCTTCCACCTTACGGCTCGTTGTGCCGTCGGCCGCCTTCTCTCGCTCGATTCGCTTCTCATCGGTCACGTTCTCGGCCTCAAAGAACAAAGCGACATTTTTGTAGACGCGCTGATGGACGGCCACGTCAACGGTAGAGGAGGGTTTGATCGCCCTCACGCCCCCCTCCGGCTTGAATTCCTTACGTCGTCCGATGTGGTTCCACGCGATGGATGCCGTTGTCCCCAAAGAGGCGAGGGTATAATCCATCCCTGCGTTCGCGATGACGCGCGGCTGATCTTTGAACCGTCGCTTCCGCCCACTCTTGTCCCGCACTGCCGACTCCAGGAACGTCTGGTTGGCCCAGAGCATGAAGCCTCCGAGAACGTCGAGGCCGGTCACGCTGAGGTCGAGCCGCTGCTCGATCTCGGCGCCGCGGGTCCACCCGTCACCGACGTTCTGGACCCGGAAGACATCCTTGCCCTCCTTGTCAATACCTGTATCCACTTCCTCGATGACGTCAGAGATCCGCTTGTAAAACAGGTTCACGCCTAAAAAGAGCCGCGCAGTGGCGAACTCTCCGCCGGCGTCGAAATTCCACGATTTGGCGGGGTCGAGGTTGGGATTGCCGACCGTGATTTTTTTTCCATCGTCCTGCTCGAATGGCGACAGCTCGTCGAACTTGGGGCGATTGACCGCTCGGGAGACGGCCGCCCGGAGGCTCAGGTCGTCCCGGAAGCGGTAGAGGAGGTGGACCGACGGATTCGTGTCGGTGACGCTCCTGCTGCCGCGGGTATCGTCGCCGGCGCGGGAGTCGAGGCTCACATGCTCAAGCCGGACGCCGGGGAGCACGCTGATCCGGTCGGTCAGCCACACGGTGTCTTGGATAAAGGCGGCGAAGTAGTCCTCTAAAAGGTCGTATTTGTCCTTCGGCTTGGTCGTATCCTTGCGTTTGCCCGCCTTGTCGATCTCCAGGGCATCCTTGTCCCGAAACCGGTCCCGGGATCGAAAGGCGCCGCCGAACTTCAGCTCCTGTCGCAGGCCGATGACGAACGGCACGGCGACCGACGTGGAGACGTTCCACGTCCGGTCCTCCTTCCGTTCCGACTCGACGGTGGTCTTGTCGACGGCAAATACGCCGGCGCTCTCCTTGAAGGCCAGCTTGTCCTTATCTTTGTCCTCTTCGGTCAGGTAATAGCCGACCAGCGTCTCCCAGGTAAGGCCGCTCGCGAAGGTATGCCGGTGACCCAGCCCGATCCCCCAAGTCTGTGCCGAGGAGACCTCTTCCTCTTGTTCCTTCGTCGAGGCCTTGCTGGGATCCCGTACGATTTTGGTCTTCTGCTTGTCCTTGTCGAGATCGAGGAGGAGCGGCTTCAGGTGGAGCTCGCCCGGACCGTAGAACAACCCCAGGTCCAGATTGAAATTTTTAGAGACCTGATCCTCGGAGTCGTCTTCGACCTCGGTTTTGCCCGTCGAGAACAGCTTCTGCTTGGGGCGCTCGAAGGCGTTGTCGAGGTAATCGAAGGCACCCATAATTCCAAACCACGAGCTGGGGCGGTAGCCGAACCCGAGCGCGGCGTTCAGGATCTCCCCGTCCAGATCGCCTCGGCCGCCTGCACCCACACGCCCCTCCACCGTCGGCTCCACCGGGATCGGACGGGTGTGGATATCGATGCGTCCGGCAAGTCCGTCGCTCTCGAATTCCGCTGTCGGATTCCGAATGATGCGAATGCGATCGAGCATGAACGAGGGGATCCGGTTGACCTGAAATTCGCGTTTCTCGCCGCCACCGGGCAACTGAACCCCGTCCACCTGAATACGCGTGAATTCTTTGTCGAGCCCACGCAGGCGGACGTCGTTTCGCTCTCCCGGTGGACCCTCAAGATAGAGACCGGGCATCCTTTGAAGCACGTCGCCGGCCCGCCGGTTGTTCCGGATCGTGAACTCCTCACGGGAGGTTTCGGCCTGTGGCACCGGATCGACCAGACGCCTTCTTTCCGAGATTGCCGTCTCATCGACAACCACCTCCGGCAGGCGGAGGCTCTGTCTCTGCTCGAGCGTGTCGAGCTCGGCTGGCTGAGCCAGCGCCGGCCCCCCGTGGAGAACTGCCAGAAACAATGCGATCGCCGCGCAGCCACGACCACCGTTTCCCCGTTGAAGCCGAAGCCTTCTCCGCCTTGCCAACGTCGGATAGATCCACAGATAGAGTCCCGTGCCGACGAAGAGAACGAAGCCGATCGCCGTGATGTCATAGAGCAGCCAGAGCCGGTCGGCGAACAGCTTCCCTGTATGGAGGTCGGTCAGATATTTATCCAGCGCCATTCGCGGTATCGCGGCCGTGGCCAGAAGCGCCAATTGCTTACCGCCCAATTCACTCACTTCGCCCGATGTCTGGTTGTAGCGATAGAGGCCGTTGTGCGTGCCAACGAGTACCGTCTCCTGATGCCCGGGAGCAAAGGCAATGGCCACGACGTGGCGGGACTTCTCATCGATGGGGAGCACGGCGCTGACATCTTCCCAGTGCGCCCCACCATCGCGCGAGCGGTAGAGGCCGTTCTGCGTTCCCATCCAGACGGACCGCGGATGCAACAGCGATAATTGGAGGGTTCGCACTTCCAGCTTCTTGCCCCCACCTAGCGGCCCGTCCTTGATCGGTGCCCAGGTGCGCCCGCGGTCCAGGCTCTGGAAAAGCCCCCAGCGCGTTCCGGCCAGCCACCTCTCGTCGGTTGCAAGCAACGCGGTAACTTCCACGCCATCGAGGTCGCCTCCCGCTCGCGCCCACCTGCTCTCCTGTTGCATCATTAACCCGGCCTTGGTTCCGGTGAGCAGGGCGCTCTCGGTCAGTTCCTTCGTCCCAACGGCTACGGCCTTGATCTCTCTCGCCTTTTCCGCCATCTCTCGTGCGTACCAGCTCGGGATGAGAGCGCCCGACACCTCGGTCGTCCTCAGGATCGACGCAAGATCCTTCTTGTGTACGAGGACCAGCCCCGTCACACCGATGACGGTGACGAACACGGCCAGCACGACACCGACCCACGTGTGGACTTTCCGATTCAGCGTGATGAAACTCATCTGGACATGACCTCACCGGTCGAGATGCGTTGAGGTTGCTCGGCTTGTCCACAACATTGCAGGCATGGGGGGTGAGGCGCGCGTCCTGACGTCTCATCGAATGTGGGGACCGACGTTTCCCGGTATTGAGCGCCGGCGACCCGACATCCGTGCTTGACCCACATACGAGTCTCCTTTCTTCCCGGATGCATCCGGGGATCAGGTGGCTCGCTGCCAGGAGTCGGACGTCGGCTCCGTGGTGGCTGGCTGGTTAACCCGAGGTTTTACTTCGTGAGGATCAATTTCCCATTGCGCGTGATACGCAAGACGTACTCCTGTCCCTCGTGAATGATCACAAGCTCCCGATCGCGCTGGAACAGCGTCGCGCTCTCGATTTTCCGTCGGCAATGCACCGGCGGGGACGAGGCCGCCAGGCGATCAGTCCTGTGTGCGGACGGCGCCTGTTTCATCATGGTCGTATCA
The DNA here is from genome assembly GCA_003104975.1 of Candidatus Methylomirabilota bacterium. NCBI lineage: Bacteria > Methylomirabilota (SeqCode) > Candidatus Methylomirabilota bacterium. The sequence continues at coordinate 34,083 of PQAM01000008.1, forward strand.
CTCTGTGCATCGATCATCTACAACTCTTGGCTGGCATGCCCGGTCACCTCAACATGAACCGGACCGGCAGCGTCACCCACACGGCGACCGGCCGGTTCCCCTGTCGGGCGGGCTCAAACCGCCACTTCTTCACCGCCTCCAGGGCTGCCCGGTCCAGGTCTCGGTGCCCGGCGGACCGCTCTATCAGGGCCTTATCGACCGTACCATCGGCCCGGATTTCGAACCTGAGGAGGCTTACGCCCTCGATCCCCTCTCGCCGCGCCGAATCCGGATACCGGGGCCTGATCTGATAGCCCCCCAGAGGCCGAGCGAGCCGGGTTGGACCTCCCGCCCCTCCTCCAGGTCCCTCGCCGCCGGCTCCCGGGTTGATCCCTGTCACCTTCTCTGCTCCGCCGGTCCTGCCCAGGCCCAGACCGTTGTTCCCCGCGCCTCCGCTACCTCCGCCGTTTCCGGTTCCAGGCATGGCCACAACGTCTCCCTTCGGCGATAGGCTTCCGGCCCCCGCTTCCCCGCCTTCAACCGGCGTCACAGGGTTCCTTTCGGCCGGGGAGGTCGGTCCGAGCAGGTTGCCTTGACGACCCGTCGTATTGATGGCCGGCAGGGGAAGGAGGGGGCCGGGCTCCAGCTTGGCCGGCGTCTTGGTCTCGGCAGAGGGAAGGGGTCCGGGAGGAAGCTCTTTCGCCTCACGGGGATAGTCCATGGGCACCGGGAACGAGGGGACCGCTACCGGCTCCTCAATCGAGGGGAGCTTCGAAGCAGACTCAGCCGTGTCGGCTACAGGTCGCTCCTTCAGGCGCGGCGGCGTGATGTGCTCTGACGCTTTCGGCCTGGCCATCTCTTTTTGTGGTGAGGGGGGAGGCAGCGGGAGCGAAGGAGCCGTGGTTATCACCTCAATCGGAATAAGCTCCGTCGGCAGCGACCGGTCGCTCAGCTCGATCAGGCGCGGGATAGAGGCGAGGCCTGCCATATGGACCAGGACCGAGGTGACTAAGGGATATGTGAAGAGTTTCGATCGTATTGTCATCTCTGTGCTCCTGCAGGCTTCACGGCGATGGCGAGACGGCCGACGCCCGCCCCGCGCGCCGCATCCATAGCCTCCACGACGCGCCCGTGGGGGACGCCCTCGTCTGCATTGAGGATGATGGCCAGGTTGGGATTGTTGGCCAGAAGGGCTTTGAGAGCGTCCGGGAGCGCCTCCAACGAGATCGATTGCTTGTTCAAATAGAGTCGCCCCTCCTGGGTCACCGTCAGCGAGGCGTGCTCCTGCAGGGCGTGCTGGCCGCTTGCGGCAGTGGGGAGGTTGACGGGCATCCCCCGGTAGACGGCCATGGAAAGAGACGCCATCATGAAAAAGACCAGGAGGAAGAAGACCGTATCGATCATCGGGATGATTTCGATGCGCGCTTTCTGGGGTGCGTGGCGAAGAAGCTTCACGACCGATCTTCCTTCAACATCAACTCGAGTCGAGAGCCGTAGTGCTCTATTTCGCCGAGGGTTCGCTCGATTCTTGCGGAGAAGTAGTTATAGGGGACGAGGGTGGCGATGGCGATCCCGAGGCCCGTGGCGGTCGCAATGAGAGCCTCGGCGACGCCGCCGGTGATGGCGTTGGGTTGGTTGATGCCACTGGACGCCATAACCCCGAAAGCGCTGATCATGCCGGTAACGGTGCCGAGCAGCCCCAGCAGCGGCGAGAGGGTGATCACGGTATCGAGGATCGGCAGGTGCCTCCGCAATCGGGCCAGTTCCCTGTGAACAGCAGCCTCCATCGCCAGCGTGGCGGAAGGGTTTTTGTGGCAGATCCCCGCTGCCAGGACCCGCGCGATCGGGGAAGGAGAAGCCTCGCCAAGACGGATCGCATCTTCCCAGTGAGCCCTCGCCGCCAGTTGCAGCGTCCGATCGGCATCCGCGGAAGAGCGGCGTTGCCACCAGAACCACCCCCGCTCGATGATCACAGCGAGGGACAGTACGGAACAGCAGAGCAGGGGGATCATCACCGGCCCCCCTTTGATGAGCACAGCAACCAACGCGGACACCTTTTTCCCCTCCTTGATCTCTTTAGTTAGCCCTTCCGACCCAGGATCTCCTTGATGAAGATCCGAAGTTTCTTGAGAGCCGCCTTATCCCGACTGGCAGCTAGGGTTGTCACGAGGCCAATAACCTCCTGGGCCTCTGAACACCGTTCGGACGACCCCAGAGGGAACTGGAACAGGTCTTCGACTCGAACGTCTAGGGCGGAGGCGATCTTTTGAAGTGTCTTTAATGTGGGATTACATCGCCCCGCTTCGATGCGCTGAAGGTATTTGTAGTTCAGACTCTTCGCCTCTACCGCGTCCTGGCGAAGCCCGCGCGCTGATCGAAGGGCCCTGAGCCTTTTGCCCAGTAAGACCTGAACAGTTGGAGGTAGTCTCTCGGAACCGATCTGCCTACTCATAGCAAGGTTGACATCTTCCGCTATGGGGTCTAAGTTATGAAGTATTCAGGGCGCTTTCTACGCCGCAACGTTATCGCCTTACTCTCTCAGCCTGTAAGGCCCAGAGGAAAGGAGGAAGCCATGGACGTTCAGCGGGTGATCGCAGGGCTCAATCGAGTGTTGGCCATCGAATATGCAGCCATGATTCAGTACCTCCAGGACAGCGTCCTGATCCAGGGCCTCGAGCGGGCATACCTTGCCGACTTCTTCAGGGACCGGGCCAAAGATGAGATGGGGCATGCCGAGCGCCTCGGCGATAAGATCGTGGCGTTGGGCGGCGTCCCCACCATTGAACCGGCGCTGATCACCCAATCGCTCGAAGTGGCCGAGATGTTTAGGCAGGGCCTGGCGGCGGAACGGGATGCCCTTACGGCCCTGAAGGCGCTGCTGCAGGAGGTACAGGACGATGTCGCCCTCCGGGTGATGATCGAGCAACTCTGTCACGATACGCAGGGACACATCGAGAGCTTCGAAAAGCTCCTGGCCCAGAAGCGATTGGTCATCGCTACCAAAGAGGTGCGCCTCAAACAGGTCGCCTGATCCAAGGCCGCTGCTTCCTCATCGGAACTCTCAGGGACAGAGCGAGAGGCTCAATCCTTGAGGGTTCCTTTGTGTGTATTGGCTGATTTTGCATGTCATTTTCAATGTCGGGATAGACGATTTCACTCGCCCGGCGCCCCTCCCCAGAATTGTTTTCAGAGCCCTGATCTGAAGCGGATCGAGCCGTATACGCTTCTGGATATACCAGCCGATCCCTTCGCCATAGCCTAAGAGACGAAGCTCCAGTTTCGTTTTGCCTTTAGAGGCCAGAAGGGCGATCTCGAGTCGGGTTGTTCCGTCCTCATTGAACTGCCCGCCCAGATTGAACTCCTTTTCCTGAACCGCCACCCTCCTGTCTTTCTCCTCTACTGCCATTTGATGCTCTTGAAGCATACGAACACCTCCTTGCTATTTAGTGCCCAAAAAAGCGCCAGAATATTTTTCACATTCATCCCTCATTCTGCCTTTCGGAGATCGTCCCGGTAGGCGTTGGGAACCTTCATGTAAAGCGCACCGAGGACGGAGACGATCAGCGCTGCCATGGTGGTCTGAAGGAGAAGGAACGCGCCGATCTTGACGTAGGCGAAAGAGGGATGCGCAAACCGGATCAACCAGCCCGCGGCCTCGTTGGAAATCGCCGACAGGAAGGTCAGGTGTATCAGCCAGATCTTGATCAGAGGCCTGAAGGGCACGAACAGCACGAGGTGGCTCAGCGTCAGGATGAAGATGCCCATGGCCAGAAGATGGAAATGGCTGATCTCGAGCAAGACCTTGTAGCTGCGAGGCGGCATGAACTGCTCCTCCGATCCCCTGTAATAGGCGACGACAGACTCGTAATTAAGCCCCATCTGGTTAAAGAAGAACAATGCGTTGGTGAGCCACAGGCCCGCACTGTAGACGAGAAACCACAGAATGATAGCGCGCAGGAGCCGGTTCTGGGTCCACTCCCCTGTGACGACGAAACGCATTACCGCTCTCCCTTTGCGATCAACACCTGGTAGAGGGCCAGCACCTTGCGGACCGACTCGGCCATGGCCCGAGCGGTCAAGGTCGCCCCGGTGATCCCGGCGATCCTGCCTCCCACCCGGAGATCCGGGGTAAGCCTTGCCTGATCGAACTGCTTGAGCCAGCGTGCTTCCGGCAGGTATTCCAGGGGTTCATAGAAGGCCAGGACGATCGTCGATGCCACCCGCCCTTCAGGGGAGAGTACAACCATGACGACCTCGGGGAGGGTGCGAACGGTCTGCGCATCGATCACGGCGTAACCCAGCAGCTTTCCGCCCCGCTTTCCCATATACATGGTCACAAGTTTTGAATCAAGCCGCGTGCGCGCGAGGCTCTCAACCTGCTTCTGCTGAGCCTCCGTCAAAAAAAACGTCTTATTCTCAATGTCATCGGCCTCCGGGAAGGCCGCTTTGATGGCCTCGTCCTTGGCGTAAAAGACCTTGGCGAGCAGGTGATCTGGTGCTGCGAAGACCAGCGCGATGAGTACCAGGATGGTCAAGAGACGCATCTGCCTTATCCTTCTTGTTCCTGTGATAGGGGGGTGACGGGGGCTGCGAGAGGCTTGCTGTTCTGCCGCCTCGTGGCCCCCGTGAACCCCCTTAACATCTGCTCCAGCGCCGGCTAAAAAGCGAACCCGAGGCCGACGTTCACCTCATCAGCTACCTTCCCGGCCGCCGCATTGAAGGCGCGATAGTCAAACTTGAACACCACATTGGGGATCGGCTTGAAGTCAATACCGCTGGCGATCACCCGAAGATCGTTCGACGCGACACGGGTCACGCCGGTGGGGACATCGGCCTGGGTATCCAGCCGCTCGAACCGAATGAACGGGGTCAGCGACATCGTGGTCTCAGGCCATAACAGAGGCAGGACGTTATAGGCCGCCTCTATGTACCCTCCCAACAGACGCCGGCTGATGGAACGCTTCAGATCGGCGCTCAAGACGGCGGCGTCGCTGAGGTTACCCTGCGCGTACAGCGCGCGAAGGTGCAGCCCTCGGTACTGATACTGACCATGAAACTCAAAGAGTGTGAAGTTCGGATTGATCTTCTTCCCCGCAAACAACTGATCCTGTCCGGTGGTACCCCAGAAGAATGAGCCCCCTACCAGAGCGCCCGGGATCGGGCTGTAATCGAGGCGGCCGGTCCAGGCTACGTCCTCGAACAGGGCTCGGTTTCCGCTCTGACGGGCTCCTCGGAAGTTGGCGGTGTTAAAGCCTTTGGCGTTCAGGCTGTTTACGGCATAGGTCCGGTACGTCAGCCCCGGCAGAATCGTGCCGTGAAACCCGGCCCCCAACTCCCGCCAGGTGGACGGGATGATCCGTTGCTCCACCTCCGGCCTTATGTTGCCAAAGAAGGTTGGGGGCTCGTGCATCTCATTCAGGAATCCCATCGGGATCAGGAGCAGCCCCGCCCTGAAGTTGAGCCAGTCCGTGAAGAGGAAATCCAGGTTGGCGAATTCGACCTCGACATCTCCGCTGCCTGAGCTCGTCGTGGCTCCAACCTTCGCATGTTCGAACTCGATCTCTGAGTTCAGGACGATCCGGTCGGTAAACTTATATCCGATATAGGTCACGAAGCGCAACAGGTCACCGAAGTTTCGCTGCTTGCCCGGTTGGTCCTTGTCGTTGACGAAGAAGATGGCGCTGGCCTCTCCGTAGCCGCCGATGGCGAGCCCTCGCTGTGTCTGATAGACCTTCGATGCCGCCGGACCCAGGCCGTAGGCGCTCTTGAGCTCGGCCGTCTCGGGCAGGATGTACCGCTTCTTGATCGCCTCCATCTCCTCGGCGAGGATGCTGGTCTTCCGCTCCTGTTCTTCTCCTCGCTTGGCCTGCTCTCGTAGTGCCTCAGCTTCTTTGGCGGCCCGCTCCTTCTCGGCCGCCTCGATTTCCCGCATCCTTCGGTCCTGCTCCTGCTTGTCCTGCTTGAGCAGTTCGATTTGCGCCTGAAGTTCCTTCAGTTGTTTCTCCAGCACTTCTAATGGTGGTGTCGCCGCGACCGCTATGATAGGCGAAGCCATTCCGACTATCAATGCGGCCGTGAGACATCGCAGCAACCTCATCTCCCCCTCCTTTTGACTGGTTCGTCACATGTGTGGGTCAGCAGATCATCGTTCAGGCGAGCCAGCGCAACAGTGCCATCTACATCTCCTTTCTATGTGAGCAGGTTACCCTTCAAGTTCCGCAGAGCCGTCCAGAAGCTCCACCCGGCCACGAAGCCCCGGCGTGATCCGCACCGCGACCTTCCCCGGACGGCCGGCGAGCGGGTTGACCACGATTCCTTCAACCCCGCGCAGCCGGCGGATGAAGGTCATTGCGTCCGTCCCGTGGATCATCGCGGCGGTCGCCAGCGCGTCGGCGCGCATCGCGCTCCCGGCGACGACGGTCGCGCTCAGGGCGGCATTCGCCGGGAGTCCGTTCTGAGGGTGCAACAGATGTCCGTACTGCCGCCCCCCAATCGTGACATACCGAAAATAATTCCCGGATGTCGCCACACCCTCGTCCTCGACCAGCACCGCGAGCAACAACCTCGAAGGCGCAAGAGGATGCCGCAAACCGACCCTCCAGATAGCCCCGTCCCGATTGCGGCCGACGGCTCGGAGGTCCCCCCCCGCGTCGATCAGCCCGCTGCGAACACCGTTGTGCGCGAATGTTTCTGCCGCAACGTCTACGGCATACCCCTTTGCGATTCCCCCCAGATCGATTCCCATCCCGGCGCGTTGCAATCGAACACGGCGGTAACGGGGGTCGAGGGAAAGGCCGTCATAGCTCACCAGTCCAACCGCAGCCTCTACCTCCTGCGACGACGGCAGCCGATCTCGCATAGCCGCGCGCTGCCAGAGCTGCACCAACGGGTGGACAGTGACATCAAGGGCACCGCCGCTGATACGCCCTATTTGTTGAGCCTCCGTCAGCACGGTGAAGGTCTCCTGCCCGACGGCGATCGCGCGCGTGGCGGCTGCGCGATTCACCAGGCCGATCTCGCTGTCGGATTGAAAAACGCTCATCAGGCGATCCACGTCCTCCATCCGCTGAAGGCTGGCCTCGATCGCGTTCCTGGCGATTGAGAGGTCAGGGTGATTCGCCTCAATCTCCACGACCGTACCCATCAGCAGACGGCCGAGGGCCAGGGTACGCTGTGTCGAGTTACTCCGCGCCGTTCCGGGCCAGACCAGCCCGAAGAGCATTCCTCCGGCGCTTCCCGCAATCGCCGTGATGAACCGCCGTCGGCTGCGGCCGAAATCATCAAGAATCGTCAGATCGCGTCCACCCACGTCGTAAAATCCTCCTTGCTATTCGGTGACGGTAAACAGCGCCATCATGCCTGCATCGATGTGGTCGTTGACGTGGCAGTGATACAGCCACGTTCCCGGAGCGTCCGGCACCATGTCCACCGTCTTCATGCTCCCTGGCAGCAGTTCCACCATGTCGGTGCGCATTCCAGCCATCAACACCGTCTGGCCATGCCAGTGGGGTGTGTGCAGGTCAACCTCAGTCCCGATACTGATCAGGTACCAGCGCACCCGCTCGCCCTGCTCCATGGTCAGCCCCGGCAGGTTGCCATAGAGGTAGCCGTTGACCGCGTGCATGAGGTTGCTCTCCCGAAAATCATCATCCTCCAGTCGCTTCTTCAGCACCCGACGCGGCTTGCCGGTGAATCTTTCAATGTTCTGCTCCAAATAATGGCTGGCATTTTCATCAAAGACGGTGAAGAGTGTGACGAATTCCCTGTCTACGTCCTTGGGGGAGCCATCCGGGTTCGCGCTTCCCTGTCGCGTAACGATCAGCGGTCCGACCAGCCCGGTATTCGTGTCCTTCGGCTCGTCAGGGTGGGAGTGATACATCCAGAGGACAGAACTGCCGTCCATGGGGCCTGGGCCCGACCGCTCCCGGACCTCCCAGGTATAGGTGTGGGTGCCGCCGGGGGGGACCGCGTCATCAGCCTTGTCAGATCCGGAGGTGCCGTCGTTATATGGGGTACCCTCGGAATCCTTTCTGTAAAAGACGCCGTGGGGGTGCATGCTGGCGGGGAAGCTGGTCATATTCTTAAAGGTGACCTGAATAGTGTCTCCCACCTCCCCCCGGATAACGGGACCCAGGATGCCCAGGTGTTGCCATCGCGGATCGGCGGCCTTCATCGTCGCGAAGGTGCCATCCGTAAACTCGCGGTAGGCGGCTTTCTGATACACCTTACCGATCCGCTCTTTGCCGCTTTGTACGAAGACATTCTCGCCTTCGCCAAACGCATTCCCGCTGATCTGGTTGATACCGGTCGGGGCATAGTCCCAGTCCAGATCGACGGCGGCGATAAAGTATGTGCGGGTGTGTTGGGCGATGGCGGATGTACACCCGATCAGCATCGTGAGGACGGGAATGAGCAGCAGCAGGAGAACCTTTAATTCCCGGTTCCTGCCAGACCGGCGGAAGACAACAGATCGTCGCGATTCGTTCATGATGTTCCTCCTGACCTTGTAACCGGTTGGGGCGGCGAAGTCGTGGCACACGCCACGATCACCGCCAGTGCGTCTGGTGTCCGGTTTCTGAAATTCGTTACATATTTCTGGCCGTCATTCCGGCCAAGCCCGTATGATGGGCACGAGCCGGAATCCAGGAAATACCGGAGGTCTGGATTCCCGCTTTCGCGGGAATGACGATACATAGGGCGCCCACTTCTTCACCGAACTTCCGACTCAGGACACTAGAACGTTGATGTATAACGGTTCATTGGATAAAGTCCGCCGGCTTGATCCTGTCCAGCCATGAGGCCGTGTCCGCATCTGCCGGCAGGGGATCCTGCCGGCGCCCAGCGTTTTTCGCTTCAACGAGCTTTGCCAGTGTCTCGGTTGCAAAGATCGGCACCCGAAGACGAATGGCCAGGGCGAGCGCATCGGCGGTGTGACAAGCGGCTGCCGTGTCGATGACGCCGGCCCGCATCTTGACGGTTGCTACAACCATGTCGTCTCCCGCGGCGTCCAGAATGACCGAGGTGATCCAGATGCCGCCGGGTGAGAGTAGACCCTCGATCAGCGCATAGAGCGAATTCGTATAACACCGACACGCAGGGTGATTGCTTTCGATCCGAAGTTCGCTCGCAATGCGGTGCGTCTCCTCGCGGGTCAAGGCGATCCACAGTTTCCATCCGGCTGAGGAATCCAAGACCAGAGCTGTCTTGCACCTCTTTCGGCATCGGTGAAGCCCTTGAATGCTCATCTCCCTCAATGGCATGCCCATACCTCCACTTCGCTGTCGCCTTGGAACGGCACTAGACTTCCTCCGGGGAGGTTGCTAGAATTAAAAAGCCGGGAAGGCCAGAAGCAAAAAGACCGCATAGGTCAATCGACAACATGGCCCTCCGAGGCAGCAGGCGGCTCCACCGCGCCGGCCGGCAAGCAGGGAGCGGTGGGGTCGCCTTTTTCTTCTTAGCGTTCAGCCTTCAGTAATCAGCCCGCCTCATTCACTGCGCTACCCCATTGATGTCGAAACAGACGACATGCGTAGGGTTAGCCCTGACGACGACTAACGTCCCCGGCTCAATGATCCTCGTGGAATCCTGGCTGCTGTGGATCTTCTGGCCGGACGGCAGGCGTACACAGTACAGGTTGTCGGCGCCACGGAACTGCCTGGTAAGCACGGTCGCCTTGCTCGCCTGATCTGGGATCAGATCAATATCATCCGGTCGGATCATTACCTCTACCGCCTGTCCTCCTGCAAGTCCTCGCTGGTTCGGCAATACACCCAGCTCGGTGGTGATTCTCTCGCCTTGAACAAGGCCGGGAATAAAATCGGCAGAGCCGACAAACCGGGCGACAAAACGGCTGGCCGGAGTGTGGTAGATCGCCTCGGGACGATCAAGCTGCTCCAGGCGGCCGTGGTTCAATACCCCGACCTGATCGGCGATGACAAATGCCTCCTCCTGGTCATGGGTCACGAAAATCGCCGTAGTTCCGGCCTGGCGGAGAATGGAGCGGACATCTTCCCGCATCTGCGCCCGCATGTCGGCATCCAGGTTGCTGAACGGCTCGTCCAACAAGACGACCTGCGGGCTGGGGGCCAGCGCGCGGGCCAGCGCAACGCGTTGTTGTTGCCCGCCGGACAGTTCGTGGGGATAGCGCCCGTCAAGCTTCGAGAGACCAACAAGATCGAGCGCCTCCGCGATCCGGTTTTGTTGTCGCTCCCCACTCCACTGGCGCAGGCCAAATGCGACGTTCTCCAGGACGGTGAGGTGCGGGAAGAGCGCATAGCTTTGGAACACCATGCCCACACCCCGCTGCTCCGGCGGCAAAAAGAGACCGTCCTGGGCGACCGTTCGACCGCCGATCTCGATCCACCCGCCGTCGGGCGCCTCGAACCCGGCGATCAGCCGGAGGGTCGTCGTCTTGCCGCAGCCGCTGGGTCCGAGCAGGGCCAGGATCGCCCCCTTCTCGATAGAAAAGGAGACCCCGTCGACTGCCATCACAGAGCCGCCCCCGAAACGCTTGCTGACCTGCTCAACCCGGATGACGGTTGGGCGGGGCGCCGGGCCCGGCACAGCCTTGGCCTTCCGGGGGTGGCTGATCTGGTCCCACGCGATCACCTTTGTTGCCGTCACCGCGCTCTCTCCTATACGCCTTTCTGTCTGTCGCTTCATCGCATCGACTCACTCGATCCGTGATAACGTGGCATCCCGTCTGGTCATCAGGAAGAGCGGGACCGCCGTGATGGCGATCAGTATCAGTGACGTCGCGGCGGCCCCGGCATAATCGACCTCAATCGAGGCAATCCAGATTCGGACGGGCAGGGTGTCAAATCCGGCCGGGCGCAGCAGCAGTGTCGCCGCCAGCTCCTTCATCGACGAGATGAAGACCAGCATCCACCCCGCCGCAATCCCGGGACGGATCAGGGGGAGGGTGACCTCACGAAGCGCCTGCCAGGCGGATCGACCCAGACTGCGGGCCGCCTCCTCCAGATGTGCATCGACCTGAACCAGCGCGGCGGTGCTGCCCTGGACCGCCTGCGGCAGAAACCGCAAGAGGTAGCCGATGATCACCATGGCGGCGGTTCCATAGACCCATGGCAGGTAGGCATTGTAAAGGAGGATCAGGCTTAGTCCGAGCACGGTACCGGGGACGGCATACCCGAGCTGGGTTGCAGACGTCAGCAGTAACCCGACCGGGCCCTGTCGGCGCTGGGCGAGGTACGCGACGAAGAGCCCAAGCCCCGATGCTGCGGTCGCGGCCACCGTCGCCGTCCAGAGACTGTTCCACAGGAAATGGTAGCCGGAGACCAGCGTCTGCAATAAGGTCATCAGCGAGCCGGTCTGATAGAGCAGCAGCGCCACCGGCAGAAACACCGAGCCGCCGAGGACGATGTAGGTGCAGCAGAGGGCCGGAAGCTTCCACCGTCCGAGCGGATAGACGGTGGGCGGCCTGACGCCGCTTCGGCGCTGGACATAGCTGCGGCGGCCCAGGGTGGCCCGCTGGGCGATCAATACACCGGCCGTAATAAGAACCAGCACACCGGAGAGGACAGCCGCGTTCCGCTGGTCGAAGCGGGTATTAAGCTGATGGAAGATCTCGGTAGTAAAGGTATCGACCCGAAGCAACGAAACGGCGCCAAAGTCCGACAGGGCATAGAGGAAGACCAGCAACGCCCCGGCCAGCAGACTGGGGCGCAGCAGGGGGAGCGTGACGCGACGGAAGGTGGCAATCGACCCCAGACCTACAGCCCTCGCCGCCTCTTCCAGGGCCGGGTCGGAGCCTTGCAAGGCGCTGCCGGCCATCAGCAGGATATAGGGATAGGTGAACAGGCCGAGCACGAAGATCCCACCCCACAGGCCGTAAATGTTGGCAATCGGTCCGCCGGCGCCCAAGGCTTGGGCCGTCGTATTCACCCAGCCGACCGGGCCGAGCAGGGTGATGTAGGTCAGGGCGCCGATGTACGGAGGAATCGCCAACGGCAGCACCGCCACCGCCAGAAGGACGCGCCGTCCGGGCAGGTCCGTACGGGTGAGGATCCAGGCCGGCGGCAGCCCAAGGATGATGGCCCACAACGTCGCGAGGGCGGCGAGCAACCCGGTTCGCGCGATGAGCAAGAGGACGGGGCCCTGGGTGACAATCGAAAGGGCGTTCGCCCCGGCGGCCAGGACCGAGGTCGCGAGGGTAGCCAGGGGAGAGACCGTCAGAAGGATGATCAACGCCGTTCCCGCAATGGCTGCCGGTCCGGGATCCATGATTCGGGGTCGCCGTAATACCCTCAGCCCTCCGGATTCTATAGGTCGTACGCCGGTGGTGGTGTTGATCATGCGCGATTCTTTACCTCACCTCTGGTCCCATCGATTCCTTACAAACCTGGGAAGAGGGTCATGGTGCGATCCTCAAGTTCGGCCAGACGCTCTTGGTTGATCGGCAGCGCCTTGAACCCCGAGAGGGGTCTGACCGCACCGGGATCGACGCCTGGCAAAAGCGGGATCTCGAAGGCGTGGCGAACCAGGAGATCCTGAGCCGGTTTACTCAACAGAAAATCGACGAAACGCTTGGCCTGATCGAGATTTTTCGCGCCCTTCACAATGGCCACGGCATTCGGGTTGACCAGGATACCCATCCCTCGCGGCCCCTGATCCGGATAGACGACCCCGACCGGCAGGTTGGCCTGGACCGCCAAATGGTAGTTGGGTGAGTTGGTCAACCCCACGGCAAACTCTCCGCTCCCAACGCCGCGCCAGACATCGGAGTTGTCCGGGAGCACCTTCAGACCGTTGGCCATCAGCCTGTCGATATAGGCCTTGGCCTTCGCTTCGCCCATGACCTGGACCAGGGCGCTCAACCAGGAAAGGGTGGTCCGTTCGCGTGTTCCGGCTATGGCGATCTTCCCCTTCCATTTGGCGTCGGCGAGATCCAGAATGGAGTTCGGGATATCGCCGCCCTTGACAAGATTCTTATTGTAAATGATGACCCGAGCGCGACCGGAGATGCCGGTCCACAATCCACGGGAGCTCTTGTGCTCGGCCGGCATCGCCCGGGCGCCGGGCGATGCATAGGGCTCCAGGACCTCTTGCCTCGCCAGAATCTCGCAGACGCCCGCCTCGGTGGCGATGAAGATATCGGCCTGCGGCCGCCCTCGCTCCTGCAGGATCGCGTTTGCGAGGCCGGAGGTCTTCCCGATCTTGAGCGCGACCTTGATGCCGGTCTCGCGCTCAAAGAGCTCCACAACCGGTTTGATGGCGCTCTCCTTGCGGCCGGAGTAGACGACCAACTCGGCGGCTGACGCGGACGCGTCGACATACGCCGGCAACAATGCCGCGAACAGAAGGACCCAGCGGGGCAGCGACCGCACGAACCTGTACACGGATATCGACTTTCCGACTTGTGTCATTGCGCCTTACCCTCCAAAGCGTGTCACAACCCAAGCGGCCGTTCTCATATGGCACCGCCCCCCGTTTACTGAAATCGCGCCGTCGCGATCGCCTCCAGACTCTCTTCCTTATGCATCCGCTCATCGTAGGCGATTTGACGCAATAGATCCGCCATGCTCTCAAAGGAGCCATAGTCCTCCTCAAAGAGGCTTTTGAAACCCTCCCACTCGAGTTCGGGGTTTTCCGCGACAAACTCCATATACTCATGCTCGGCATGGTCCTCGAATTGGGCGTTCAACAGGTAGCTCCACGACGGCTTGATGGCGTAGAGCAACCAGCAGGTCTGGTAGTAGATGAAGGCGATCACCTGGGGCAGAACGCGATGCAGCACAAAATTCTCGTTGATGCCGCGGGCATGGGTGAGTTCCTCCAGGATGAGCAGATGCCACATCTCATTGTCCTGGGCCTCCCGGGCCTCTTTGACCCGGTCGAAGACCCGGCGCGCAAACTCGCGATCGGCGTACATGTGGGTGATGGCGACATAGGCCACGTTTTCCCACGACTGATACGGGACGCGGGCGATCAGCTCCAGCACCTTGAATTTGCTCAACGTCTTTTCACGCCCATACACCAGGTCCATCGTCTTGAAAAGGAGACGGGCGATCAGGCCGTACGGCATCCTGGGCGAGTCGAGAACGACGGACTGCGCGTGGCGGCGCTGTTCAGGGGTCAACATCTGTAGTTTCGAAGCCATGGCACAACCTCCACAGCATGACAAAGACATTCATTTTCAATTGGATCGCACAAGAGTACGCTTCCCGGGAGCCCTAGCCACCCCCGAGCGCATGCATCCCTGGGGCTCGACCGGCGTGTGCACTACAGTCCCGACACAGACCGTACAACTCCAGTTTATGGTACTGAATATGAAACCCGAGCCTGCGAACGACCTGTTCCTGTAACGCCTCGATTTCAACGTTTGCAAACTCGGTGATCTTGCCGCACTCGGTGCAGATGATGTGGTCGTGGTGGCGCTCGCTGGAGGCGTGTTCGAACAGCGCGCGCCCATCGCCGAACTGCCGCTCGTGGGCGAGCCCGGCACCCTTCAGCAGCTTCAGCGTCCGATAGACGGTCACGAGCCCGATCCGCGGATGCCGACCCGCCACTCGGCGGTAGAGGCCCTCGGCACTGACGTGCGCGGCGGTGGCAAAGAAGGCCCGTGCGATCAACTCGCGCTGGCGGGTCGCCTTCAGCCCGGCCCGATGAAGATATTGCTGAAACTGGAGAAGTTTATCCTGCATAGTCATAGAAAGTGAAAACGATTATCAATATCGATAAGCGGCAACAGACTACCCGTTGGCCTGGGCCGTGTCAAGGAAAAAATGTACCTGCGGGGGTATAGTTGTCACCCCGAGGTATCACCCGCGACAGTGCGTCGGTCCCGGTACTCGCTACTGAAGCCAGTTCTCGACTCGGAGGTCGGCGATTCGAGAGAAATGACGGACGTTGCCGGTAACGACCGTAAGCCGGCGAACGAGGGCAATGGACGCGATGCGAAGATCGGGTTCCGATACCGATGTGCCCCTGCGCTCCAGTTCTGCCCTGAGCTGTCCGTAGACGCGCGCTGCGGCCGCGTCAAACGCGAGGATGGTCACGTTCGGCCAGACCAGATGATCCAGTTTGTGGAGAAAATAGTCCGGGCGAGCGCTTCGATAGGCACCGTACATCAGCTCACCGACCGTGATCGCAGAGGTGAATTGATACTGAGGAGGAACACCGGCCAATCTCCGCACCAGGGCGGGCGATGGCCGTTTCGTGAGAAGATTACTGATGGTGTCCGTGTCAAACAGGTACACTACGGCAGCTTCCTGACCCTCCGATCCTTTGCCTGCTCTCTGGCCCGGTACAGATCAGCGATGAGTGCCTCAAGTTGGGGGTAATCCTCCCAGGCAGCCAATGATGCCAGTAGGCCCTTCCCTTCCTCGCGCGCGCCGACCGTTTGCAGTGTCTCCAGGTCCGTGACGCCCACGAGGGCGGCCACAGCCTTTCCCCGCCGCTGGATAACGAACCGCTCGCCCTTGAGCGCGACGCGGCTCATCAAGTCCGAAAAGTCCCGTTTCGCCTCGGCAACGCTGACCGTCTTGGCCATGACCTACCTCACGCCATAATGACAATATGACACAACAACAACATAATTCGGTATCTTATAAGTGTAAAGCAAAATCCCCAACCCGAACAAAGTAGATCGTAGTACTGAGTCCGACGCTTGGAGCGTGAAGAGCAGTCTGGCCTGCGATCCTTGGGGCGCTGTTGGCTGCACCCTCCTCCGGTTCCGGCAGGGCGCACAAAAGCCTGCAAGACAATTCCCGTCCGACGCCGGTTTAGGGCCGGTAACCGGCTAAGGTTACCAGCCCTTCGAACGAACCGGCCGCGCTTGGCGGGAGGGTCAATGCGTCTTAATGCCTGCGCATCAGTTGCCACGGCCGTGCGGGACATTGACCGTTACTACCTGGCTGCTGCTGTTGCCGGATTCATCCGTGCACTGGATCTCCAGCGTGTATACCCGCCCGTTGCTCCCGCCGGAACGTTCGGCGCGCAGTTGTACGGTCAAATCGCCGGTGATGACAATTTCAGGGCCGGTCGTCCCGTCACCTATGCCGTTGTCCGGCTCGCTGCTGGTGGCGGAGATGATCTTACAATGGGAGGAGGAGTCACATAGGTCGGAGGCAGAGACCGATACCGTCACCGGTACCATCCTGTGGTTCGGTGGCCAGAGTACGCTCGGGCTTGCCGCGGCGTTACTGATAACCGGTGGAGCGGTATCCACGACTTGTACGCTGAGCGTATCCGCGTCACTCGCCGACGAGGGATCCGTGACGGTTAACATCACCTCATGGTCGCCAAGCGGCAGTAATACAGTCGGGGTAGCTCCAGAAGCGGAGCCGAAGGAGTTCGTCCAGAGGTAGGTGAGCGGGTCACCATCCGGGTCCTCCGATCCCGTACCGTCGAGTGTCACAGCAGTGCCTCCTGGCGCTGTGCACTCAACCGTCTGATCGGGCCCGGCATCGGCGACCGGAGGCTGGTTGTCTGGCGGGGCGGTATCGGTGATTGGCACATACACCTCTGTTGCAGCGGAGAATCCATTCGCTGTTGATCCGGCAATCACATACAGCTTCCCCCCCGTTGTTGTTGTACCGATGTTGAGACCGGCGCGAGGGGTGGGAATGGACGCTCGCACGGTCCAGTTATCCGCCTGCGGGTCGTACTCCCAGACATCAGGCGCAACATCGTTCCCAACAGCATTGATACCGGAGACGGCATACAACTTGTCATCGATAACCCCGACGCCGATCTGATTGCGTGCGGACGGCAGCGGCGCGGCGAAGCTCCAGATATCGGATGCCGGGTCGTAAACCTGAACCTCGGCCTTTGAGGCACAGCAAACCTGCAGACCTCCGACGACATATAGCCTGTTACCGAGCACGGCAAAGCCGGCAGTACGCCGCGCTAGAAGCAGGGATGCCTTTTGTGTCCATACGTTCTGCACTGGATCATACGCGTAGACGAGATTGAGCGGGTTGCCGCCTGAATCGCCGCCGGCTACATACAAGATGCCGCTGATCACGCCGGCGGCCATGGAGTTGCGGAGCGGGCCTGGAAGCGGCGCGCCTGAGGACCAGTCGTCGATGTTGGGATCATAGATCTCGAGAGCAGGGGTATTGCTGTTCGGCCCGTTCACGCCGCCTACGATGTAGAGCCGCCCGTTGATGACACCTGCTGTCGCCCCGCTTCGCGGAGTCGGTATCGGTGCTCTCATGCTCCACGTGTCGGTCGCCGTATCATACACCTCATGGGTATGGGAACCTTCTTGATTTGGTATATTGCCGCCGATTGCATGGATGTTGCCGCCGATGGCGCCGACGACCGCACCGGCCGTTGGCGTCGGTTTGGGCGCCTTTTGCTCCCAGACATCGCCGATGGCCGCCGCGGGCAGTGGACTCACTGTCAGGAAGAGAACACTCAGCATTGAGGCAACAGGCCCAATAATAAACAGACGCTTCATTTTTATCTTCTCTCTGCTCCGTTCCTTCCACTCAATTAGGCCAACAGCGGGCATTCGCAGGAGACGTGATGCTGTGCCTTTCATGGGCTCCTCCTCTTAGATGTTTTATTGAATTCAGCGGCGTTCCATTGATCCTGAGACTGCACGTTCACTCTGGGCTGGTGAAGGTCACCTGATACGCGACCCTTATATCCGGTGACCTTATGTGTCGGGCACCAATATGGGATCTCGAATCACCAATTGCAGTCCCTTGGCACATAAGGTGCCGGATAACTATCGTTTTACCTAGCGCTCGTTGGCATTTCACGCTTGACAGTAAGATTCAGCCGGTATAATGACAATACGGAAAATTCCGTATTGCTTCCCTATCTCTTAGGAAGAGGAGATGAAGCGACTCACCTCACCGCAACTCCGGAAGCTGCTGACATTCCTCGAAGGCCTGGCGGCTATACCGGACCAGGAGGCCTTCGTTCGATATTTGCTTGCCGCGGCTCCAGGCTTGATCCCCTGCGAGATGCTCACGTACAACGAGATGATCCCCTCGCAACGGATTTCACGAAACTGGGTGGTTCCCCAGGAGGTCCACCCCCCAGAAACAGACGCCATCTGGGCTCAGCACATGCACGAGCACCCTACTTTGATGTATTACGCAAAGACAAGAGAAGGGCAGGCTCGTACGATTTCCGACTTCCTGAGCCAATCCCAGTTGCATCGTCTGGGCTTGTACAATGAGCTTTACCGGGGTTGGCATGTAGAAGACGTTCTTACGGCGGTCTGCCATGTCTCAATCACCGCACCCACCATCGTGGTCGGAGTGGGTTTTTACCGGAATCGCCGAACCTTTTCTGAGCGCGATCGACTCCTTCTCAACCTGCTGCGGCCCCATCTGGTCCAGACCTATGCGCGCATACAGGCTCACACACACTTTCGGGAGGAGTTAGTCCGTGCTAAGCAGGCTCTTGATACGCTGGAGCAGGGGGTTATTGTCCTTGCACGCGACGGGTCTGTGCGCGAGATAACCCTACGAGCACGACAACTCCTAAGGGCGTATTGGGGAGCAGCTCCAGAACATGAGGGACACCTTCCCCCTGAGCTGCAGGAATGGATAGGCCGTCAACAAGGGCCGGCGCCTCTTGCGGAGCCCGATGGGTCGCCCATTCCGCCCATGCCCTTCATCGTAGAGCGCGAGACGGCGCGTCTGGTAGTCAGACTGGTGAGGTTCGGTACCGAAGATCACTTGCTGGTTCTCGAAGAGCAGCCGACGGTACTCGTGCCGTCTTTCTTCGGTTCCCTGGGGCTGACAGCTCGAGAGTCAGAAGTATTGCTCTGGGTGACCCGCGGCAAGACTGATGCTGAGATCGCCACCATCCTGGGCGTCAGTCCCAAAACAGTCGGCAAACACCTGGAGCGGATCTACCAGAAGCTGGGTGCTGAGAATCGGACGGCTGCCGCTATGTGTGCTCTCACCGCCATCCGTCCCCGCTAGCGTAGTGAATCTAACGCTTCTTTACATTCACGTTCACCCTGAGCGTGTCGAAGGGTGAAGTATTGCAATAGGTTCCGTTCATGGGTTCGACAAGCTCACCACGAACGGATTGTAAAGGGATTGCCGGCGCACTACTACACTAATACAAACGCGGAAAGTCAATTTACACACCCCTCACCCTCACCCTCTCCCACAAGGGGAGAGGGGACTATAAGAATTCTCCCCTCCCCGGGTACCCCCTGGGTGCGGAGGGGATTAAGGGGAGGGTGGAGATGTTAGATTTATTTAATGCGTGAGGCTTAGTGCTTAATTGCAATAATACCCGTACCGTCATTCCCGCAGTCCTTAAGCGGGAATCCATTGATTTTACTGGATACCCGCTCCCCGCTTGAAGCCTGCGGGGACAAGCTTCGCGGGTATGACGGATTATGTGCGCTAACTTTCACAACGAAGCACTAGCGTTGCCGGATGAGCCGCGCCAGGACTTCGTAGAAGCGTTCCCGGCTCTTCACCAGGACAATCTCAACCTGTCGCTTATCCTCTCGGATACGGTAGGCAATCCGATACTCCACTTTGCGAAAGTGGAAGTGATGAGAACGGAGATCTTGGAAGGGAGAATGGAGCGATGAAGCAGTATACGGCGATCGGGCAACCTTCCGGGCTTCTGCTTTGATCTGTTCCTGAAGGGCGGGATCGAATTTCTTGTAAAGTCGGTGAGCAGAGGGGGCAAGGACTATGGCAAACGGCTCACCACTTCTCAAGAGGGATGCCCTCGCCCCGATCCAACTCTTTCAGGGCGCGCCGAATGGTTGCCCGCGCCTGGGGATCAAGGAGCAGTTCCAGAGTCTCGAGCTCTAGGGGAGTCAGTCCCCTCAGGATAGAGGCCAAGCGCTCCAGATGGACGAGCCCGCCATGCTCCAGAGCCTTCAGCGTCTTGGACATCGAGGTTCCTCCTTCGACCGGATTATAGGCCAACACAAAGATCCCGTCAAAGGGAAGATCAGGATGAATCGTATCGCAGCCGCGTTCAGGGTTCCTGAAGGAAAGAGAGGGTGAGGCGGTTGAACTCGCCGGCGCGGGTGAGAATTAAGGCGTGGCCGGCGCCGGGGATCACGGCCAGCTTGGCGCCGGGGATCCGTTCGTGGAGCGTCCTGGTGAACCGCATCGGGGTCATGAGGTCTTCGTTGCCGGCGACAATCAGGGTCGGCGTCGCGATCCGGCTCAGGCGATCTTCGCTGAAGTGGCTGAGCGCCGCCTCGACCTGCCGGGTATAGACATCTGCCGACGGAAAGTGTGGGTCATCCTCGAAGCGGGCAATGGCCAAATCGACCAGGCCCGGAATCTGATACTCGTCATAGGAGAAGACCCACGGCATGGTCGCCCGCGCGTACTCCTCGGGGCTGAAGCGGGTCCGCATCAGCGCGAATGAGTTGAGTACGTCGGCTCCGCGCCGATCGGACGAGGTATAGGTCGAGACCAGGACCAATCGGTTGACCCTGGCAGGATGGGTGATCGCCAACTCCTGGGCGATCGCTCCGCCCATGGACAGGCCGACGATATGGGCCTTGTCGATGGCCAGTGCATCCATCAGGCCGATGGTATCATCGACCAGCGTCTTCATCGTATACCTGTCCGGAGAGCGGTCGCTTTCGCCGGTATCGCGGTTATCGAACGCGAGGCATCGAAAATGCTGGGCAAATGTCGAGATCTGGAGCGCCCAGACCTGGTGATCGATACCAAGCCCGTGGATCCAGACGACCGGGTCACCCTGGCCCTCTTCCTCATAGAACAGCTCGATCTGCCCGACCCGTACCTTTGGCATAATGGGGGCGATTGTATGCAAGCAGGTCCTGTATGTCAATCACTCTGTATGCGTGCTGCTTGACACACCGTTGCCCCTCAGTTAAGGTCGAATCAGGAGATAGTGGAGGGGGGTGATCGAGCATGAGCCAGGAGACGCAACCCCGGCATACCAATCGGCTGATCCGCGAGACCAGCCCGTACCTGCTGCAGCACGCGCATAACCCGGTGGACTGGTACCCGTGGGGGGAGGAGGCGCTTCGCCGGGCGAAGGAGGAGAATCGCCCGATCCTGCTCAGCATCGGATACTCGGCCTGTCACTGGTGTCACGTGATGGCGCATGAGTCGTTCGAAAGCGAGGCGATCGCCGAGCTGATGAATCGGCACTTCGTCTGCGTCAAGGTCGATCGGGAGGAGCGACCAGACATCGACGCCATCTATATGGCGGCTACGGTGGCCATGAACCAGGGGCAGGGCGGGTGGCCGATGACGGTCTTTCTGACCCCGGACCTGCAGCCGTTCTTCGCGGGGACCTACTTCCCGCCGCGGGACGGGTTCGGGCGGGCCGGGTTCCCGACGATCCTTGCGCGGATTGCGCAGGCCTGGCGTGAGCATCCCGATGACCTTCGGACTCAGTCGGCCGAGATCACCACCTACTTGCGCGAGAGTACCAGCCCATCCCTATCTGCGCCGGTAGGATGGGCCGAGATTGCGGCCGCCGTCGCCCACTTCGCCTCAACATTCGATCCCACATTCGGCGGATTCGGCTCCGCGCCCAAGTTCCCGGCCGCGACCGCCCTATCGCTCTTGCTGCGCCATCATCGGCGCACCGGCGATGCCCATGTCCTGCAGATGGTCCGGACGACGCTGGATGCGATGGCCCGGGGAGGGATCTACGACCAGATCGGCGGCGGATTTCACCGCTACTCGACCGATGAGCGCTGGCTGGTCCCCCACTTTGAGAAGATGCTCTACGACAATGCGCTCCTGGCCAGGACCTATCTGGAGGCGTTTCAGGTGACCGGCGATCCGTTCTATCGGTGGATCGCAGCCGACGCTCTTGATTATATCTTGCGTGAGATGACCGCCCCGGAGGGAGGATTTTTCTCCGCCACGGACGCCGATTCCGAGGGCGAGGAGGGGAAGTTCTACGTCTGGACGCCGGCCGAGATCGAAGCGGTCCTGGATGGGGAAGAGGCGCGTGTCTTCTGCACCTACTATGACATCACAGAGAGCGGCAACTGGGAGGGCAAGTCGATTCCCAATGTTCGGCGCACAGCCGCGCAGGTGGCCACAAAATGTGGGATGAGCGTCGAGGGGTTGCACGCGGCACTCGGCCGGGCGCGGTGTAGGCTCTATGGAGCCCGGCGACAACGCGTGCCGCCCGGCCTGGACGACAAGATCCTGACGGCCTGGAATGGGCTGATGATCAGCGCCATGGCCGAAGGATCCCGTATCCTGAGTGAGCGGCGGTACCTTGACGCTGCCGTTCGCGCGGCCGACTTCCTGCTCAGGACCCTGGTCGGACAGGACGGCAGGCTACTGCGGACCTACCGGAGCGGCGTGGCGCATCTGAACGCCTACCTGGAGGACTATGCGTGTCTCTGCGAGGGACTGATCGACCTGTACGAGGCAGGAAGCGAGACTCGCTATCTCCGCGAGGCCGGCCGGCTGGCCGATCGCCTGCTGGTCGATTTCGTCGATGAGGCAAGCGGCGCCTTTTGTACCACGTCGCGCGATCACGAGTCGCTGATCCTGCGCCATCGGGAAGGGACCGATGGTGCCGTCCCCAGCGGTAATGCCGTGGCAGCCTCGGCGCTGGCACGCCTCTCGTTCCAGCTTGCGCGCAACGACCTGCGCCGCGCGGCCGAGCGCGGCATTGCGGCCTACGGCAAACAGATCGCCCTCTATCCGCACGCCTTTGCCAAGAGTCTCGCGGTCGCAGATCTCCTCCTGGAGGGGCCGGTGGAGCTGACCCTGATCGGCACTCCGGGAGAGGCGGGATATGAGGCCCTGCGCCTGGAGATTGCGCGCCACTACGTACCTAATCGGATCATGGCATACCACGATCCGACTGCCGGAGAGTCACCCGATTTCCCCCTGGTGAAGGGGAAAGGATTGGTGGATGGCCGCGCGACGCTCTACATCTGCCGGGACTCCACCTGTCAGGCCCCGATCACCGACACCGCTCAGGTCATCGCCGCCCTCACCCTGCCCGCACAGCCCTCAGCAGGCGGTCACCGGTCGGTCGTCGGACCAATCCTGACCGGTCACGCGACTGAAGCCGGCACGGGTGCGTACGGCGCCCGCTTTGCCTCAGCGGGCTCTACGATGCTCGGCTCGACCGGCCTGATTGCCGGTAGGCTGGGCTTCGGCGGATACCGGATCGACGACGAGACCCGCGAGCACTACGAGGCCCTGAAGAAGGCGTTGCTCGGAGGCTGTAACTTGGTCGACACCTCCGCGAACTACACAGATGGCGGCAGCGAGCGGTGTGTCGGGGCCGCGCTCGGCGAGCTGGCGCGGATCGGCACACTGCGCCGCGAGGAGGTGATTGTGGTCTCCAAGATCGGCTACGTGCAAGGGCAGAATCTGGAGCTGGCTCAGCAGCGGGAAGCGGCGGGAACGCCGTTCCCCGAGATGGTCAAATATATGGACGGCTGTTGGCACTGCATCCATCCGGAGTTCCTGCGCGATCAGTTGGAGCGATCACTGACGCGGCTGCAGCTTGATACCCTGGATGTCTGCCTGCTGCACAACCCCGAGTATTTTCTCGCCGATATCATGCACCATAGACGCAGCGATCTCCAGGCGGCTCGGGACGAGTTTTACCGGCGGTTGCGCGAGGCGTTCGCCTTCCTTGAGACCCAGGTGGCCGCCGGCACAATCCGATGGTATGGTGTCTCCTCGAACACCGCCGTCTCGTCTGCCACGGATCCCGAGGCGACCTCCTTGACTCGGATGTTCCACGCAGCGCAAGAAGCGGGCGGACCGGCCCACCACTTCCGGATTCTCCAGCTTCCGATGAACCTGTTCGAGGCGGGGGGGCTGCTCGTGCGCAATAACGGGCCGGATAACCGGCAGACGGTGCTCGAGGCCGCATCGGCGGCAGGGATCGGCGTCCTGGTCAACCGGCCGCTCAACGCCATTGTCGGCAACAGGATGATCCGCCTGGCGGCGACCCCAAGCCGGCGCATCGCGGACGCGATCTCGGCGGCCATTGATCCGCTCCTCCCCGAGGCGCAACGAGGCGAAAGTCTGTCCAGGAAGGCACTGTGGGCCTTGACCAGCACCAAAGGTGTGAGCTGCGTCCTGAACGGCATGCGCACCCCAGCCTACGTCGGGGACTCGCTCGGCGTGCTCCCTTGGCCTCCGCTCGACGACGTCGTCCCGATCTATCAGGCGGTGGCGCGCCTCGATCCGCTTGACGTAGATCGGCTAAGCAGGTAGCCTGAGGCGTCCGGAGAAAACGGGGAGTTTACAATGGTGCCCGAACTGCTGACAAAATCTGAACATGCGCTGCCGGGGTATATCCCGCCGCACAAACGGGATCAGCGACGCGCCGACAGCTATCAGCGGACGCTGGAGACTCGCCAGAAGGAGAAGGCGGCGCTGGAGGCGCAACTGGAGACGAACCGGCTGAAGCGGGCGGAGTTCTGGAAGCAGAATGGCTACAGGTGGCTTCTGCGCCTTGACGGGTACGATACCTGGAAGGAGAAGCGTGCAGCGTACAAGGCGCTCGCGGAGGAGCGGGCGCAGCTCGTTGAGAAGATTCGGCAGAAGACCATCGATCTGCACCGCAGCCCGGAGGATAAAGACGGTGACGGCCTGGTCGATACCGATCAATACCCGGATAAGATCGGCCAGAAGCGGGCCAAGCCGGCCTGGATTGCGCTGGTCGATCCGGCCAACTGCTCCGGGTGCAGCGGCCATGAGGTCAAGCCGGGGGAGTGGGTGACGCCATGCCAGTCGGTCTGTCCAGTGGACTGCATCTCGCACCTGACGCCAGAGCAGGTCAAGATGCATGGGTACGACCGGAGCGTCCATGCCTTTGTGCCGCCGGTCCAGATCCGGTTCGATGAGTGTATCGGCTGCGACAAGTGCGCCCAAGCCTGCGCGCGGGATGCCTGGAATGCCGTCACCATGGTCAAGACCGAAAAGTTTGAGGAGGTTTTCGAGATTAAGATCGGCACCAAGTACCCGGGCCGCGCCTCCAACGACATCGACTTCTCCAAACTCGACCAACTCACGGACGAGGAGTTCTGCAGCCTCTACACGACGGTGTAGTCCCGATCCTTCATACCCGATCCCGAAGCCTGGTCGCTCCTCGAACCCCTTCCACATGATCCCTGTACATCAGGGCACGACTATATGTAGCGATAAGCCTCAGCAATAGCCGTCATTGGTTAGAAGCTCTA
The DNA here is from genome assembly GCA_003104975.1 of Candidatus Methylomirabilota bacterium. Classification (NCBI taxonomy): domain Bacteria; phylum Methylomirabilota (SeqCode); species Candidatus Methylomirabilota bacterium. Next base: position 59,191 of record PQAM01000008.1, read on the forward strand.
TGCTATACTAATGGCAGTAATATGCTACCTCATTGGAGGGATAGTCCATGAGCACGTTGGTCATTAAGAACTTTCCCGAAGAATTGCACGCGCGGTTGAAGGCGCAGGCACAGCGCCACCATCGTTCCGTCACCAAGGAGGTGGTGAGCCTGATCGAATCCATGCTCGCGGCCCCCCGCCGGCCTCCAAAGCTGTCTCCGCCGCTGAAGCTGGCCGGTGGCTACCGTCCGACCGTTGAGGACATTGAAACCGCTATCGCCGAAGGGCGCGACTGAGCGTCGTCGCCGATGGTGTTCATCGATACCAACATCGCGATCTCATTGTGGGTCGAGAATGAGTGGACGGATTCGGCGCGCCGGCTCCTGGAAAGGGATCCGGATTGGTGTACCGAGTCCTTCGCGTTGATAGAATTTGCTAACGTGATGGCGACCTACGTGCGTGTGGGGCTGACCAGCGAACGGGAAGCGCTTGCGCGGTTCGACGAGGCCGAAGCCTTGCTGAGCCCGGGATTGACTATCGTCACCCACCGTCATGCCTTATCCGTCGCAATGACCTATAAGGTGTCAGTCTATGACGCCCGCTTCCTCGTAGCGGCTCAGGAACTGGGGGTAAAGCTGGTCACGGAAGATGCCGCGCTTCGACGTGCCGCGCCAGAACTGACGCAGTCGCTCAACGAAGCTCTCGCCGCGTGACTATAGCCCGCCCACCGAAAGAAGCCTGCGACCCGACCGATGCCGAGAAGTGAGAGCTACTCCAACTGCGCCAATCTCTTTAAGAGTGGCGCTTTGCTTTTCAACGGACACAGTGATACCTATAACATGGTGAAATAATTGGACTAATTAGGCGTCTGGCGAGCTTGGGGTGATAAAACCAACGGTGAGGCGACAGAAGTTGACCGGGCGGGGCTGCCGTTTTTTTAGGCTTGCCTCGTCCTACGAGGCGGGCTATCTTTGTTGTGCATCCGGCGAGGCTGCCGGTTCTTAAAGTTGCCGTGGCGTAGCAGACCTTCGGTCTCCACCAAGAGGCATCGGACGGCTCCTTCTCTGCGCGAACGCATTTCAGGGAACGATCTTCCGGGATACCACCAAGAGCGAGAGCCTTTTACCGTTCGGGGTACCGCAAGAAAAGACTTTCCTGTCATGATGATAGCCGGACCTACCCTTCTTACGCAGTCTCGATATGATGGTTGAGAGTGATGGACCTTTATCTGAGTGAAAATGCCTTCGTCGGACTGTTGGTCTCGACCATTGAGGTCTACCGAAAGGAGTGCTTTGGCGTCCTCCTCGGGCAGGCCACACAAGACCGAATCCTCGTCGATTTCGTCGTCCCGTACCAGACGGCCAATCGGAAGTTCCGTGAGGTACACGTCGATCTGATGCGAAGTCAGCGGGTCGAGGGAGCCGTCCGGAGTACCTCGCGCTGGGAGTGTGTCGGCGACTACCACTCGCATCCGATGTACGGCACCTTTCGGGCGACGACCACGCTGAGCAAGGTGGATCGGGATTTCTTCAAGGATGGACATATCGCTATAGTGGTCGCCATCAACGATTCGGCGCGGCAGCAGCGGTGGAGCTACGTGCGGCGCGGCGGTCTGTCGGGCAGCATCAACGGGTACAACATCCGAATTGCCGGATACCACAAGACGAATGGTGTCATCGAGCGGGCGCCGATTCATTGTCCGTATGCCATCGGGTTTCAGGCCAAGGAGCTGAACGGCAAGGAGTAGGTCGTCGTCATGGCTATGATGCGCTCCCACGCGCAACTCAAGCAACTCCTGGAGGAACTCTACCACCGCTACAGCCGGCCTGCATACCTCTCGACCAGCGCCCTCGGTATTCCGCACCGATATGTCAGTCCGGAAGATCGGGAAATCGCGGCCTTCGTCACGGCCTCCCTGGCCTATGGTAACGTCAAGCAGATCCACCGCAGTGCCACGGCAGCGCTCGATGCGATGGGCAAAAGCCCAGCCAGGTTCGTTCGACGATTCGATCCCGACCGGGAGTCAGCGCGCCTGCAACACGTCGTCCACCGTTTCAATTCGGGTATCGATCTGGCGTTGCTGTGCTATCTGCTCAATCAAGCCATCGCGACGGCGGGATCACTGCAGACATTCTTTCTCAAGGGGTACGATCCCACGCACGACGACATCGGACCGGCCCTGACCAGCTTTGTCGACCGGATGCTGTCGCTGGACGTCTCGCCGTTCTATCCTTCCGGCGCACTCCCGTCGAAGGCCGGTGTCCGCTTTTTCTTCCCCTCGCCGCATCAGGGGAGCGCGTGTAAGCGCCTCAATCTGTTCCTGCGCTGGATGGTGCGCCGCGGGGACGGGATCGATTTCGGCATCTGGACGGAGGTCTCGCCGGCCAAGCTGATCGTGCCGCTCGACACGCATGTCGCGCGGATCGCCCGACAACTTGGCCTGACCAGGATCACACAGCCCAATTGGCGGATGGCCAAAGAGGTTACGTGGCGACTCCGTGCCTTCGATCCCGAGGACCCGGTCAAATACGACTTTGCCCTGTGCCGCCTCGGGGTCCTGAGGCAGCCGATCCCCGACCTGGGCTAGATCTGCCGATCGGTATGGATCGCGTAACCGGACTCTTCCCACTCTGGGCGGTCCTCATTTCGGCTGTCGCCGTCATCTATCCCGGGTTGCTGATGCCGCTCAAATGGGCCATCGTCCCGTTGTTGGGAGTGGTCATGTTCGGCATGGGCGTGACGCTGATGCCGAGCGATTTCACAGCCATCCTCAAGCGGCCCGCCATCGTCGCCCTGGGCGTGGTGCTGCAGTTTCTCTTGATGCCGCTGATCGGATGGCTGTTGACCCGGCTGCTCTCCCTGCCGCTACCTCTGGCGGTGGGGGTTGTGCTGGTGGGTGCGGCGCCGGGTGGGACCGCATCGAACGTGATTACCTATCTGGCCAGGGGCGATGTAGCGCTCTCCATCACTTTGACCTCCCTCTCAACCATGCTGGCCGTGGTAATGACGCCGTTGCTCACCTGGTTGTACGTCGGACAGTTGGTGGCTGTGCCGACCGGCGATATGCTGCTTAGCATCCTCAACATCATCCTGTTGCCAGTGGCGTGCGGCGTCGTTGTGAATACCCTTTGGGGGTATCGACTCGGAGGGATCAAGCGGGTGTTCCCGCTCATATCAATCGCCGGCATCATCCTCATCATCGGGGCGATTGTTGCACTGAATCAGCCGCAGCTTTCTGCGCTGGCACTCCCGGTCATCATCGCCGTGGTCCTGCACAACCTTGTGGGGCTGACCGGCGGATATCTCGCGCCAAAAGCGCTCGGCCTCGATTCCACCATCTGCCGAACGATCGCCATTGAGGTCGGTATGCAAAATTCCGGGCTCGCCGTGGCGCTGGCCGTCAAATACTTCTCGCCGGCCGCGGCGCTCCCCGGCGCCCTCTTCAGCATCTGGCACAACCTGTCAGGCGCGGCCCTGGCCAGTATCTGGTCCCGAACCAGCCGCCAGTGATAGGCCCATCGATACGTCGTAGTTTTTGCTTGCACTCCAGGCAACGAATAAGGTAGACCTCAGCAGAGATATGGGGTGAGGCACTCGGGGCAGAGGCGTTTTTATTACTGCCCCTCGCCCCCATTTGGGGGAGAGGGCGAGGGTGAGGGGGAACGCTCGGAGTGAGGAATCACCTACACCAGCGTCTTGCTCAGCGAGTGGACCAATGGCGAGGAGACGGGTATCCTGTCCCGCCATATCCTGCGCTGGCCGAGATTCTTGAGTGGGCATACGAGGGCGAGACCGAAACCCTTCGTTTCCTGCGCCGCCCACAGCTTCAGGCGCTAGAGACCTACTGGTATCTTCGGCTTGTCGAAGGGACTCCCCACGTTTGCGATCTATACCGGCGCTTCTTCCAGAAGCAGTCTGAACTCCTCGATGCGCTTGGACTTGACAATCCTCGCATCAAAGAATTCGCCCTGGATGAGGGGATCAATGCCCTCTGGACGCGGATCAAGACGGACGACGGATTCGTCCGCGATTTTCGGCTGGAATCGCTCCGCGAGACGCTCAGTCTTGACTACCCGAGCTACATCCTTGCCTTGGCGATGGGGGCCGGAAAGACCATTCTGATCGGCGCGATCATTGCGACCGAGTTCGCGATGGCGCTGGAATACCGCCACGACCCTGACGCCCCTTTTGTGCAGAATGCCCTCGTCTTTGCTCCAGGTAAGACAATCATCGAATCCTTACGCGAACTGGCCGAGATCCCGTACGAAAAAATCCTGCCGCCACGCCTGCACAAACCGTTTGCCGCCTCGGTCAAGCTGACCTTTACACGCGACGGGGAGAAGGACGTGCCGGTGATCCGAGGCAGCTTTTACAATGTTGTCGTGACCAATACCGAGAAGATCAGGATTCAGAAGGAGACGATCCGGAAGTCGGATATCGGCAACCTGTTCACGGCTGGGCGGGAGGATGAGGCCCGCGCCGAAATCGCCAACCTGCGTCTCCAGGGTATCGCCAGCCTCCCTCATCTGGCGGTCTTTTCCGACGAGGCCCACCATACCTATGGGCAGTCGCTTGATACCGAGTTGAAAAAGGTCCGCAAGACAGTTGATTATCTGGCTGCCAACACCAACGTGATCTGTGTAGTCAACACGACCGGTACCCCCTATTTCCAGCGGCAGCCATTAAGGGATGTGGTCATCTGGTATGGTCTTTCGGCCGGTATCAAAGACGGTATCCTCAAGGACCTGGCCGGCAATATCCACGCTTACGATTTCTCAGGCGACGCCGAAACGTATGTCGCCCACGTCATCGAGGATTTCTTTCGAGACTACGGCGATGTGCATCTGCCGAACGGCGCTCCCGCGAAGCTCGCCCTCTACTTCCCCCAGACCGCTGATCTCAAGGAACTCAAGCCAATTGTCGACCAGGCGCTGGTCAAGGTGGGCCAGAGCCCGACGCTCTGTCTCGTCAATACCTCCGATGAGACCATGACTAAACAGGCCGATATCGATGCCTTCAACCGGCTGAATGATCCGATGGCCCCGCATCGGGTCATCCTTCTGGTGAACAAAGGGACCGAGGGGTGGAACTGTCCCAGTCTGTTTGCGTGTGCGCTGGCTCGCAAGCTGAAGACTTCCAATAACTTTGTCCTACAGGCGGCTACCCGCTGCCTGCGCCAGGTTCCGGGCAACAGCGCTAAGGCCCGCGTCTATCTTTCTACTGACAACTTCGGCGTCCTCGACCGGCAGTTGCAAGAGACCTACGGGGAAACCATCGCCGACCTCAACCGGTCCGGGCAGGAGACTCGTAGCGCGCGCATCGTCCTGCGCAAGCTCGATCTCCCGCCGCTCGTCGTCACACAACGGGTCCGCACCGTCGTCAGGAAAGAGGAAGTCGCCAAACCGTTGCGCCTTGAGCGTCCCGCCCGCAGCGCCGATAGACGGCTTAAGAAGACCGTCCATACCCTGGCCGACCAGCAAGCCACGCTGAGCGTATTGCGCCAAGTGGGCGACACGGTGACGATGGAGGCGGCTCCGGAGGCAACCGATCCCTATGCGGCCGCCGTAGACCTGGCGGCTCGGTATAGACTTGATCTATGGGAAATCTACCATGAGCTTCGGCGGCTGTATGGCACGGCGGATATTCCGACCGTCCATATCGAGGTCCTGGCCGGCCAGCTAGAAAAGCAGACCCGCTTCTACGAGGTTCACGAGGAACGGGTCGAAGTTGCGCTGGCCCTGGTGAAGCCCGATGGCTTCACGAAGGATACGGACAGCTCCGGCATAGAGGTCTATACGGCCGAGATCATCTACCCCAAAGACCGCGAGCGCCTGCTGCTGTCATGGGAAACGATGAAGAGCAATAACGGACACGATTTCGGCTTTCACTACAGTCCGTACGATTTCGACTCCAATCCTGAGAAAAGCTTCTTCGAGCAGGTGTTGGCGCACATGAATCTGCATCCCTCTGAAGTCGAGGATATCTATTTCACCGGAGCGCTTACCGATCCGGCCAAGACCGACTTCTTCATCGAGTACAAAGACGACAAGGGAACGTGGCATCGCTACACACCCGATTTCATCGTCCGAAAGAAACCGAAACGGGGCGGGCAACCGGGAACGGGCAGGGTCTTCATCGTGGAGATCAAGCGCGAGCACGACCGCGCGCATCCGGTCGATGGCGAGAATGGCAGGAAGGCGATGGCACTGCGAAAGTGGGAAACACTGAATCCCGACCGGCTGAAGTATCAAATGATCTTCACTGACACTGATACCGTTCCCGCCGACGAGATGGGAATCGTGCGTAGGTTCGTCGAGGAGCCCTGTGCATGAGCGCCAAAATCCCGATCGACCGCGATAAGAAAACGGAGGTCAAGATCACGTCTGCCAAGGGTCGGCCGATGCTCACGTGGGTAGGCAAGCGACCGCTGTCGCACGTCACGGCCTTCCCGGCTCAGCATGTGGAAACGTTCGACCCTGTAGGGGCAGGGCTTGCCCGGCCCGGGGCGCAGCAAGCAGCGCCCCTACAGGATTCAACGATTTGGCGCGACTGGCCCACCACTTACCCGAAGGGCGGCCTCCTCTTCCATGGCGACAACAAAGAGGTATTGGCGCACCTGCTCGCCAACGGCTTCCGCGGCAAGGTGAACCTGATCTACATCGACCCGCCTTTCGATTCCGGCGCCGACTACGTCCGCAAGGTTTCCCTGCGCGGCGTCAAGGGTACGGCAAAGATCGACGGCGAGAGCTATACCATCGGCGAACAGATCCAGTACACCGACATCTGGGCTAACGACAACTACCTCCAGTTCATGTATGAGCGGTTGTTGCTGTTGAAGGAGTTGCTGGCCGAGGATGGAAGTATCTACTTGCACTGCGATGCAGCAAGAAGCTACCTGTTGCGATGTCTCCTCGACGAGGTTTTCTGCGCCGACCACTTTCGCAACGAGATCGTTCGGGAGAAACAGCGTGGCGGCAAACACCACGTCAAGAGGTCACTTGGGTCGATTCACGACACGCTTTTCCACTATTCAAAAGGCGATCAGTTTACATGGAATGAATTCCGCAAAGAAGTCCCTGAGCGGGTACTCTTCGAGCGCTACCCGTACGAAGATGAGCAGGGCCGGTATGCTCTAGCAGACTGTACGAACTTCAAAGTTGACCGTCCGAATCTCACCTATGAATTTCTTAGTTTCTTGAGAACCTGGAAATGGACTAAAGAGGAGATGCAGCGGAAATACGAAGCGGGCGAGGTGGTACAAAGTGCGCCCGGCAACATTCCGCGCCGCAAAGTCCGTCCAAACGACGGGGATCTCGTTCAGAGTCTGTGGTACGACGTACCGGACACTGAATCACATACTGACTATCCTACGGAGAAGTCACCCAAGTTGATTGAGAGGATCATAGAATTGTCTTCCAATACCGGTGATCTGGTTCTTGACTGCTTCATCGGCTCCGGGACCACGGCTGCTGTGGCACAGAAATTAGGCCGACGCTGGATCGGCTGCGACATCAACAAGGGGGCGATCCAGATCACGGCTAAGCGATTGCAGACGATCATTGGCGAGCAGATCGAGACGCGGCGGAAGAGCCCCCTCACCCTCGCCCTCTCCCACGAGGGGAGAGGGGATTGTTCTTCGTCCCCCTTGACGGGGGAAGGCCGGGATGGGGGTGAGAAGTCGCCGGCGCAGATGGCGTTTACCGTTTGGCGCGTGAACGACTACGATCTCGCGATCCAGCACAACGAGGCCGTCAATCTGGCCTGCGAGCATATCGGCATCCAGCGCACCAGAACCGACCCTTTCTTCGACGGTACGCTGGGGAAATCCCTCGTCAAGATCATTCCCTTCGGCCATCCCCTCACGCCGCTCGATCTGGAGGAACTCAAACGCGAACTGGAGGCCCGACCCGACGAAGACCGACCCGTTACCTTGGTCTGTTTAGGCATGGAACTCGCCGCAAAGACCTGGATCGAGGACTGGAACAGGCTTCGTAAGCGGAAGAAAGACGAATTCTTGCACAAGCCCGAGGTCAACAAGATCGACGTCATTGAGCTTCGCACCGATCCCAAGTACGGCAAGTTCATCCGGCACGAGCTGGCCCGCGCGAAGATCAAGATCACGCGCGTAGGGGCGCGGCTAGCCGCGCCCAAGATCGTTGTGGAGATCGAAGACTTCATCTCCCCGACGATCATTGAACGGCTCGAACAGCAGGCAGGGATTCTCAAACCGAAGATCGATGACTGGCGCGCGATGGTGGACTGCGTGATGATCGACCCAGCCTACGACGGCAAGGTCTTCAATGTGGCGCTTTCCGATGTGCCGGAGAAAAAGACCGACCTTGTGACGGGTAAGTACGGGATCCCTGCCCCGAACGGCGAAACGACCGTCGCCGTCAAGGTCATCGACATGCTTGGCGAAGAGGTGCTGGTCACGGTGCCGATGAAGAAATAAGGGCTAGTATGAGCCCTACACTTACACTCGCAGCATGATATTCGTTTCTACTGGTAAGGGGATCACCTCTAATGCTTATCGACGAGCAAATCAAAAAATGTGTAGCCTTCGTGTTGGTGGATGATACCGACCAAGAGAGTCGTATCGCAAAAAGGACGCCGAAAGCCACGGTATTTTTTGTGTGTGTTCCATTTGAAGAGGGTGCGTTCATCTATGCGGTTACCGCACGCCATGTTATAGATAGTGCGAGGCCTTACGACAGATTCTATGTCCGCGTGAACACGAAAGATGGTGCATTTGAAGACGTAGAGACTCAAGCCAGTGGTTGGTTCTGCCACCCTACGACGGATGTTGCCGCAATTCCGGTAAACCTGCCACAAAAAAACTATGATTTGCTCCCACTCCCTTGTTCTATGTTGCTCACTACAGAGATAGTGGCAAAGCGTAAGGTCGGCGTAGGCGATGATGTCATCGCGGTGGGTTTGTACAGCAAGTATTTCGGCGTTACGAGAAATCAACCTATTGTGAGATTTGGACACGTTGCGTTGATGCCAGATGAGCAAATTCCACTCAAACTCTATCCAGGAGAAAGCGGTCAACCTGTTCTTGGGGATGCCTATCTTCTTGAATTGCAATCTTGGGGAGGACAAAGTGGCAGTCCTGTCTTTGTATATTATCCAGCGGATCGGGAACTAAATCGTTTGAAGGTCCGTGGCGCAGGACCTGAGCTTCTCGGATTGATACACGGTCACCATGATCTGGATAAAAAGGTGAAGTTCACCGGAGATTTTCCAGGAACAGCGAAAGTGCCGCTTAATGCAGGCATCGCAATTCTGATTCCGTCCCAGAAAATCAATGAACTTTTGATGGGGGATGAACTGCTAGAGGATCGAAAAAGGCGTTACCAAGATCACAAGGCGCAGCAATTAGCAACGACGCCGGATTGTGCGGTATCCGATCAACCATCGCCAAAGATGTAATAGAGAACCCTGGTAAAGTCTTCGAGGAGCCCTGCGCATGAACCTCAAAATTCCGATCGATCGCGACAAGATCGCTGAGTTCTGCCGCCGGTGGAAGATCACCGAACTTTCCTTATTCGGATCGGTACTTCGCGACGACTTCCGCCCTGACAGTGACGTGGATGTCCTCGTCACATTTGCTGAAGACGCCCAATGGAGCCTGTTTGATCTGGTGGACATACAAGAAGAGCTGGGTCAGATATTGGGTCGGAAGGTTGACCTGACTGAAAAGAGAGGTCTCCGCAACCCGTTCCGGCGTTATGAGATCCTCAGGACAAAGGAGGTAGTCTATGTCGGGTGAAACCCGCGATCCCGCCTACCTCTGGGATATGCTGGAGGCCGCGAAAAAGATCGTGAGTTTTGCTCGAGATGTCACGCATGAACAGTATCGTGTCGATTTAAAACTTCAGGCGGCTGTTGAGCGTGAGATCAGTATCATCGGCGAGGCGGCTCGACGGATCAGCGGTCCCTTCCGCAGCGCCCACCCAGAGATCCCGTGGCAGAAGATTATTGCTCAAAGAAACGTGATGGTACACGAGTACGGCGATGTCGACCACGAACGCGTGTGGCAACTTGTTATCAACCACGTCCCACGTCTGATTGAGGATTTGACACCATTGATCCCGCCAATTCCTGAGCAGCCGAAGGAATAACCAATACTTGATTGCGATAATACCCGTGACGTCATTCTCGCAGTCCTCAAACGGGAATCCATTGATTTTGCTGGATACCCGCTTTCGCGGGCATGACGGCTTATGTGTGCTAACTTTCGCAAGTAAGTACGAGGACCGACTCAACGAACAACTCATCCGGTTTCCTTCACAGCGGCTGGCGGAAGGGGGCGGCGTAGCCGGTCATTTCGAGATACCCGACTCCGGCGATCGGCCGGTCACCCGCAGTCCCCGAGATGGCGACCGACCCTTCCCAGTAGGTAACCATGGTGCTGCCGCGGGTATCCAGCTCCTGATCAGGGAATGCGGCCTGCACCGACAGGTCGAGGCGTCGGCCGGGGACCTGGACCCGCCACCGGATCGGGTATTTGCCGCCACTCTTCGGGCTCCGCCAGACCTCTTGCGGTGTCATTTTAAAGGCGTTCAGAGGCAGATGCTCGACTCGCCCGTCCGGATAGATCAGGCTGCCGCTGGAATGGGGGTCTGGTTGCCCATCCGTCAGTCGGAGCTGGTAGAGCATCAGGTCGGCGCCATCGTCGAGTTGGATCGCGAACCAGTCCCACCCGATCTGCGATTCTGTAAGCTGGTTGCTCCCGAATTCGTGATCCATCCAGGTTGAGCCGGTCACGGCCTGCCGCTTTCCGGAAAAGGTCAACGTGCCCTTAGTGGCCATCTTGGTAACTGAGTAGTAGTGGGAAGCGCGGCCCAGGCCTTCTGCTTTTTGACTCACGCCATCACTACCATGGATGGCGGGCGGTTTTGTCTGGGTCAGGGTGAGGTCGATCGCATGCCCCTCTGCACTTGCGGTCAAGCGGTGAATCTTTCCATCTCCACTGGCCTCCCATGGGCCGTTCCAGATTCTGAACGCCCCTGTTGAGGCGCCGGCCGAATCCAGGGCGCCGCGACTTCGGCGCTCCCAATAGTGAAAGCGGCGGTGCGTAAGGTCCGAAAGGGCGAAGTGAGCCAGGTGCAGGTCCCGGACCGCCCAACGGGACCGGCTGTCGCCCCGAAGTGCCGGATCGACGCCGACCCGGAAGAAGGTCAGTTGATAACCGAACCGCTGTCCGTCGCCGGTCTGTAGATGGCCTGAATAGTACCACCACTCGGTTTTGTAATCGGGATGCGAGGCGTGGTCGCGCGGAAAGGCGAATCGATAGCCGGGAAGCGCCTGCCGGAAGGCTTGCCGGGCGATCGCGCCACTCCCGACGAAAAGGTCGAAAAGCATCACGACCGCAACGATCGCTCGCGTGGCCGTGTTCTCACGAACTCTCCTCACGCCTCACCCCTCACGCCTCACCCTGTGCGCCTTACCCTTCAGACGAGACCGCCGCCGGGATGTCCAGGCGCGTCGCCTGTCGCGCAGGTAGATAGCCGGCCAGCAGGGCTGTGCCGAGTGCGATGATTGATGACTTCAGCACAACCCACCAGGAAAACTGGAACTGGATAGTCCAGCCGAACGACTGCTTGTTGATCACGTGAATCAGGATAAGCGACAGCGCGATACCGGCCGCCAAGCCGAGCAGTTCGGTCAACAGGCCAAGGAGTCCCGCTTCTCCCAGAATAATCCGCACAAGCTGCGCCTTCGTCGCCCCGACCGACCGCAGCACACCAATCTCCCGCCGACGACTCAACACCGAGGCCCACAACACATTAAAGACGCCGAGCACGCCCACCAGAACCGCAATCAGTTCCAGGGCGCGCGCCACGGCAAAGGTATTATCAAAGATCTCCAGGACTCTGGCCTTCAGCGCTCGATTCGAGTTGATCGCGACCGCGCCGCTTTCCCCCGCCAGCGCCAGAAGCTGTCGCCGCACGGCGGCCTCGTCGGCGTGTGGCTCAAGATAGATCGCCAGGATGTCGGCTCCGTTCTCGCCCCCCGCCCTGGTCCAGAGATCTCGATCCATGACCACCTTGCCGCCGTCGGTTGAGTAGTCATAAAATACCCCGGCAATCGGAAGCTGAACCCGGCCTGAGGGGAGATCGAGAGGCAACCGGTCCCCCTCGGTCAGCCCTCTGGACAACGCGAGGCTCTCCGAGATAATGATCCCTCCCTCAACCTTTGCGCGTCGAAGAATCGTCGCCGACTCCCCATTCCGGAACAGCAGTCTGCCGTAACGCGCGAGTACCTCGAAATCCCCCGCCGCGAACAGACCCTCTTGCCCCAATAGTTCGACCCGTGTGCCGATAAATGGGTCAATGGCGGCGATGCCGGGAATCCGAGCCGCGCCCTCAATGAAACTGTCCGAAAGCCTGGCCTGGCTCCCCTTGATAAAGCGGGCAGCCGGCGATACGATGAGGTCCGCCCTGATCGTCTGTTCTACCCACAGCTCCACCGTCCGCCGGAAGCTGCCGATCATCAGGGTCAGCCCAACCAACATGGCGATAGCGGTCATCATGGCGGCGACCGCCACCGCACCTCGGCCGACCTGCGACGAAAGGTTGCCGGCCGCAAGTACGAGCAGGGGCGCCCGCCTTCCCCCGCAGAGGGCGTGAATGCCTGCGCCGGTCAGGCGTAAGAGTTGGGGGGTAAAGCACGCGACCCCGAAGATAAGACAGGCCAGGGAGAGATAGCCGAAAAGCGGCGCGCCGGCAACCGGACCGGGACGAGTCAGCAGGAACGCGGCAGTCAGCAGTACGAAACCACACAGGAGGGCGAGCGGGGAATGGCGTATCCAGGTTTTTTCAAAGGACCCGATCTGCATGGCGTCCTTCGGCGCGATCCGGCCGGCCGCACAGGCCGGCACAAGGGAGGCCAGCAGCGCGCCGCCGCTTCCCAGCGCGAACGCCGTGAGCAGCAGGACCGGACCGACCTCGAGCTCTTCTACCCGGAGGTAGGCATAGAGGGATGACACGGTTGTTGAGACGGTCTGAAGGAGCGCCCGGCCGAGCAGCAGCCCGCCGCCGACGCCGAGCAGCGAGCCCAGGAGTCCCAGCGCCATGCCTTCGGTCGCAAAGAGCGCGGCCACCGCGCCCCGCGTGAGTCCGAGTGCACGGAGGATCCCGATCTGTCGCCGCCGCTCCAGGACTGAAAGGGAGACGGCATTGTAGACCAGAAAGAGACTGACCAGCAGCGCAATGGCGCTCAGGGCGGTCAGGTTGAGACGAAACGCCCGGAGCATCTTCTCCACCTGGCGGCCTCGCCGATCCGGTTGTTGGACGCTGAGATGCGGGGGAAGCCGTGTCGCCAGACGCGCCCTGATCTCATCCAACGAAACCCGTTCATCGGTCACCACATCGATCCGATCAAGTCGCCCGATCTTGCCGAACGCCACCTGGGCGGCGGCAATGTCCAGGATCGCCATATTGCCGTCAAAGGCGCGGGCCGGCCCATGTGGGGCCAGCAGTCCCCTGATGGTGAACCGCTGTCGCCGCGGCCCGACCAGAAGCGTGAGGCGTCCGCCCTTCTGCAGTCCGTGCGCTTCGGCGAACGTCGCCGTGACAAAAATGGCGTCGGGACTGAGCAACTCCTCTATTGTCGGTGGACGGTCATCATCAGCCAGACGGTATTCCCGAAACGGGTCTTCGGCAAACAGATCGACCCCGATGAGGAGAAGCGCTTCGCCCGGCGAGTCTGCAACGGCCGCCACCGTGTGCATAATCGGCGCGGCTGCCGACACCCCGTCCATCCGTTGCACCGCCGTCAGGAGCCGTTCATCGATGCCCGGTTCGCCGCCGGAGATCTCGATCGTGGTCCGTCCGGCCACCAGATCGATGGCCCGCGTAAACGAGCGCAGGACACTCTCGTTGGTTGCCTGGATTGCGGTAAAGGTGGCGATGCCGATGGCGACGCCCGTCACGGTCACCAGCATCCTGACTGGACTTATCCAAAAATGGCGAAGGATGGTGAGTCGTATGATCGACCAGATATGCACGTCAGGATTCCTCGAGTCCCGCCAGTCGTCCGTCACGAAGGTAGACGATCCGACCGGCCCTCCGCATCGCCTCTTGACTATGGGTGGCCAGGACAATCGTCTGTCCGTGATCTCGATGCAACTCATCAAGCAGATCCAGGATCGCCTCACCCGCCACCGAGTCCAGGTTTCCGGTCGGTTCGTCGGCCAGGACAACACGCGGCCCGGCGACAATCGCCCGGGCGATCGCCACCCGCTGCTGTTCCCCGCCGGACAGCTCATGAGGCCAGTGCGCCGCGCGGTGGGTCAGACCGACCCGGCGCAGCCCCTGCTCGACGCGCGTTTCGATCTCGGCGTGGTGCAAGCCATCCAGCAGCAAGGGGAGAGCGACGTTTTCCCCGGCGGTCAGCGTCGGCAGCAGGTTGAAGAACTGATAGACGATCCCGATCCGGCTTCGACGAAGCCGCGTGAGGCTATCGTCTGGCAGATCATCCAGGCGCTCTCTGTCCAGCCACACCTCGCCGGAGGTCGGCCGATCAATCCCGGCCATCAGGTTCAGAAGGGTACTCTTCCCGCAGCCGCTCGGTCCCACCAATGCGACGAATTCCCCTGGCCCTATGGTCAACGTCACCCGATCCAGGGCCCGTACCTCAACCGCACCCAGCGAATAGGTCTTTGATACCCGCTGAAGTCTGATCACCTCTAGTCCCTCACCCTGATCGGTATTAAGTACTCCCTTCAATCGTGTACGTGAACGGTGACGACGGTCAGGAGGGCCTCTCTATAATTAGTATCCCAAAATCGTGAGGCCTTTGGAAAGTGCGAAGGCAAATCTGACGTCGAGTCCTTGACACGAACGACGAAAGAGTATAGATATAAGAATATTTGCAGATGCAATAATACGCATAGCTCATCGTCCGGGGTCCCGCACAAAAGCCGGAAATGGGATTGACAAGGCTGCAGGCGAGGGGTATAGATACCCCTGTTTTGGAAGAGTCCGATGAGATGTCGATCGTCATCGTTTCCGGTTCCGGCTGAGAATCGGAGGCCGTCGATCGGGTATTAGGAGCGTGAATGAGGGGTAAGGCGGCCGGCGCTGCGAGCCGCTCCGTCCCTCGAAACGTCGTGTACGGATGGGGGGGAGACAGATGAAGAGATTGTGGAGACTCAAGAGTATTTCGACGATCGGATTGCTCGTGTCCGTCACACTTCTGCTTACCGGCTGCCCGAAACGGGCGGATCTCGGCGGCATGGATGGGACGTCACCCACCGCTCAATCCGAGGAAAAGGTGAAGCCTGCCCAACCGATTCAGGAACCGCCGGCGCCCGGGGCGCCATCCGCGCAACAACCGACAACGGCCGGGAAGGAGTCACCGCTCAGGGATATCTTCTTCGATTTCGACAAATCGACGATCAGCGGAGACGCCATGACCAGTCTCCACGAGAACCTTCAGTGGTTCAACGCCAATCCAACCGCACAGATCACCATCGAAGGCCACTGTGACGAACGCGGGACGGCGGAATATAATCTGGCCCTGGGGGAACGACGGGCCAAGGCGGCCGGGGATTACCTGGTGGCGGCGGGCATTGGTGCCAAGCGCATCAAGATCGTGAGTTTCGGGAAAGAACGCCCGTTCGCTCCGGGTCACGATGAGTCGGCGTGGAAATGGAACCGGCGGGCGCATTTTGTCGTCAACGAATAGCGGTAACGCGATCAGCGGAAGAAGACAAGGGTCGCCAGGAGAAAGAGAGGCAGGAGGATGCCGACGGTGTATTTGATGTACCCGAAGAACGAGGGCATCTTCACCCCGGCCTCCTCCGCGATCGCCTTGACCATAAAGTTCGGGCCGTTGCCGATATAGGTATTGGCCCCCATCGATACGGCGCCGACCGAGATCGCCGTCAGGAGCGTCTCGCCGCGCATGTCATCGGTAACGGCCTGCAGAAGCCGGTCAAGATGGGCCGATTCTGTCCCCATCAGGCCGCTGGCCATCGACGCAAAGGTCAGATAGGTCGGCGCGTTATCGAGAAAGCTCGACAGGAGTCCCGTTACCCAAAAGAACTGCCATGGCTGCGTGAGCCCAAGTTCGGCTCCGCGTGATTCCAGAATCGCCAGCGCCGGGATCATCGTCGCGAAGATCCCGGCGAAGATGACGGTCACCTCCACAATGGGGGACAGGGTAAAGCCGTTGGCGGCGCGCGTATCCCGGCGTGTCAGCAGCATGGACAGGCCTGCAAGGATACCCATTCCCACTATCTGCCCCCCCTTGCGCGCATGCTCGGACTGAAGACCGACCTGGGCGCCGAATCCCCCGATAACAAAGGCGACCGTGAGCACACCCAGCAAGAGTATGATGTTCACCCCCCCTTCAATACGGAGCCTATTCCCTATCTCAACCCCCGCCCTTGTCGCCGCATCGCGTGTCGTGCGCTCGGATCGAAATCGACATCGATCCCATGCGTAGAAGATCACGAGCAGCGTTGTGATCATGGTGAGCCAGTGCGGCAGCAGTCGGATCGTCCACTCGAACGGCACCCCTCGGAGAAAGCCGAGAAAGAGCGGCGGATCGCCGAGGGGGGTCAGCATCCCGCCGATATTCGAGACGATGAAAATGAAGAAGATGACGACATGGACCTGATGCCGGCGCCGCTCGTTCGCGTGAATGAGCGGACGAATCAGCAGCATCGAAGCGCCCGTCGTCCCGATAATATTTGAGAAGATCGCCCCCATCGCCAGAACGAGGGTGTTGGTCACGGGTGTTCCGGGCAGTGACCCCCGCAGATAGATGCCGCCGGCGATGATAAACAGGGCCAACAGCAAAGCCATAAATGCTGCGTACTCAATCCCCGTTTCGATGAGGCGTGAACGATCCAGCCAGAAGATGTACACGACGACGGGGAACGCGAAGAGGGCGCTGATGATCCCCTTATTGCGGTTGGATTCCCACCAGTGGGGAACCAGCAGCGGCAGGATCGCAATGGCCAGGAGTAACAGGGCGAATGGGGCTACCCAGACCAGTCCAAACTGATGATGCAATGGCGTTCCACCCTCCTGCCGCGGTCATGGCGAAACCCTGCATGGCTGTGCGTACCGGTGCCGTCACGATCGCTGTGACGGGTCGGGTGACACCATACCAGAGTTGGCGTGAAAGTCAACGCGCTTCCGCTGCGCCCTGCGATGGTCTTATGGTATACTTTTTGTATGGTGTTTGAGCAGTCTCAGCAGGACAACGAGGTCTTCACGGTCGCCCACCTCTCCGATCTCCATCTCACGTCACCGGTCGACGTCGAGATTCGCGATCTCCTTAACAAGCGTGCGCTGGGTTATCTGTCCTGGCGACTGAAGCGCCGTCACGAGTACGTACCCGAGATCGTGGCCGCCCTCTGCGACGATCTGAGCGGGCTGGCGCCGGATCATATTGTGATTACGGGCGACCTGACCCATCTCGGCCTCCCCAGTGAATGTCGACAAGCCGGACAATGGCTGCAGATGCTTGGCTCACCGACCGATGTCACCGTAGTCCCGGGCAACCACGACGCCTACGTCAGGACCCCGTGGCAGGATACCCTCGCCCTGTGGGCGCCCTACATGGCCTCCGATCCCGGCCTGCAGACCGATGCGCGACAGGGGCCGGGCGGTTCGCTCTTTCCCAGTGTACGTAAGCGAGGACCGGTCGTACTGATCGGCGCGACCTCCGCACGTCCATCCGCCCCCTTTTTCGCGACAGGAAGTCTGGGGGTCGCCCAGATAGACAGACTCGGCGACGTCCTCGAACAGACCCACCGGCAGGGCCTGTTCAGAATGCTCCTCATCCACCATCCTCCTCTGTCTGCCATGATCGGCTGGCGGAAACGACTCACCGACGGGGCCGCGTTGAGGGGGCTGCTTGCCCGGTACGGCGCGGAGATGGTGTTGCACGGACATGCCCATCGTTCGTCCGTGCGGTACCTGCCCAACGGGTCGGGCGCTATCCCTGTCGTGGGCGCCCCTTCCGCCTCCTCGCGTAGAGTCAAGGCCAAGCGGCGTGCGGCCTATTACGTCTACGGGGTGCGTCCGTCCTCCTCCGGATGGGAGGTCTGTGCAACGGTACGCCGCTACTCCAGAGAAGATCGTTGTTTCGTGACGGGGGATCAGTGGATGATACGGGTGCCGGGCGCAACGACGGGCTCAGTGGACGCGTCGATACACCCACACCGTCATCACGCCCAGCACGGCCAGCGGGCTTAGGACGGTCAGCGGGGCATTGAGATGCCAGATGGCCCCGAGATGGGCCGCAGACTGATGCTTATTGATCCTTGTATAGGTAATGCACGGTATTGACGCCTCCGTTCCGTTCGTGGTGAGCTCGTCGAACCATGAACGGATAGGCCTTCGACAGGCTCAGGCTGAACGGATAGGTATGTGGTTCGTATTGCATTACTTATGCAAACTTCAATGGGACAGCCCAACCTTGACCGACTCACGCGGCCCTGGTTCGCCGCGCTGCATACTGACGAAGGACCCTGTCCATACGTGCCTGCCAGCCCTCGCCTGTAGACCTGAAATAGGCGACGACCTCCGGAGGACTATAGTTGGAGGCTGATGGTTCTTCTGACGTCGCTTGCAGCCGCTGAGTTAGGCATATATCAACCGTCCCTTAGGTTTCGGGACCGTGCGTCCGAGCTCCTGGGCGGTCTCAATCCATTCGCCAATGATAACCTCAACGTTCGCTAAGGCCTGTTTGTAAGTGGCACCATCAGCGGCACAGCCCGGCAACTCCGGCACTTCAGCAACGTAGGCCTCATCCTCATCGCTCCAGTAGATGATGATCTCGTACTTCCACTTACTTCTTACTTCGCATACTCACCTCCAGCCAGACGATACTTTACCAGCATCCCGCGCACCTGTCGAACCTGATACGGTTTCGCGTAGCGTCCTCTGGCTTGTAGGTTCAAGATTTCCGCCGCCCTCTGTGTCAATATAAGTGAGACACCTGCCCCCTTTCAATTAGAGTAGAGGGCGGGGAGGAGCACATAGCATGAGCGCCGAAACGATCACCGCACCACAGAGCATCGCAGTCAGCCGCCCCGCAGAATCCGAGAGAGCAGCGCGTCGTACTTAGCCATCTTTACGTCTTCATAACGGGGCAGCAGACCGTGATGAGTGACACGAATCCCAGCTACCTGCTTACTCTCGCCGACTGATCACGGCTTTCAGTGATTCCACCAAGGTAATTAATTCACGCTTCGTTCCTTAACCGAACCTACGGCGGTGGGCCTTGATTAATGGAGTCGCCCCCTGAAGGCATGTATCCTAATGCAGCGGCGTAACTACCACATCTCTTAGAAATCCCTCAACTTCCTGTTTCAGAGCATCATCGAGAAACGATCGACTCCCCTTTGGGCTTCTCTCACTATAAGCGACATCGATCATGAATTTGGAAGATGAGTCAAGACAGACAAAGCCGTGATTTGTCATTTCAAGGGTAACTCCAGGTGCCTTTGGATTGTCTCGTTCCTCGTAAACGCTGTCATATTGGGAACAGTAGCTTCCCCCGGAACCGAAAGGCGCCACCCTAAAACTAATGAGGCGAAAGCGGCCTCGGGTTAAATTGGCAAGAAAGAGTTTTTCGACAGCCTTCGGGAATTCCGTTGGAGAATGAATGTTCTTCGCTGTCCACGGCGTTACGATAACCCCGGCACCGAAGGTATGATACTTTTCCATCTTTTCAGGAGAGACCTTGCTGAAGGTAACCGCATCTTGACTGTGGTGTACGATGTACCAGTCTTTTCCTTGTGGCGGTAGTGCCGAATATCCGGTTCCACTAAATCGCATTGTCGGATCAGTCACAGGGCGGATCGCGGGCTGCAGCGCGCAACTAGAACACACCATTGCAACGAGCCATACAAGCACCCGCTTGGTATTCTCGCTTACACGAGTCATTTACTGCCTCTCCTGTAACGGAAACGGTTTAAACAGATCAGCTACCATCTTATTCAGATTGTCCAGAAAATCCGGTTCAATAAGGCTGAAGAGGCTAGTCTCGTGGGTTAGGTTACCCCAGAGCACTTCACCAGTCACTCCGTCTCTAAGCTCCACTTGCAGTGTGGCCCAACCGCTCGGTTCCTTATAGGGTACGAACAAGCCAGCGGTCAACATGCCGATCAGAAGAGCTCGTCCGCCTTCGGCCAAGATATCCCCGGTAGAACGCTTAAGCACGCGGAGTTTAGCGAAGATGATACAACTCGCCCCGACTTTTTTTGCCAGCCCTGCGACTTCTGGAGCCTCGATTGATGTTGTACGAACCAAGTTATCATTCAGATTATTGTCAGCAGGGTCCTGGGCTGGTTCAAGCTTTACTTCGAATCCACGGTGGGACAGCTCTGCAGCGACCAAATTACTCAGATTTTTAGCGTACTTCGCCGCCTCTTCCGGCAAATGTGTACCGGTGCTTTCAGAGGGGCCACGAATAACCACCACATCGGGAGGAGCCAGCATTGTGGTTTTAGCCGCTGCGATACGCTTCTTAAATTCAGGATGTTCGTGAACAGTCGCACCAGACGCGCAACCAAAGAGAATGAATAGGAATCCGGAGTACAGTCCAATGTGAATGAGACGGTTAGCGCGCCTATGCCAGGGCAACAGCTTTGCGAAAACAGCGCCCATATTCCGCTGGCTCCATAGATAGGACGGAGTGTTCTAAAAGTAGCTTGGCTTAAATTCGATCACGCTGATCTAGATAGCGTACCCCAATAATTCTCAACAGATACAAGATATTGCTGCTATTTCTTGGACTTGTCAATGGCATTTTAACACGAGTTATCACGGCAAAAGCCGATCAGTCTGATCCCATTATGGCCATCGGTGCGATTCCGCTGCTGGCCGCTAGCAACGACGCTCCGGCGCTCAGTCTATCGGCCAGCCTGAAGACTCAGCGCCTGCCCGATTCCTGGAACGTCCTCTCGTTCGGATAGCGGAACATGGGCCGACAAGGTAATGTTTTGTTAGAGTAAGTCAGCGCCGCTAAAGCTACTAAGCTCGATGACGGGCTCAGTGGACGCGTCGATACACCCACACCGTCATCACGCCCAGCACGGCCAGCGGGCTTAGGACGGTCAGCGGGGCATTGAGATGCCAGATGGCCCCGAGATGGGCCACAAAATGGCTGCCCAGATGATAGGTCGCGCCGATCAGCGATCCGTGCAGAATCCGCTTGCCGGCTGTCGCCTTCCGAAGGGGACCGAGGACAAAGGGGATCGCTACCAGCACCATCATCAGGGTCGACAGGGGCATTGTAAGCTGCTGCCAGAGCCGGATCTCCAGACGCGCCACGTCCTGACCGGTCTTTTTCAGGAAGGTGATATACTGACTGAGGGTCGAACGCGAGAGTACATCGGTAGGGAGGACCAGTATGTCCACCTGCGCCGGCGTGAGCGATCCGGCCCAGGGAAGCGTGGCCAACTGTTTCGATACGACCCCCTCCTCGCCCATCGTTCGTTGCACCACGTCCCTGAGTACCCACCGGTCCGAATCCTCTGGGTCGGCCTGCCCCGCCCACGTCATCAGGCGTAACCGGTCGCGCTCGTCGAATTCATAGATCTCGACATCGGAAAGGATACGGCCGGGGAGCACCTTATGCACCCGGATGAATTGTCGCCCGTCGCGCGACCAGAAACCCTGCCTGGTATGGAGGGCGTCCGGCTTCGTAATCGCCCGAATACGGCGCATGTAGGCGAGTTGATCCGTGGACGGCGCCACCCATTCCTGGATCCCCACTACCACAGCCATGAGGAGAATGCCGGTCGCGGTGACCGATACACCGATGCGCGTCGGCGAGGTGCCCAACGCCTGCATAGCGATCAGTTCGTGGCTGCTTGCCAGCTCGCCCAGGCCGATGATGCTCCCCAACACGGCGGTCGCCGGCGCCAGCTCGATCATCCGGCTCGGTATCGTCAGGACGACATTCAGAAACGCCTCGCCCAAGGTGTAGGTACCGCGACCTACCGAGTCCAGCTCGTTGACGAACGCTATGAGGCTGAAGATCGATAAGAGGACGGCCATCACCAACGCATACCCCCTGATGACCCTGAACCAGATATGGCGATCGATCGTACTCATGGATTCCGCATCCGTCCCCACAACAGGACTGCCACCACGACCCCAAGGAGAAGATGGACCCACCAGACGCCCGGAATGGGGCCCACCACCCCCTTTTCTACCCATGTCTTTCCCATCATATTCAAGTTATAAAAGGTAGCGTAGCTCACAACCGATACGAACAACTTAGCATACTTACCCTGACGGGCCCTGGCATGGCTGAGGGGGAAGCCCAACAATCCCATCAGCAGCGCGGCCACCGGGGTCGAAAGCCGCCACTGAAACTCCGCAATGTCCTTAACCGAAGTTGAACCGGCCAACTGCCAGGTCGGGGCGGCCTTTCTCCGGTACTCCTCCGAGAGGGTCTGCGCCTTCTCCCACTCGAGGACTAACTGATCGGAGGTGGCCTGCCTGACCGCAGCCCGAGTCCGAGAGATCTCGTAGCTCACCGCCTCAGAACAGACCAATACGCGAGCGGCGCCCGGCTCCACCCGTTCAGGGTAATGGGCCTCTTCAGCCCAGACGAGCCGAATCAGATCGTCCGTGCGGGATTGGATGAAGACCTTCTGCATGCGACCGCTGCTCTGGCCGCGCTGCTGAAAAAACAAGACCGTGCCGGAGGAGTTTTCGTAGAAGTGACCCGGTTGCATATCGTTCAGATCGACATCTGCAGCCGCCTCGCGCTCCAGACGATAGCGGTTGTCGTTGGCCCATGGCCGCACATAGATGGACAGCAGGGCCACGATCGCCGCGATGACGAGCGATCCCACAAACACGATCCTTATGATCCGCGACGGACTGACACCGGAGCCAAAGAGCGCGGTCATCTCGGAATCGGTGTACAGACGTCCCAGCGTGACGACAACCGACAGGTGCAATGCGACCGGCAGCAGGATCTCCAGCGCGACGGCAGCCCTGACCAGGACCAGCGGCAGAACGCTCTGGAAGGGCATGAGGCCGTCGGCGACCCGATTCATATACCGGACGGCGGTGAAGTTGGCAAACAGCAATAACAGCCCGCCACAGAAAATGATAAGAGGCTTGGCGATCTCGCGGGTCAGATACCGATCGAGTATCAACATGGGGCTCCATGAAATGTCGCACCTATCCGTTGCAAGGTGTGATATGGTATCGTACTATCGCCGGATCGCACAAGTCCGCTCTTTGTTGATATCACGGTCAATGCCATGACAGGGGTATCCGTACGTAGGTTCGTAGGAGGATATGGATGAGGGCCATCATATTGAGCGCTGGGCAGGGACGACGCCTGCTCCCGCTGACAGTAGAGGTTCCGAAATGCCTGCTCCAGATCGGGGGCCACTCTCTGATTGAGCGGCAGATCGCCCACCTGATGAAGTGCGGCATCGATCAGGTGACGGTGGTGGTCGGTTTCGGCGCCGACAAGGTAGAGCAGGTCATATCCGGCCATTTCAGATCGGATCAGGTGACGACCCTGTACAATCCCTTTTTTGCCGTCAGCGACAATCTGGCCAGTTGCTGGCTGGCTCGTCACCTGATGACGGAGGACTTTGTCCTCCTGAACGGGGACACGCTGTTCGAACCGGCCATTTTTCAATCGCTCCTGGAGACCCCGCCCATGCCGGTCACGCTTGTTGTCGACCGCAAACCGGCGTACGATGCCGACGATATGAAGGTCATGGTGGAAGGACGCAAATTGCTCAGGGTCGGAAAGACCCTGAGGCCGGAACAGTCACATGGAGAATCGATCGGCATGACACTGTTTCGCGGAGATGGACCGGGTCTCTTCGCCGATGCGATTAATCGCGCGCTCCGACACCCTGATGCTTTGAGGCGCTGGTATCTCTCGGTCATCGATGAAATGGCGCAAGCGGGCCTGGTCTGGACCTGTCCCATCGAGGGTCTCAAGTGGGCTGAGATAGACTGTCTTGCCGACCTGGAAAATGCGCAAAGACATGTTGGCTTGTAAAGGGCGGCCCTCGATCATCCGCCGTATTTATGATTTTTTTGCCCCGGCGATTGCCTGTGCCAGCTCCCAATCGCTGACCGTATCGACGTCCAGCGCCGCCTCAGGGAATGGGAGCATAATGACGTCGATCGAGAGGTTCAGGCGCTGCGAGAGTCGAGCGAGCGCCTGACGAAGCGACAACCGGCCGCAGAGAAACCGCACGACTGTCACCCAGCCCAGCATCGAGATGAGTCGGACCGGCCTCTTGCGCAGCCCCTCCACGTGACTCCAGAACTGTATCAGCGCGCGTCCTCGCGCGGTTGAAAATGCGTACAGGTTGCATCCGCAGACCCCGCCGTCTCGGAATCTGAGCACGGTGCGCCGCATGGTCGGATAGGCGTGTGCCACCAGATCGTAGGCGGCCAGCCCGACGACAACATCCGCCCGACTCGCCCGCGCTGCCGCGCAAAAATAATCGATGACCTGGGCATGAAGCAGGGCGTGGTCCGCCGTCACCAGCAGAATCGGAGCATCCTCGGGCAACGACCGTATCACGGTGTACGCGCTGACGCTGGGCGTCGCGTGGGCCTCGTGCCATCCGATCGCACCGGACCCGACCAGGCGGCGAAGCTCATCATTCGCCTCTACGGTGCGCCACTCAGGTCCGCACAGAATGCGCCGGTCGATCGCCTGCGCGTCGGCCAGCGCACCCAGCACGCGAAGAACCATGGGAATCCCGTTGACGGGAACCAGCGCCTTGCACGAGACCTCCGCCATACGTGCGACCGGGTCGTCGGGCGCACGATCGCCGGCAAGCACAATCGCCGTGAACGGCTGCCCGATACTCACCGCAATGCCTTTTCATAGATCCGGTAGCGCTTATAGGGTGCGCCCCCGATCACGGCGAGCATATTTCGCATCGGCATATTGTCCTCCAGGATCCAGGAGAGTTCGACCTCTCGGATGCCGCGCCTGATGCCGTAGCCGCGTACGGCATCAACGAGCATGAAGGCCAGCGCGGTCCCCAGCGCGCTTCTTTGAAAACATTTGCGCACACCCATCAGCGCGACACGGGCTGTTGTCGGACGCTGCACCTTCAGTCGCCACAAGAGTTTCAGCCAGCCGAACGGCACCAACCGTCCGTCCAGATCGCGGATCGCCTCATTCAGATTCGGTAGCGCAACGATCATCCCGGCCGGGACCCCATCGACATCCGCGATCTGCACACACTCGTCCTCAACCAACAGGCGCAAGCTGTGCCCCAGATGTCGAAACTCCTCTTTTGTGAAGGGAATGAAACCCCAATTGTCCGACCAGGCATCCTCGAAGATCTCTTTGAGAATCCGCAACTCCTCGTTCATCGACGATCTGCGTAACGGACGGATCCGAACACAGTCGGCGGCCTTCCTGACGGCGGCCCTCATGAGCGCAGGTGGAACGAAATCGGTGGCGATACGATAGGCCAACAGATCCTTCGAGCCATGGTATCCCTCTGCAATAATTCGGTCGGCATAGTAGGGGCGGGCATGGCCCATCATGATCATTGGAGGCGTATCGTACCCCTCCACAAGCAGGCCGCACTCCTGATTGATCGAGAGATTGAACGGACCCCGGACACGCGACATCCCCTGGTCACGCAACCAGGTTTCCGCCGTGCCCAACAATGCGTGAAAGGTCTCCGCCTCATCCTCGGCTTCCAATAACCCGAAAAATCCGGTGGCATCCCGATACCGCTCCTCATATAATTCGTCAATCTGGGCGCTGATTCGCCCGACCGACCTGGCCCCCCGGAAGGCGAGCCAGAAACAGCAGCGTGCGTGCGCGAAATATGGATTACGCCTGGAAAAGTGCTCCCGTCGCTCCATCAGTAAGGGAGGGACCCAGACCGGATCGTCGGCATAGAACGACGACGGGAGCTGAATGAACCGGCGCAGGTCGCGCGATCCGTGTACCGGTACAATGCGTACGGCTTCGGACGTTGTATGCACAGCAGGCGGTATGTCCCCGGGCAGCGTGGTGGAGTTCCGACCGGACACTATGTCACCCATGCGGGGGTCGATCTATTCCCGTTTGGCAAATCGGCGCCTCCCCTTCGTTTTTTTGTTGCACAAAACCCCTTGGGTCTTGTATATAATACCGTCCGCCTTTTCGGTGTGATAACGGTCGATATCACGGCTGACGCTGAATTTTACTATTATGCACGTTTACTGACGGCGTTCAACATCATCTTATGCGCGCTCCGGTAGACGGCACGACCGGCCGTGCTGCTGTACGCCACATCGGCGGGTAGGGGTATCGCAACGACGGTCTGTAACACATCTCGATGACCGGCTCTATCCGGGAGACTTACAGCGGCAGCGATCTGCCGCTTGTCGCGTTACGTGCGCCGCTCGGGTTGTGGTCTTACCGCTCGCAGTGGTTACGGTGACATGAAGTCGTTCTGCTCTTTTTTGAGCGGTGCGTAAAGAGCCTGACCGGCACTGAGGGGTTAGGGTTACCAGGTAACGTCGTTTTGCGTACAGGGGGTGTGGGGGGGATGACAACAGGACCGACGCCGACTGAGAATACCCTGCCGCTTCGGATTACAGGTTTCTCGACGCTGGCCGAGGCGCTGGATTACGCAGCCGGAGGAGAGACCGGATTTAACTTTTACGGAGACCGCGGGGAATTGTATGCGGTACTGCCGTATGCAGACCTTCGAGAGCAGGCGCGGTCGTTGGCGCGGCGCCTCATGAGCCTGCATCTCGAGCGCGGCGCTCGGGTTGCCATCGTGGCGGATACCGGTCCGGATTTTCCGCGTTTCTTTTTTGCATGTCAGTACGCCGGTCTGGTGCCTGTGCCGTTGTCGGCATCGCTGTTGATCAGCGGTCGTAAACGATATGTCACCCAACTCCGCGCACTGCTGGCCAATTGCCGTCCGTCCGTCGCCATGGCGCCGCCGGAATTCTTTCCTTTCCTGAGCGAGGCCGCCGACGGGCTGGCGTTGACGCACGTCGGTACACCGGAAACCTTTGATTGCCTGCCGGAAGCACCGGACGAGTTGGAGCCTTTGCGTCCTTCCGAGATGGCCTATCTTCAATACACCTCCGGCAGTACACGGTTTCCTCGCGGGGTGATGATTACCCAAACGGCGGTGCTTGCGAATCTGGAAGGGATTCTGCGGCAGGGCCTGCAGATCCGCCCCGGCGACCGTGCCGTGTCCTGGCTCCCTTTTTATCACGATATGGGGCTGGTGGGTTTCGTATTGGCGCCGATGGTCTGCCAGGTCTCCGTCGATTATTTGAAAACGCAGTCGTTTGCGATGCGACCACGATTATGGCTGTCATTGATGACACAGACGAAGGCCACCATCTCATTCAGTCCGTCCTTCGGGTACGAGATGTGCGTGAGGCGGCTGCGGCGGGATGAGGGCGGCAGGTTCGACCTGAGCGCGTGGCGGGCCGCCGGAGTAGGCGCTGAAACTATTCGGCCAGGTGTCCTGCGGGAATTTGCGGAGGCGCTGGCGCCGAGCGGCTTCAGACCGAGCGCATTTGTGGCCTGTTACGGCATGGCAGAGGCCTCCCTCGCCGTCACTTTTGCGCCGATCGAGAAGGGCATCACCGTCGATCAGGTAGATCAGACCCTATTAGCCAGATTCGGCGTCGCATCTCCCCTGAATGAGTGTGAGGCAGCGTCCGGCGCCGACAAGACGAACAGCAGTCGATTTGTCAATTGCGGCATCCCACTCTCCGGCGTCGAGGTCGAGGTGCGGGACGAACAGGGCCAGGTCCTGCCGGATCGTCACGCCGGCGTCATTTTCATTCGGGGCGCCAACGTCACGTCCGGTTACTTCGGCGATCCCGAAAAGACCCGAAAGGTCTTATCCTCGGACGGGTGGCTCGACACAGGCGATCTGGGGTATCTCGTGGACGGAAGCCTGGTCATTATCGGTCGCAAGAAGGATGTCATCATCGTCCACGGTCGAAACATCTGGCCCCAGGATCTGGAGCACCTCGCCGAGGAGTTGCCGGAGGTCAGACCGGGAGACGCGTGCGCATTCTCCGTAGAGGCGCCCGATCGGACTGAGTTGGCCGTGATGGTCCTTCACTGTCGCGAGACGGATACCGCAAAACAGGCCGACATCATCCGCCGACTACAAGGATTGATCCGCGAATATTTCGCGCTCGACTGTTTCGTCGAATTGGTTCCGCCCCGCACCCTCCCTCGTACATCCTCCGGCAAGCTATCCCGCTCAAAGACCCGGGAAGAGTTCTTGGGTCGGAACGACCTGGCCGGTCTCTTTCACGGTCGAAACGGATTGAGTCTCCTCCGACCGACGCAGCCTGACCAGCAAGCGGACTCATGCGCGGCGTCGTCGCGCTGACGGGAGCCACTGGATTCATCGGAAGTGCCCTGGCTCGAAGACTGATAACAGAAGGATGGCGGGTACGCGCGCTCCGTCGTTCGCCAACCCCGTCGAGACATCTGGCTGCCTTCTCGCTGGAATGGGTGCAGGGAACGCTTGAGGATCGCGATTGTCTTGAGGGCCTGGTCGGCGATTCGGACGTTGTCATCCATTGTGCAGGCGTCCTCCGAGGAATGACCGAGGCCGACTTTTACCCAGTCAACGTCGAGGCGGTCTCTCGACTAGCCGCGATCGCCGCCAGCCGCCACCCCATACCCCGGTTTCTGCTCATCTCATCTCTGGCCGCCCGCGAACCCGCGTTGTCTCCCTATGCAGCCAGTAAACGGATGGGAGAGATCGCCCTCGCGACAGCGGGAGATCGGCTCCAATGGACCGCACTTCGTCCCCCGGCGGTCTACGGTCCGGGAGACCGCGAGCTACTACCGCTGCTGCGCCTGATGCTGCACGGGATCGCCCCCATACCGGGCCGCATAGATGCCAGATTCTCGCTGATCTATGTCGACGATCTGACGGAGGCCGCAATGAGATGGCTTGACGGCAAGGTCTGTGAGAGGCGCGCATTCGAGTTGGATGATGGGCACCCGCAGGGTTACTCATGGCATGAGGTGATCGAAACCTTCGAACGGCTCAGAGGAAAATGGGTCATTCGTTTCGAGATTCCGGAATCGCTATTGAACCTGATAGCCGGACTTAACAAGACGGCGGCTTCCGTGTTAAGATACGCTCCAATGTTGACCCCGGCCAAGGTGCGGGAACTCAGGCACCCGAACTGGGTCTGCGACAACGCCCCGTTCCGCCGGGTGATCGACTGGACGCCACGGGTACATCTGGAAGAGGGGCTGCGGTTGACGCTCGGCCTTCAGGGTACCGAATGATGAGTTTTTAGTTTCTAGTTTTGAGTTGCGAGCATAAATAGATGAGAAATCGCATCGCCCGACCGACAGACAATTGGAACTGATCACTAACCACTAAAAACTAGAAACTGAAAACTTTCCGGTTCCCACATGGCCCACTACGACACGATACTGCCACAACTCTATGAGATCTTGAAACCGTTTGCGCAGGATGGGCAGACCCTTTCCGATGAGACAGACCTCGTCGCCGATCTGGATCTGGATTCGATGAAGGTCATGGAGGTTCTGCTCGAGGTGGAGGAACGATTCGACATCTCTATCCCGTTAAATGTCATCCCGGATGTGCGGACTATCCGGGATTTTGCCCGACAGATTGAACAACTGACGGAGCATCATCCGTGACCCCCCTTCTGGACAAGTTCCGACAACTCGCCGACGCCCGTGAGGCGTTGACACAACTCAGCCAGGACCCCTTTCGGGTGACGATCGAACGGATTCTGTCGCCGACCGAAGCCGTCGTCAACGGCCGCCCCACGATCTTGGTAGGAACGAATAACTACCTCGGCTTGACCTTCGATCCCGAGTGCATAGCAGCGGCGGTCCAGGCAGTCCAGGAGCAGGGGACAGGTACGACCGGATCCAGAATGGCGAACGGCAGCTTCAACGGGCATCTCGCGTTAGAGCAGGAGTTGGCGGAATTTTTCGAACGTCGGTGGTGCAACGTCTTTTCAACCGGCTATCTGGCGAACTTGGGCGTCATTGCGGCGCTCACCGGCCCTGGTGATGTGATCCTGATCGACGCCGACTGCCATGCAAGCATCTATGACGGATGCCGGATGAGCGGAGCAGAGGTCATTCGATTCCGTCACAACGATGTGGCCGATCTTGATAAGCGCCTCATGCGTTTAAAGGAACGCAGCACCAACACGCTGATCATTGTAGAGGGTTTGTACAGTATGCTCGGCGACCGAGCGACGCTCGTGGAGATTGCAGCCGCCAAACGGGAGTACGGCGCCTACCTGCTGGTCGACGAGGCTCATTCGCTCGGAGTATTAGGAAGGCGCGGCCGAGGGTTGTCTGAGGAGGCCGGTGTCGAAGAAAGCGTCGATTTTATCGTCGGAACATTTAGTAAAAGCCTGGGTGCGACCGGCGGATTCTGCGTCTCGAATCACCCAGAGGTCGATCTGATCCGGTATGTCAGCCGCCCGTATATCTTCACCGCATCACCTTGCCCCTCGGTTGTCGCCTCCACACGAGCCGCACTGCATAAGCTTCGAACCGAGCCGAGGCTCCGCGTACGGCTCTGGGCCAATGCGCGGCGGTTATACGATGAGTTAAAGGGATTAGGGCTCAGGCTGGGTCCCGAACCCAGTCCGATCATTGCAGCCAGGTTCGGTCAGAAGGAAGAGACGATCGCCTTTTGGAACGGGCTCCTCGATCAGGGCGTCTATGTCAACATGATCTTGCCGCCGGCAGCCCCGGACGGCGGGAGCCTGCTGCGATGCAGCGTCAGCGCGGCACATACGCCGGACCAGATCGATCACATCTGCCGGGCCTTTGCGTCCGTAAAGACCGGGCTGACCCCGTAGCGCCGCTCGGAATCATCGCGAAACAACGCTGCGGCTCTTCCGTAAACCTTAAGGGGCGTTTACGCATGTCGGTTGAACCCACCACTTATCAGATCAGCGACGTCAAGGGCGAGTGGTAGGCCGCTTCTATCTCCACCACAACCTGAAGAGCCGGTGTGGTATCGTGAGAGGAATTGCGTTATGGCGCGAAGCCTGACTATCGGGCCTGATCGTATCCACGATGGCGGCGATTGCTACGTGATCGCCGAGATCGGCCACAACCACCAGGGCGACCTGGAAAAGGCCAAGGAGATGTTTCGCGTCGCCAAACAGTGCGGTGTGAACGCGGTCAAGCTACAGAAGCGCGACAATCGTTCGCTCTACACGTCGGCGATCTACAACATGCCGTACAATACCGAGCACAGCTTCGGCCCAACGTATGGAGCCCATCGTGAGGCGTTGGAGTTCGGGCGGGAGGAGTATTTCGAACTGAAACGCTACGCGAACGATCTGCGGGTGACGATGTTTGCGACGGTATTTGACTTTGTGAGCGCCGACCTTCTGGCGGAACTGGATATGCCGGCCTTTAAGATCGCATCCGGGGATCTGAAGAATACACCGCTCCTCGCCCATGTGGCCAGGATCGGTAAGCCGATGATCGTCAGCACCGGCGGCGGCACCCTTGCGGATGTGCAGCGCGCGTACGACACAATCATGCCCATCAATCCTCAACTGTGCCTCCTGCAATCGACGGCGAGTTACCCTGTCGAGCCCGAGGAGATGAACCTGCGCGTCATTCTCACCTACCGCGAGCGATTCCCGGACGTCATCATCGGCCTCTCGGATCATCAAAACGGCATCGCTATGGCCCTCATAGCGAATGTGCTGGGCGCGCAGGTGATCGAGAAGCACTTTACCCTGAATCGCGCCTGGAAGGGCACGGATCACGCCTTTTCGCTGGAGCCGATCGGCCTGCAGAAACTGGTACGAGACCTGCACCGGGTACGCGCCGCATTAGGCGACGGGAACAAGCGGCCGATCCCCAGTGAAGAGAAACCGTTGTTCAAGATGGGTAAGAAACTCGTGGCAACTCGCGACTTACCGGCCGGCCACGTCCTGACACGCGAGGACCTTGCCATCAAATCGCCCAATGACGGTCTGCCACCCTATGAACTCGAGCATCTCATCGGGAGATCGCTCCTGCGCCATCTGAATGCGGATGAGAATATCCTGTTTGAGGACGTGGCCGATACCGGACGATAATGGACAGCACTCCCGCGCGCGAGGCCCGATCTAGCTCAGTGCCGCCGCATTCAGCTCTGAGAGCCAGCACTCCCGCGCGCGAGGCCCGATCGCTTGAGGA
This sequence comes from Candidatus Methylomirabilota bacterium, assembly GCA_003104975.1. Lineage (NCBI taxonomy): Bacteria > Methylomirabilota (SeqCode) > Candidatus Methylomirabilota bacterium. The sequence goes on from PQAM01000008.1 coordinate 91,357, forward strand.
GCTGATCCGTGCGATCCGTTTGGTCGTCTTCGATTTCGACGGCGTGTTCACCGATAACACGGTCTATGTCTTCGAGGATGGCCGCGAGGCGGTGCGATGCTTCCGTGGCGACGGCATCGGGTTGCAGAAACTCGAACGGCTTGGGGTGGCGACGCTGATCATCTCTACCGAGACCAATCCGGTTGTTTCGGCGCGTAGCCGAAAACTGGGGATTCGTTGCGTGCAAGGATGTCACGATAAGCGCGCCGTGCTGGAATCTAACGTTCTGGATATGGGGCTGTCGTTGACACAGGTGGCCTTTGTCGGTAACGATATCAACGATCTACCGTGCCTTACGCGTGTCGTCCTGCCTATTGTCGTCCAGGATGCCCATCCGGATGTAATCCCCTACGCGCGGTATCAGACCAGTGTACGTGGCGGTTACGGGGCGGTGCGCGAGATCTGTGATCTCTTCGAACGGGTGCTGACGGCCCCGGTAACGGGAGTGATCCCTGAATGATGCACGACCCGTTCAGTGTGAAGGACAAGATTGCAATCGTGACCGGTGGGCTCGGGCAGTTGGGTCGGCAGTTCAGCCTGGCGCTGGCAGACCGTGGAGCCAAGGTCGCCATCTTTGATATCCGGACCGAGCCACAGTGGATCACCGAACGGTTCGGGGATCGGTCCGACGACGAGAACCTGATGTTTGTACGGGCCGATATCACATCGCGATGTTCGATTGAGGCCGGCCTGAGTCGAGTGAACGCGAAATGGGGCATACCTCATGCGCTGATCAATAATGCGGCGCTTGATTCTCCGCCTCACGCACCGGTAGAGGAAAACGGGCCGTTTGAGGGCTACCCGGAAAGTTCGTGGGACACGGTCATCGAGGTCGGTCTGAAGGGGGCCTTCCTCTGCTGCCAGGTTGTAGGAGGACAGATTGCCGCAGCCGGTCGTGGTTCGGTCGTCAACGTCAGCTCCATTTATGGGATGGTCTCTCCTGATCAGCGTATCTATGAATATCGCCGTGCGGGCGGAACGCCGTTCTTCAAGCCGGTGTCCTATTCCGCCTCCAAATCTGGGCTGTTCAACCTGACTCGCTACCTGGCGACCTATTGGGCAGATCGCAATGTACGGGTCAACATACTGACCCTGGGTGGGGTCTTCAACAACCAGGATGATCGGTTTCTTGCAAACTATTCCGCGCGCGTTCCACTGGGGCGACTGGCGCGCGAAGACGAATACAACGGGGCGATTGTCTTTCTGCTCTCCGACGCCTCGTCGTATATGACCGGGGCGAATGTCGTGATTGACGGCGGGTGGACAGCCTGGTGAGCAAGAGGAGATACAGATGACGGAAAGGCTGTTCCCACCGGAGGTCCAGAACTGGATCGATGGACAGCAGCGCCCGGCCGCCTCGGCCCAGTGGTTTGACAAGGTCAACCCCGCTAACGGGACGTCGGCGTGTCGTGCGGCGCGGTCGCGGACAGAGGATGTGCATGAAGCCGTCAACGCCGCCAAGCGGGCTCACCCGGCGTGGGCGGATACCCCCCCTGTGCAGCGGGGCATGCTCCTGCATAAAATCGTCCTTGGCATGCAGGCCCGTCAGGTCGAGCTGGCCCGGATCGTTGCATGTGAGACCGGCAAGTCTTACAAGGATGCCTCTGCCGAAACCGGTGGGGCGATCGCGCTCGGGTTATTTTATGCCAGTGAGGGGCAGCGGCTGTACGGTCGCACAACCAGCAGCGGGATACCTGACCGGTTTGCCATGACGATCCGCCAGCCGATCGGTGTCGCAGGTCTGATCGTTCCGGCCAATACCCCGATCGCCAACCTGGCCTGGAAGATCTTTCCGGCCCTGGTCTGCGGCAATGCCGCCGTGGTGAAGGCCGCGGAAGACGCACCGGCGACCGCCTGGATGATCGGCCGGATCGCATGCGAGGCGGGGCTGCCGCCCGGGATACTCAACATCATCCAGGGATATGGAGAAGAGGCGGGCGCGCCGCTGGTGGCACATCCGGACGTCGGCGTCATCAGTTTCACCGGCTCGACGGCGGTCGGGCGCTCCATTCAGCGGGTTGCGGGCGAGCGGCTGGCGAAGGTCTCGCTTGAACTGGGGGGGAAGAACCCGTTCGTCGTCTGCGACGATGCCGATATGGAGAACGCCGTCGTCTGGGCGTTACGTTCGGCCTTCAGTAATGCCGGACAGCGTTGCGCGTCGGGAAGCCGGATCATCATCTTTGACGCAGTCTACGAACAGTTTCGTGACATGCTCGTGAACCGGACGAAGCAACTGAAGATTGGGCCGGGCGACGATGACGATTTCGGGCCGGTCATTACTGAGAAGCAGCTCAACCGCATGATCGGTACGGTCGACGCCGCACGTCAGAAGGGTGCAGTCATTCTCACCGGAGGGTACAGGCTGACCGATCCTGCGCATCGCGACGGCTTCTATATGGCGCCCACGATCATCGAGAACGCGGGGACCCGCGACGATATCTCGACCATCGAGCTATTCGGCCCGATTACCTGCCTGTATCGTGTGGCAGACTTCGCCGAGGCCTTAGCCGTGGCGAACGATTCGCGATACGGGCTGACGGCCTGCATCCATACCCGCAACCTGCATCGGGCGCTCCAGTTTACGCAAAAGGTGCAGGCGGGCGTCGCCGTTGTGAATGCCGGCACCTATGGGAGCGAGCCTCACATGCCGTTCGGCGGTTTCAAGCAGTCGGGCAACGGCTCGCGTGAGCCCGGCACCGAGGCGCTGGACGTCTATTCGGAACTGAAAGATGTCTACATCAACATCGATCCTCATCAATTGTAGTCGAATCGATGTCGTCGTCAATTAAAACGCCCAGTATCGTCGCGCTGATCCCGGCGCGGGCCGGTTCCCAGCGGGTCCCGCATAAGAATATCAGACCGTTTGCCGGACACCCTTTGATCGCCTATACGATTACGGCCGCACTGCACAGTACGATCTTTTCGGCGGTTGTGGTCTCAACGGATTCCGAACAGTACGCCGACATTGCGCGGTACTATGGTGCTGAAACACCGTGTCTGCGACCATCCCAGTACGCCGGCGAGCTTTCGCCGGATATCGAATGGGTAGAATATACGCTACAGCGGCTCCGGCATGATGGTCGAGTATTCGACTGCTTCAGTATCTTGCGGCCGACTAGCCCGTTTCGTCACCCTGAGACTATCCGACGGGCGTGGCAGGAGTTCCTCAAAGAGAAGGGAGTGGATTCGCTCCGGGCGGTGGAAAAGTGCGTGAATCATCCGGGCAAAATGTGGGTCGTTCGGGGGAAACGGATGATGCCTCTATTGCCCCTCACTCCACCGGACCAGCCGTGGCACAGCAGCCAATATCAATCGTTACCGGAGGTGTATGTCCAGAATGCCAGTCTCGAGATCGCGTGGACGCGGGTCGTGTTGGAGGAACGTATAATTGCGGGACATGTGGTGATGCCGTTCTTTACGCAGGGCTACGAGGGCTTTGATGTGAATCGACCAATTGATTGGCGGATTGCGGAAGAGCTGGTGCAGAGTGGTCAGGCGAATCTGCCCCACGTACCCCATGCCCCGTACATCGCAAAGGATCACAGTTGATCAAGATTACGCTCATCCCCTTCGAGGAGTTCCAACGTGTTCGCGCCGCATCGATCAATCAATATGACCGGCTGGCGCTGATTGCCGACATGTGTCGAGCAAACACCTTGGCATCGGTCAAGCGTGCCGGATCCGGCCATCTCGGTTCCAGTCTCAGCGCGATGGACATTGTGGTATGGTTGTACTACGAAGAGATGAATACGGTGGCGTTCGGGTTCGATCATCGCGACCGCGACATCTATTTCTCTTCGAAGGGCCATGACGTACCTGGCCAGTACGCGGTCCTCTACTCTCTGGGTCTTCTTCCGAAAGATCAGTTCCTTAACCTGAGGCGATTGGCGGGGACGTGCGGACATCCCGATGTCAGCACGCCTGGGATCGAAGCCAACACCGGTTCGCTGGGGATGGGGATCTCTAAGGCAAAAGGTATGGCGTTCGCCAAACGTCTGCGAGGCGATCAGGGACACATCTTCGTGATGACGGGCGACGGTGAGCTGCAGGAAGGACAGATCTTCGAGGCGCTGCAAACGGCGGCTCATCAACGGATTGCGAATATCAGTGTGGTTATTGACCACAATAAAGTCCAGTCCGACAAACCCGTCCGCAACATCTGCGACTTGGGCGATCTGGAAACCAAGTTGGGGGCGTTTGGGTGGTGCGTGGCCCGTTGCGACGGACACGACTTCATACAACTGGAAAAGGCCTTTGCGGAATTCAGGGCGATCACCGACAGGCCAACGATACTGATTGCCGATACCATCAAGGGCCGAGGGGTCTCGTTTATGGAGCATCCGGCCGCCTTGAAGGCGGGCGGCGGCCTGTACTGCTGGCACTCTGGCGCTCCTGACGATCAGTCGTTCATGAAGGCCTACGCGGAGATTATTGCGCGCATCGAGGAACGCCTCGCTCGATCGGGCCAAGCACCGTTGATCCTGGAAGAAGTCCCGCTCGATCAGAAGGCGTCAAGCACCGTGTCCCGCGAATATGTGGCTGACGCCTTTGGCGAGGCACTACTCGACATTGCTGCTGAGCGAGAGGATCTTGTGGTGTTGGATGCCGATCTGGCCGCCGACTGTCGTATCCGTACCTTTGAGCGCAGATACCCTGAACGTTTTATCGAGAACGGGATTGCCGAGCAGGATATGGTCTCGATGGCGGGGGGGCTGGCGCTCCAGGGACTGCTGCCCGTGGTCAATACCTTTGGGGCATTTTTGGCGGCGCGGGCCAACGAGCAGATCTATAATAACGCGTGCGAGCAGACCAAGATCATCTACGTCTGTCACTACGCCGGGTTGATCCCGGCCGGGCCCGGACAGTCACACCAGAGCGTCAGGGACATCTCTCTTTGTGGGGCCCTTCCAGATCTTACGATCCTCCAGCCCTGTAATGCTCTTGAAACACGCATGGCCGTTCGGTATTGCGTCGAAGAGGCAGAGGAGAGCTGCGTATTGAGACTCATCATTGGCCCCTCGCCGCGCGCTATCGAATTGCCCGCGGACTATGCGCTGGAGCGTGGATGCGGTGTGACCTTGGTCGGTGGAAGCGACGCCGTCTTGTTCACATATGGACCGGTGATGCTTCACGAGGCATTATCGGCAGCCGAAATCTTGCGCAAGAGCAAGTGTGATGTGAAGGTGGTCAATATGCCGTGGATCAACCGCGTCGACCCTGACTGGCTGCTGACCACCATTGGTACAAGCCACGCGATTTATGTACTGGAAGATCATGCGCCGGTGGGGGGATTAGGCGACACGCTTCTCAATACACTGGCGGCTTCCGGCCTGATGTCCGGGCGGCACTTCCAGAAGTTCGCCGTCGAGGGATACCCGGCGTGGGGAACACCGTCAGAGGTGCTAAGACATCATGGGTTGGATGGAGAATCACTCGCCGCGAGGATATTGAAGAGCAGTGATCATCGATAGTGGGGCTGGCAGATGACGCCTCTCCTGATCATTCCGGTCGAGAACCAGGTCCGCGAGCTGGACGCCAAGCTGCTCGTCGCGGTCCTTGCCGCCCAGGAAGGCTGGACGAGCGTGATCGGATCGAAATGGTCTATACACGAACGGATCGGCCGTTTCCCCCCGAGCGTCTATATCGCCAAATCGTTCATCCAGCGAGACGTCAAAATGCTGGAGATTATGCGGCGGATCGGGCACTATGTCATCGCATGGGATGAAGAGGCGGTCGTCACCTTCCCGCCGGAGATCTATTATGCCCGGCGCGTGGGCCGGGGTGCCCTCAACTTCGTGGACCTGCTGATAGCGTGGGGGGAGGAGAACCGCAACCTCCTTTACGGCCATCCGGAGTGCCGTCGTGAGACCGTCCACGTCCTCGGCAATCCGCGAGCAGACCTCCTGCGGCCTGAGATGCGTGAGCTCTTTCAGGACCAGGTGGACGAACTGCGGCAAGAGCACGACGATTTTATCCTTGTCAACACCAACTTCAACGCCGTCAACTGCTATCTCAACACCTGGAACCTTCTCTATCTGGACCACGGGCAATGGGTGCCGGGGTACGGGGCAGTTGGGATGCCGGCGGAATATGTCAAGGGCCGCTTCGAGTACAAGCAGGCAACATTCGAGGCCTACCAGGCGTTGATCCCGGCGATCGCGCACGCGTTTCCAGACCGCCGCATCATCCTGAGACCTCACCCGTCAGAAAACCACGACCTCTGGCGAAAGCTCCTCGATGGGTATTCAAATGTCTCGGTGTGCGGTAAGGGCAATGTGGTGCCGTGGCTGATTGCTTGCGACTGTCTTATCCAAAGCGGCTGCACCACAGCCGTAGAAGGTTTTCTGCTCGGCACACGTATTGTGTCCTTTCTTCCTGTCGAGGATCGGGGCTACGAGTTTCGGCTTCCCAACGAGTTGGGAACACAGTGTCGTACGGAAGGCGAGGTGATTTCGGCCATCCGGGACCCTGCTCCCGATCGCGATCCCGGTGGCGCCCGCCGACGTCTCGTGAACCGTGCTATCTATGGGTTCGACGGCGATCTGGCATCTGCCAGACTGCTTACACTACTGTCCGGCCGCTCACCCCATGTGGGCCTGAGCCGCCTTCCGTCCCGCCTGTCCGGCATGATAGCAGCCGAGCGGCGGGCCATCAAAAAGCGAAAGCAAATGCGGGCCGGCGACCCTCGCTACAGTGCGGACTATCGACGGCAGCGTTTCCCACACCTGGATGCCTCAACCCTTCAGGAGCAGGCGGAGCGATTGCGGAGGATTACCGGGGTTCCGCGTCGGGTAGAGGTCAGGTGTCGGCATGAGGATATCTTCGAGGTTCGGACGGCATGAATCCTGCCCTCTGGAGCGGCAGCCTTTGAAGGCAGCCGAGATAAGGTGAGTAGATGCCTCTCATCAAGCGAGTAAAGAAGACCGTCGCGCGAGTGTGGCGCGGCAACCCTCCCTATCAGGAGAAGAGGCGCGGTGGCATGGACAACCGATGGGCCATGATCTCCGGTGAAATCTCTGCTGGGGACGGCACGCTGCTGGACCTGGGGTGTAACGTTGGGGTGTTCACACGCAAGGCGGCCGAGGCGGGACTGATCGCCCTCGGCATCGATACCGACGCCGGAGTCGTCAAAAAGGCGCGCGCACTCCACCAAGACGTTCCGGGTTTGGGGTTCATGATCATGAATCTCGGTCCACGCGAGATCGCTCGACTGCCTGAGTTTGACGTGACGCTGTGCCTGTCGGTCCACCACTACTGGGCCAGACTGTTTGGTCTTGAGGTGTCCTGGGAGATGATACGGACGCTGCTGACCCATACCCGTAGCAAGCTCTTCTTCGAACCGGCGAGCATCCGGTCCAAATACAAGGAGAGCGCCCCGGACATCATAGACCTGGACCGAAACTCTATCATCAACACCAACGTCACGGCCCTCCGTCGGGTGGCCCCAGCGGGTTACACAGTACGCTACCTTGGCGAGACGCCATGCATCGGAAAGGAGCCGTTTCGCCTCCTCTTCATAGCGGAGCGCGGGTGATCGAGTTTGCGCGCCTGCCTCGAGGACAACGCCTCGAAGCCTATGGGAGTCGGCAAGCGATGCAGGTACTCGAGGCGGTCGAGGGTTGCCTCGACCATTTTCTTCCCGCATCCAGGACTCCTCGGCGCTTTCGGCAATCGGGAGACTGGCTCATCAGTGAGGATCTGCTCCTTAACCGTCTCCGACTGTTTGGCCGGCGGTTTTCCGGCGTCGACCTCGACGTGCCGATCATTCCGTTGCAGAGTACCCTCTCCGGCCTGCGGCTGTGGCTCAGCGCACCGCGGATCGAGTCCCGTAGCCCCGCCGTTGCGGTGTTCCTCCGCTCACGCCTGCGTGCCTTCTACGGCGGTCAGGATCCCAAGACCCTGTGGATCGCGCTCGGCCCTTTGGACGGCCAAGACCTCCAGCGCGCGAATATCGCCAGGGAACAGTTCGGCGGGGCCCCCGGCGTGCGAGTTCCACGCATCATCCACGCGGATCTGGAAACGCAGCCGCCCTATATTTTGGAAGAGGCCATCACAGGCCGTCCCTTCGGTCTCTCTTCAGACTGGCCGCTGGTCTCAGAACGACTGTTGCCGGCCCTCTTTGCCTATTACAGCCGAAGTGGCATAGAGCAGCAACACGCTGCAAATCTGTATAACCGGCAACAGATCTTTACGGTCGTGGCCGGCCTCCTTGACGAGAACGATCCAGGTGTACAACGATTCCGGGAAGAGGTCGCAACGTGGCTCGCCTTCGGAGAATTGACCGTTCCAGTTGTGCTCGGCCACGGTGACCTGGCGAAAAGTAATCTCTTGGTGGGTCAGGATCGTACCCTTTTCGTACTCGACTGGGAACGCTGCAACACCCAGCCTGTAGCCGCCGATCTCATCAAGCTGATCCAACAGTGTCCCCAATTACGTTCATCCATCGAACATTGGCTGTCTTGCGTTACCGACAAGCACACGGGCCTGCTGCCCTCCGCTCAGATCCGCCTCGCCGCTCTGGCCAAGTTAGCGACATATGTGGCATGGCAAACGCCTGACGATTACGACGCGCACGCCCGATCGAGTCGGGCCCAGAAGGCCAAGAAGGCGCGGGTATGGCTTCGCTTTGCCCGCAGCTTGGCGTGCGAATAATCGGCCATACCGTCGTCCCATTCTGACCATCCCGCTCCGTTCCCTCACCAAAAATCGTAGTGATTTCAGAGGATTGACCTAGAGAGGCCGCTGGCATCATATTAGTAGTAGCAATAGAATCGACAGGGCGCGCTTGCGGCGTTCTTTATGCGTACGTGGTGCGTCATACCATAAGGTTCACGGTGGTTGGTGTTGCCATGGCGGGATATGCCAGTGAGCGACCTTGTGAGGTCTTGGGATCGGGTGCTCGGCCGTTTACGAAGGCCGTCATCGCGCTCTTCGTAGCCAGCCTGCGGGGCGGCGGCGCCCCGCGACAGACGGTAACCCTCGCGAACGCGTTTGCCGCACGGGGCCATGTTGTCCACCTCGTGGTCATCCAATCCGAAGGCTCACTGAGGCGGGCAGTCTCGCCTCATGTACGACTGGTGGCGCTCGACTCCCGACTGCTTCGCCTTCCGCTGGTCCGCAGCAATCGCCGCCTTCAGGTCGTAGCCAGTGTGTCCTCGTTGATCCGGTATCTGCGCCATGAGTGTCCCGATGTTCTGCTTGCCGCCGCCAGCCATGTTCATCGTGCCGCAGTATGGGCGCGCTGCCTGGCGCGTACGCATACCCGTCTTGTGCTGCGAGTCAGCAATCATCTGTCGCGCTCGGCGTGGAACACCAAAAGGTGGCCGCGACCGCTGTTACCGATATTGGCCAGGCTGTTGTATCCATGGGCCGATGGGTTCATCGCCAATTCGGAGGGTATCGCGCACGATTTGTCGCGTGTCGTCGGGATCCCTCGTGAGCGGATCGTTGTTATCCCGAACCCGGTCGTGACGCCTGAGCTTGAGCAGCAGGCGCGAGTTCCCCTCGACCATCCCTGGTTCCGGACCGGCCAGCCGCTTGTAGTGCTCGGCGTCGGACGCCTGACTACTGCGAAAGACTTTCCTACACTGCTTCATGCCTTTGCGAAGGTGCGTGCGAGGCGCCCGGTCCGACTGATGATCCTTGGTGAAGGGAAGGCCCGTACACGGCTTGCCGCCCTCGCCGAACAACTTGGAATAGCCTCCGACCTTGCGTTGCCGGGTTGGTTGGACAATCCGTATCCTTATATGGCGCATAGTGCTGTGTTCGCGCTCTCATCTGCCTGGGAGGGATTACCGAACGCGCTTATCGAGGCCATGGCCTGCGGCTGTCCGGTGGTGAGTACGGATTGTCCCGCCGGCCCGGCGGAGATTCTGGAGGGTGGTGTGTATGGACCCCTTGTGCCTGTCGGTGATGCCGCGGCCTTGGCGGCGGCTATTAAGTCGGTATTGGATAGCCCGCCTGATCGCGAGCGGTTGCGAGCGCGAGCGGGCCACTACCGCGTTGATCACGCGGCGGAACGGTATCTCGAGGTACTGCTTGGTGTGACCGAAACCCCTCGGTCTCACGAACCTGTAGAAGGGGCGGCGAGACCCAAGGTCGGGGGCTCACCGACCGGGAACGCCACATCGGTACGTTCGCAGCCCGCAGCGCCCGTCGGCGCCCTTCGCTCGTAAGGTGTCGACATGCGTATCGGTTTCCTCTTCAATCACTATTCGCCGCATCAGATGCCGCACGCGGCGCCCTACGCCTTTGAGCTCTCGCGCCGGCACCCGGAATTCGAGGTCATCATTGTCACCTCGACCGAGGTCGAGGTTGAGATGGCCAGGTCGATCGGCGCACTTTATCCGGGGCATCGCTGCATGCTCCTCCGACTCTATCCGGCCTGGTGGTATCGGCTGATCGATCCGCTTGTGTCCTTGTTTGTATTCGGCCGCAAGACCCGCATCCTTAGAGACAATCTTGGCTTCTTCCGTAGTCTGGATGCCTTGGTATCGCCGGAACGACATTGTCGGCGACTGCACACGGTGTACGGGCTAAAGGATCTGACGCTCATCCACACGCGGCATGGCGCCGGCGACCGCGAAGGGACACGAGATGAGGAGGTCGCGCTGTTCGATTTCGTGCTGTTGCCCGGACAGAAAAACGTCGACCGGTTGACCGCGATCGGGTGTCTGAAAGCGGGGCGTTACGCCGTAACCGGATACCCGAAGTTCGAGGTGATTCGCGCCTGGGGTCGCGGACGGCGGCGGTTGTTCGATAATCCCAATCCGACGGTCGTCTACAATCCGCACTTTTACCAGCCTCTCTCCTCGTGGACCAGAATGGGACATGCGGTCCTCGACTTCTTTGTGGCCAATCCGCACTACAACCTGATATTCGCGCCGCACGCGGTGTTGTTTGAGCGCCGCTGGCGCCACCACGCCTCACTGTTCCCCCGATACAAAGGAGTCCCGAATATCCTCATCGATACGGACAGCCCGGCCTTATCGGATATGACCTATACGCACGCCGCCGACATCTATCTGGGAGACGTGAGCAGCCAGATCTACGAGTTTCTCCTCGAACCGAGACCTTGTATCTTTCTGAACGCCCATAAGGTCGCGTGGCAGGACAATCCGCACTACGCCCATTGGCGCTTCGGACAGGTGATCGATGACGTGCCCCGCGATCTTGGCCCGGCGCTGGCGGCCGCTTCAGAAACCCATCCGCAATTTCTGCCGGTACAACTGGCAGGGTTCGCCTATACTTTCCATGACGAGTCCGGAAGCACCGCGGCCGAGCGCGGCGCCGATGCTATTGCCAGGTTTTTGGTGACCGATTCACAGACCCACAAGACCCTCGCTGCCGTCTGACCGACCCGCTGCGGACCCATAGCAGACATTAGCGCCTCGTCAACATACGGCTGATGCGGCGACTCACATTCATGACTATCCCCCCGGATTATTGCCAAGAATTGCCGATATTACGCTATAATGTAGTATTTGTGATTCACTTCTTTGGGTAAGGTAGCCGGTGCGGAACAACCGTCGGACGGGTGGTACGGCGATGATACGCTCGCGACGACGGCGCTGCAAAGCCGGCCCCGAGGGCTTGTGCGTCAGTCGCGTGTACGTCTGACAGCTACGTGTTGCTATGCGGTTCTTGATTACCATCATTCGGAAATATCCCCGACGGAGCACGATCACGCTGATCTGCCTCCTGTTTGCCAGCATTGCGGAGGGGGTCGGACTCCTCATGCTGCTCCCCGTGCTCAGCATGGCGACCGACAACCAGCCCGCGGCCGGTTCCCATCTGTTCGGAGCGCAGCAGATGCTGACGCAGGCGCTCTCAGCCGTAGGACTGAAACCAACCGTCGGCACACTGCTGATCCTCATCGTCCTCTGTATATCGGTCAAGGCAGCATTTGCTCTCTTGGCCAAGACCCAAGTGGGCTACACTGTGACGCACGTGGCCACCGATCTACGGCTCACCCTCTTGCGAACCCTGTTGGCTGCCCGGTGGGAGTATTACGTACGTCAACCGATCGGGAGCCTCGCCAACGCCGTAGGAACCGAGGCGATGCGGGCGTCTATGGCGTATTTCGAGGGTGCCAAGGCCATTACCTTACTCATTGAAGCCGTTGTATATGCAGGTGTGGCCCTCGTCGTGGCCCGTCAGGCGACCTTTGCATTTCTTATTCCCGGAGTACTGATCCTCTACGGGCTCAGCTACCTGGTCCGGAAGGCGCATCGGGCGGGAACACGTCAGACCAAGCTCTTGAAATCACTGGTCGCCGGCCTTACCGATAGCCTCCAATCGATCAAGCCGCTGAAGGCAATGGCTCGGGAAGAGCTGATCGGCCCGTCACTTCAGTCCAGCACCAAGCGGCTGAATCGGGCGTTTCAGCGAGAGGTGCTGAGCACCGAGCTTCTCAGCTCTTCCCAAGACCTGACCCTGGCGATCGTCGTCGTGGTCGGATTATACGTCACCCTGAGTCAGTGGAAGATGCCCCTCAATGTCGTGATGGTGATGGTGATCCTGCTCGCGCGCATGCTGACCTTCCTGGCCAGAATGCAGCGGCAGTATCAGAAGGCGCGGACCCTGGAAAGCGCCTTCTGGTCGCTGCAAGCCGCGATCGACGGTGCAAGCCGCGATCGCGAAACAGAACCGGGCGGCCTCCCCCCCCACCTGGAACGGTCGCTGCGCCTGGAGAAGGTCACCTTCAGTTACGGAAACAAATACGTACTCCGGAATGCGTCGCTGACCGTTCCAGTGGGGTCATTTACCGTGATTATCGGTCCGTCGGGGGCCGGAAAGACGACGGTTGCCGATCTGCTCACAGGTCTGTTGCGTCCGCAGGAGGGTCGCACCTGGATCGACGATCTTTCCTTGGACCAGGTTGACCTGAGGCAGTGGCGGCGAATGATCGGGTACGTCCCGCAAGAGCCGTTTCTCCTGCACGATACCGTGTTGCGGAATGTGACGCTCGGCGATCCCGAATTGAGCGAGGCCGATGCCGAGGCGGCACTGCGCGCCGCCGGCGCCTGGGACTTTGTTGCAGCGCAGTCCTCAGGGATCTACGCGTCGGTCGGGGAGCGCGGCACCGCACTATCAGGAGGCCAGCGACAACGCATCGCGATCGCCCGCGCATTGGCTCATCGGCCTAAGCTCTTAATCCTCGATGAGGTAACCAGCGCACTCGATCAGGAGAATACCGCGATCATTTGCCGAACGTTGCGAGACCTTCGAGGTCGGCTCACTATTGTCGCCATCTCACATGAGGCGACCGTAGTGGGAAGCGGCGATAGGGTCTATCGGATACACGACGGCGAGGCGTCATTGGTGACGAACGGTCATGAGCCGGTTTTTGCCCTGAGCGAACCGGCAGAACGATCAAAAGCTAATAGATGACGAACCCAGATGAACGGGGCGGCAATCTATCCTCTGGGAGGATACGGTCGAGCTTGACGAGCCTACCCTGCGCATAGTATAAATATATGTTTTTTCCAAGCCCTCCGACCGTCTCATCCGGTGTCGGGGTAAGAGCGGGGCGGCGTCCCGTATCCTCGGAAGTATACTCGTTTTACGTCATGGCGATTTACGCTCACATACTCGGAGAGACTCCAGTCACACTCTGGGGGCTTTCATCTCGCGAGCGCTACCGGCGGGTATTGAAACCGGTCGGCGTAAGCGTGATGATGGACGATCTGTCTCTCCTTAAACCGGATGACTCTGTACTGATCGTCCGCGGAGATTATCTCGTGGATAGCCGCATACTCCAGGCCATGACTAAGTCATCCAATATCATGCTTGAGGTGCCGGTTGGGACCTCACGCGCGATCATCGCCGCTCACGTACCGGCCAACCTGGCAATACAGACACGGGCGGTCCTGGCTCTGGAGCGGAGCGTCACCACGCTGCCCTCCTCCGTTCGGATTGAGAAGTTGGGGGATCAGTTGTCCTCGTTTGATCCGCGGTTACGTAAATCGGAGCCCCCTTTTGCGAAACCGATCAAGCCCGACACGAAACGGACGTTGGAAGAACGTTTGTTTGCGAGTTCCTACAAGAGCGTAACCGATCTGGTGACCAAATGGCTGTGGCCGTCTCCCGCCAAAAGCGCCGTGCGTCTATGCGTCGCCGCCGGGTTAAGGCCCAACCATGTCACAACGATCAGTTTGATATTGGTCTTGGCGGCCGCCGTCCTGTTCATGAAAGGTCTCTGCGGGTGGGGACTTGCCGCCGGATGGTTGATGACCTTTCTTGATACGGTTGACGGAAAGCTTGCCCGTGTGACCGTCACCAGCACCAGATTCGGGCACTTACTCGATCACCTTCTGGACCTGATCCACCCGCCCTTCTGGTACCTGCTATGGGGTCTTGGATTGGACGCTTTCACACCGGGCATTCCGTGGCTGAGTCTGCGACTGGCGATCTGGGCGATCTTTATTGGTTACATTATCGGGCGTCTGGTTGAGGGCGTCTTCAGGAAGTGCCTTGGCGGGTTTGTAATCTTTTGCTGGCGTCCCATTGACTCGTATTTCAGACTGGTGACAGCCCGGCGCAACCCGAATATGATCCTTCTTACCGCAAGCCTGGTAGCGGGCAGGCCGGATCTTGGCTTGGTGGCTGTGACCGTATGGACCATATTGTCTTCGCTTGTGCTGCTGATGCGCCTCGGCGTCGCTGTGTATGCGCGCACACACGGACCGTTGCAATCCTGGTTGGCCGAGGCGACCGAACGCGGCAGCGGTCATTCCCTTGCCGTACGGCTCTTCACCAATCAGGTTGCCACTCCGCGATAACAAGCGGAGAATGAGGGGGGTAACGTCTACGCGATGTTGTATACCACAACACCGACCAGTGTGATGAGTGAAGCCGACCGTGCGTCTTGCGCCGGCCAGTTGCTGCCGGTTCGGCGTACGCGGCGGGTCGGTATCCTGATCAATCCAAAGAGCGGAAGGAATCGCGACGGACTGCACGGCCTCCTTCGCGTTCTGGAGCCGTACGAGACGGCGGTCTGCCAATACGTTGTCGGTCCGGCGAGCGTGGCCGCCGCTCTTGCGGCCATGGCTGCGCAGAACGTGGATGTCGTGGGTATTTGTGGAGGGGACGGAACCGTCCAGGCCGCATTAACCGCCCTGTTGCACAACGGGCCCTTTACGGTACTGCCGTCCCTGGCGCTCATTGCCGGTGGGACCACCAATATGACCGCCGGCGATGTCGGCATGGAGGGTAAGCCGATACAGGCACTGGAGCGCCTGCTCGCCTGGGCGGAGGGGAGGGGACCGACCGCACAACTTGTCCGTCGGGCGGTCCTGCGGGTAGACGGCGGGACGGATAGCACGCCGCGGTTCGGGATGTTCTTCAGCGCGGCCGGCATTGCGCAAGTCACCCGAGTTCGACATGTGACCCGTCGGCGGGCCAAATCGAGACTGATGCGCGGCGCCGTGGGAACTGCCGTCACTGTAGGCCGGTATCTGTTGGGCCTTGCACTTCGACGCCGCGTCGTCGAGCCGACTCCAATCACTGTTCGGTTGGATGACAAACCATACGAAACGCGCGACTACCTTGCGCTGTTCATTACCACCTTGGCGCGCCTGAATCCCGGCATACGCCCGTACTGGGGACGGGAAGACGGCCCGCTTAAATATACGGCGGTGGCCGATCAGCCGCAGGGTCTTCTGCGCGCGACGCCGGCATTACTGTCGGGGAGACCCAGTCGGCGCCTGATACCCGAGTCCGGGTACACAAGCCGGAACATCCATGAAGCCGTCCTGCAATTAAAGACGGCCTGTACGCTTGACGGACAAATTCTTATAAACCGGCCACCGCATTCGTTAACAGTGAGTTACGGAGGGGAGGTTGACTTTGTACGTGTCTGAAAAAAGGGTGTCCTCGACGACCGTGGGGGGATCGAGATCGTCGGCCGCCGCTCTGTACGAGACCCCGGATTTTTCACGCCGGGAGATTAAGAAGCTGGTTCAGGATCTGTTCACGCCAAAGCCGCTGCTCTACTGGGCCGACTTTCTCATTACGCTGTCTATCGGCTACGGCTTCGCCGCGATCTATCTGACGGCGCCGGCGTTCTCATGGATGCAGATCGGCGCTGGTCTGTTGTCCGGACTGGCGTTGTTCAGGGTCGGCATCTTCATCCATGAACTGGTCCACAGAGAAGAGCCCTCCATGGTAGGATTTCATATCGTCTGGAATCTAATGTTCGGCATACCGTTTCTCCTTCATTCACTCCTGTACCGCAGTCACCTTGACCATCATCATCCCCGTAAGTTCGGCACCCCGGCCGAGGGAGAGTATCTGCCGCTGGGTTCGTCACCGATTCGGGAAACGCTGCTCTATCTTGCGCAGATTCCGGCTGTACCGCTCCTGGCCGCCTTCCGCTTCCTGATCCTGGTACCGCTGTCGTTTCTGTATCCGCCTTCTCGTCGATGGGTCCTGGAATCCTGGTCCTCATATACGATCAACCCGTACTATCGGCGCGTCATTCCTTCAACGGAACCCCTGGGGTTGTGGGCAATACTGGACCTGGCCTGCCTGCTGTGGTTGATGATCGTCATTGGGCTGATACTCACCGGAGTTGTCGCCTGGACAACGGTCGGATTGATTTATGGCCTGTCGATCTGTACGATTGCGCTGAACTGGGTTCGGACCCTGGCGGCGCACCGGTTCATGAACACGGGCGGCAATATGACGTACGTGGAGCAGATTGAGGATTCTCTGACCATCGAGGGTCGTTCCTTGTTGACGCTGCTCCTGTTTCCTATCGGTTTACGGTATCATGCCCTGCATCACCTGTTTCCGTTGATGCCCTATCACTCCATGGGTGAGGCCCACCGCCGATTGATGACAGCCCTTCCGGACGATTCCCCGTACAAGAAGGGGATCTTCTCCGGTTTGTGCGCGGCGCTCCGCGAACTGCTGCGAAGCGCAAAAATGGCAGGCAAGACCGGACACAATCCGGTGGAAGAGTGGCGACACCCGGAAACCGCGACCTATGCGCGATAAACCGCAAGAAGCGTGGAGGCAACTGACCTCCATCATCGAGCAAGAGAGCAGGCGACCCGTCACGCCTGGTACGCAGGCCTTGGCCGACGCGCTGATCAAGCGTTATGAGGGGGTCGCGTCTGCGGTACTCGCCTACGGTTCCTGCTTCCGCAACCGGACGGATGAGGGGCTTGTCGATCTGTGTGTCGTGGTCGACGACTACCGAGCTCTTCCGGGGACCGTCTGGCAACAGTGGCTGCATAGGGTCCTGCCGCCCACGGTGTTTTACCTGGAGACCTCGCACGGCGGCCGCTCACTCCGAGCGAAGTACATCGTCATCTCACGTGAAGACCTCGAGCGCGGTGTCTCGCCACGCTGTTTCCATTCCTATCTCTGGGCACGGTTTGCCCAACCCACCGGGGTCGTATATGCTCGACATGAACACGATGCACGGCGGATCTATCCGGCCTTAGCCCGGGCCGTCGTCACATTCGTCGACCGCGTCCTGCCGATGCTGCCGTCGTCGTTCGATGCCCGCGAACTGTGGCAGCGGGGACTGCGCCTGACCTATGGCACCGAACTGCGGCCTGAACGGACGGACGCCGTCGCGCGACTGGTTGACGCCTCACGCGAGTACTACGAGCAGGTCACCCGCATCGCCATGGGCTGCACGCCGTTTGATGTCCGTCCGGTCGAAGAGGACCGGACGACCAGATATCATGCGGCCATACCCTTCGCCGACCGTTTCATCGCCGGCCTCGTCTGGCGAATTCGGACAATACACGGAAAATTCCTGAACGTGTTACGCCTGTTGAAAGGGTTGCTCACCTTTAAGAGCGGCAGGGACTACATCCTGTGGAAGATCGAACGGCATTCCGGCATACGGATCGAGATGCCGCCGTATTACGAGCGCTACCCATGGTTCGCGACGGCGCTAATTCTTGGCAGGCTCTACCGGCGCGGGGCGTTTCGGTAGCAGCCCGTCAGCAAAGAGACGACGTGAAGTCCTTCTTCGTTGGTTTCTGGTTCGTTTGCCTGCTGGTACTGTCGTGGAGCGGGGGCGCGCAGGCCCAGATTCAAGCGACCGAAGGTCCATGCGACCGCGGCGCGTCGACCGCCATCGATGTTCGGGTGCATGGTGTCAGGAGCGATCGCGGGAATATCATGTTCGTCCTGTACGGCGATAACCCCGACGATTTCCTCGTGAAGGGCAAAAGGATTTTTAAACAACACTTCGCCGCAAAACGCGGAACCGTGGCATTCTGCATTGCCGTTTCGGCCGGTACCTATGCCGCCAGCGTCTACCACGATGAAAACGGGAATAAGAAACTTGACAGGAACTGGATCGGGATACCCGCCGAAGGCGCCGGCTTCTCGAACAATCCCACGCTTCTTGTAGGCCCACCCAGCCATGCGCAGGCGGCATTTCAGGTTTCACACGGCCCCACACGCATCGACATCCAACTCAATTATTCGATCGTATCGGGACAACAAGGCTCGAACCGGCCGTAATCACAGGCTGATCGCATCAGGAGCCGACAATCGTCCGTCCCTCCATGGGCCCCTTATATGGGCTTCCCCTGTTTTGCGTCTCGTACTCGCGCCCCTGTTGCCGGATCAGGTGATGTATTGCCCCCAGGGTTACCCGGGTGGACGCCTGCGGGATAACGCCTGAATCATCAGCCCAACAACAATAATATTGCCCAGCAGTGCCGCGAAGGACAGCCAGCTCTCGCCATACAACAGTTCGTAAATCTCAAACGGGATATAGATGCCGCCGCTCACGGCAGCAAACCACTCCGCCCAGCGCCTTTCCAGCCATAAACCGTACGCCTCCACAAATCGTACTGACGCATATCCTGCAGCCAAAGCAGCCAGAGTCCGCAATCGCGAATCTGTAGCCTGAGCTGCGAACTCAAGAAAAATACGCGGATACCGGCTGGCAGGATTGAGATGGAGGTGCCCTACCAGCCGCTCGGCGACCCATTGCGCATCATGATGAACGAACGACAGTACGCCGATGCCGGCCACAAGGACGAGCAGGCCCTTGGCGGCTTCAAGAAGGGCGACAGTGCGGAGGGTACCCGACGATTGCATGATTCCAGTTCGGAAAGGGTCTCGCCATGGGATAGACGGACCGGATACACGCGCGTGGGGGCTATTTCATGAATATCGCATAGACAAATCCGGCAACAAGAAGGGCGATCAAGGCAATGAACGGAATGAACATCAACAGGTAGTCGCTGGGTTTGAAGCGCATATGATCTCCAGATCTGACATACCGCCACGATCATTAAGCCGAGTGTCGTTCCTCAACCCAGCTTACCGAGCTAACCGACGCGCCGTTGCTTGGCGCCCCCAGGTGAGCGCACAGCGAGCCGCGAGACCCTCGGCAGTTCTTCTCGGATCACTTGGCGCAATACGGCTTCCGTCACGGGAGACTCGCGCTTTCCCAGGAAGGCCTTGAGCGCCTCGTTCATCATGGTTTGATATCCGGTACCCGCGCGCTCCGCGCGAGCGCGGAACTCATCGAGCACCGTGTTGTCGATATAAATCGTGATGCGTGTCTTACCCTTCGGAGCGATCAGCGCGCCTCGCTTACCCTTTGAAAAGTCGTACTCAGCCCTCATAGTTCGTTACCTCACGTCGCGTAGCACGGCGAGCCGAAATGAGCCGAATGTCCTCGCCGCGAAGCGTATACACAACAACCAATACGTGTCCCGCACTCCCCATACCGACTGCGACGAATCGCTCTTCATCCGCCGAATCGGGATCCAATCGATGGATGGCGAGAGGATCGTAGAAGACGCCTTCCGCATCGGCAAAGGACACCCTGTGTTTCTTGAGATTGCTCGCGGCCTTTGTCGGATCGAATTGGAAGCGCACGGTCTAACTATATGTACGATATGCATACACGTCAAGAGATTTCGTTACGGAGGCAACTGACAGAGTTGCAGGCCGGGATGAGTGAAGCGGGTCCCGCCAATCCGCTTTCTCCCACCGATCCGCCGCGACTTCCGACGATCCCGCCAGGATCACTGGGTCGGGTGTCGTTCCTCAACCCAGCCTGCCGGACTGCAATGGGCAGTCTACTTGAACGAAATGTCATGCGGCGGCTTCGACTTCGATAAGCTCGCTGGATGAAGAGGGTTGCGGGATAGGCTGTCCGTCGGCCTTCAAGCCTTCCAGATGAAATTCGATTGCTTCCCGAATCAGGACTAATACTTCGTCCTTCGATTCGCCAGCCGCAATACAACCCGGTAGGTCGGGTACATATGCTCCGAATGATGTAGGGCCTTTTTCAACAACCACAAGATAACGCATGGCGACTCCTTACTTCTTGAGCCCCGCTTGTTTCAGTGCATGATGGAGCGTACCGGGAGGAACGTCCACGCTCGGTTTTCCCGAGACCGTCACAGTTCCAGGCTTAGTCGAGTGATGAAAGTGCCTGTGGCTGCCTTTCGTTCGAACTTGAAACTACCCGTCAGCCTCAAGCAGGGCAATGAGCTCTTTGACCTTCACAGCGACACGCTATAATCCTACCATGACGGGCCACTTGATTTCGAGATTGTATCTCATCATACCGTTTGAGCTTGTGAACGCTGCAAGCGAGTGAGAGCTTCGATTCCGCCGCACGTTCCGGCGCAATCGCCACGGTTCTTGAGACGGGTTTCGTTCCTTGAGCCAGCCTGCAGGACTACCTTCTATATTTCGGTCGTAACGAACGGCGGTGTATGCCTCACACCGATGAGCCCGTCAATGGACAGGTCTTCATCCACATCCGGCCAGTGAATGCCGTAACCAGCCGGGGAGATCTCGAAGTGTTCCCTCTGCTGCTGCGTCGCGGTGCGCAAGCGTTCTGACTCACCAGCGACATCGATCTGATAATCCTTCCCGTCGACTCGCAGGTACATGATGGTTCCGGAGAAGGATACGTGCTGAATGTCGTGCGCTTTATCCATATCTTTCCATCTTTCCCTCCTGCCAGGAGGAATGCCGCTTCTTCCAGGCTTTCCTCAGCCCGCCTCAGCCGGTACCGGATCAGCTCCCGCTTCTTTTCGTCGACCCCTCTGTGTCAATATCAGTGAGACACCTGCCTCCCGTTCAATGACGCGGTACAGCGGCGATTCTCCAAGTGGCCCCTCTTCAATTTCCCGCCTGCCGAAAATGACGACGGAGATCAGGCAGTCATGTTCGAGATTGATCTTGAACACAATGTCATCGATCTCAGACTCCGATATCGGATTGTACTCCTCAATCTCGATCATCACATCGATGTCGGAATCGGGTGCCGCCTCCCCACGCGCCTTTGAGCCGAATATACGAAAATCGAGAAGCTCGAACCGTTCCTCGAGCTCTCTCTTCAACTCCGAAAGTGCGGCCCGCTCATTATCTGACAACGCGATCGTGTTCATAGGTACAGTGTAGGCCAGCGACCTTCTTTTTCAAATTCAAGAAGATGCGTCTGAACCATCCTTCCGTTCAGGTCCGACACTGGATCGCCTCGCCAAGCGATAGTTTTAAATCATGCAGTCCCGCTCCTATCGTGGCCGTCGCGGGGGAAATCGCCGGTCCCACTCATTGACATACCCCGGCATACCCGGACGCCCTCTTCCGGGAACGTGCATGCTGAACCCAGGGATGCCGTTCCACTCCGGGTTGTAGCGCCGGATCAGGACATCTTCGGCGCGCGCCACTTCCCACATCCTTACAATTGCGAGAAACCGGCAGGTGACTTCGTCAGGCGTGATTCCCGCACGATTTTCTACCTTTTTCAAATGGTCTCTCAGACGGGATCGAAGTTCTCGAGCCTGACCGACGTAGACGGGCAGCCCACGTCGGAAAAGCACGTAGACGCCCGGTTGACGACCAGCTTCGGGTGCAGACAGCGGGTGTTCCGGACTGGCCTCCAGTGCGGTGCCCAACTGGTCTTCATAAGCTTGATCAATGTCGAAGTGGAAGGTATGGTTATCACACATGACAGAACGTGGCCATCCGGAATTACCTCTTTCTCACAATGACGGCACTTTCGTAGAGGGTTGCCTGGTTTCGTTCGCCTCGCCTCACAGCGGAGGTCGTGATGCTGGCGCCGACGCGCTTCGTGCGGATCTGCTGTACCCCCATCAGCTCGAACCCATTGTGACGGGCGATATCCGCAAGAACGAGGTCCGTCTTGATCTCGTGTCCCTGGATGATTGAATTCCCTATCACAACTACTCCTATACCGCGTCGCGCCAAAGCTCGTTTCAATACGCGACAGAAGCGGTCGCAGTCGTTGAAGTAGGCCGTCACATAGTTGGCCCACCCAGGCCCACCGTACGGCCCCTTGTCCGTACGGGTCTGACGAAGTCTGGCAAGCGTGCGAGCTAACTCGGGGTGATCGAATTGCAAATCCAACGGCTTTGCGGAACGGACCGTCTGCCAGTACTTTCCGAAGTTGGCTTCCTCCAGTCGCCGTAATTCTTTCGGAGAAGCTACCAAGGAGAGCCAGAAGAGTTGAGGGCGCGTGTTGCGGACATAGTGATAGTTATTCATATATGGGGGAGAGGTGACCATTAAATCCACGGAACACGCCGGTAACAGATCTTCTGTTTCCAGGAAATCGAGGTTGTAGACCTGCCCCTTTGCACTCGGAAGAGCTTCCACCCGCGGCTTGATCCATCGAATGTCGGACACCATATCGAAGAGCTTACGCAGAATCGTGGAGTGGACGTCCGCTTTCTCAATGAGCGGCTTCCCGGCCCCTGGCCGGGAGCCCAGACTTGGCTCATACGTGTAATTGGAGAAGCTTACCATCACGGAGCCGAAGGCCACACGAAACAGGTCAGCAATATCCGGGTCCGGAATCTCTTCGGCGAAGTTGAGGAATGCGAGAACTTGCGCCTCAACGGAGGGGCTGAAGAACGGGATGCGCGTCTCGAACTCGGCTGGCCTCTGTACGCCACCCGGCTGGGCGGCTTCGGCGGCCAGTTTCTGGTACTCCAGACAGTATGCCTCCAACTTCTCCAGATCAAGCTTGGGTGAATTCAGCTTGGCCTTACAAGCGAGGGCGGCATAGGGATTGATTTCGAAACCGAGGCAGTCGAATCCACTCAAGAGCGACTGGACCAGCGTCGTTCCGACACCGGCAAATGGATCGAGGACGCGCGAGGTCGCGCGCCTCCTGCGATCCTTCAGAAAAGTCTCGAAGCAATCCTGAACGAATTGCGCAGAAAACCCGGCAATCCACGGAACCCAGCGATGGAGCGGCTGTGTCTTATTGTCCGAAAACGCCGGATCGCGAAAACCATTTCCGGTTCTGACGTTCTCAACAAAATCAAAACCAAGCTGCCGACCGGCATGAGGACGTCCATAGGAGGCGGCCCCTTCCGAGAGCCTGCCCTCGGTCGGAATAACCTGCCGGTATGCAGACACCGGAGCCTTCCGGTCCACCCGTTTCCTTGTGCGTACCATACGGGAGTTACCTCTTGCGATCATGCGTCCGTTACCCCGAAGCAGCACAACACCGCGATCGCCTAAGAAACTCAGGTGCTTACGCCGGCTTCGTCAAGCTCTTCACCTCGTTAGACGGTATCTCGCCCCTCGAACGTCTCCGGCGCATGGCCGAGTGTGCTGACACGCATGATCTCATACGCAGGCGTATGCTCAGCCACCAAACCGATGAGCGGGTAGGCTAGAGGACGCTCAAGCAGTACCGGGCCTCCGCTCATGCCGCCCAGGTCAACGCCTACCGGAGGAATCGCAAAGCCATCAGTGACCATCCAGTACTCGCGTTCAAATTGACAGGCCAGGTGGTGCTCGCCGATACTCTTGACGCTGAGACGGAAGCCCAGACTTCGGAAATCATAGGCAGCCGGGCCTGGTTGGCGGCGCTGGAAAGCGGGGTACCCGGTGATGTGGACGAAGTCGCCAACAGCCGGACGTGGAGGGGGCCAACCGCATGTGGGTTCGAAGGTGGAGATGCCGATTAGCGCCACTTCCGCCTCTTCAAGTCGAAGGAACGCAATGTCAGCCTGTTCGTCCTCCCACACGATACGGTGCGCGGGCTCAAGGCTGGCGCGGCCAATCTGGAATACCACGCTTTCGCCGGTAGCCCTGCGGTCCATCCAGAACCGTACGACGTGTCGAGCCGTACCGAGATATGCCTTACCGTGAACTCGGAGGATGAAACAGCTTCCGTTTTGGATGACACCATCGGTAGCGGCAGGTGGGCCAACGAGTATGGCTGCAGTACGCTGAAAGACGAACTGGCCTATGGTCTTTCCGGCGGCCAGGATGCGGCGCTTGTCAATCATGGGAAGCTCCTCGAACGTCTCCGCCACGCCAGTCTCCTCCTGAAGCTGTCCATCGTTTGCGCACACTGGTCGACCTTGTGCCAGACTTTATCAGCCGATCCCCGATAAACAACACCTCGCACCCCCGGCAATCGCAGCACCATTTCCACATCTTATGAAGCGAGTCTCAGACGAGTACCAAGGACAAACGCTGAACACGACTTTCACCTTATCAGATTCGATGTGAAAGTCAAAAGAGGTGACAGGATCAAAGGCTCACCACCCGGTGCGACGATCCAAGGTCCGGTATTGGATCGCTTCGGCCAGGTGGTCGGTCCGGATCGTCTCGTGGCCTTCGAGGTCGGCGATGGTGCGGGCCACCTTGAGGATCCGGTCGTGCGCCCGCGCGGACAGTCCGAGCCGCTCGATGGCGGCCTCCAGGAGCGCCTGGCCGTCGGACCCGATCGTACAGTGTCGTCGAATCTGCTTCACACCCATCTGGGCGTTACAGAAGGTCCGGGTTCGTCTGAATCGCTCCTGCTGCGCGGCCCTCGCCTGTTTGACCCGCGTCCGGACCTGCTCAGAGGACTCCCCCTGCGAATCGGTGGTCAGCTCCCGATACCGAAGCGGCGGGACGTCGAGGTGCAGGTCGATCCGGTCCAACAGCGGGCCGGAGATCCGGGATCGGTACCGCTGGATCTGCTGGGGGGAACAGGTACAGGGCCGTTGCGGGTCGGTGAAGAAGCCGCATGGGCAGGGGTTCATGGCGGCGGCCAGCATGAAGCGGGCCGGGTAGGTGACGGAGGTCGCGGCGCGCGCGATGGTCACGTTACCGTCCTCCAGCGGCTGGCGCAACACCTCCAGGACCGACCGCTTGAACTCAGGTAGCTCGTCGAGAAAGAGGACACCGTGATGCGCCAGGCTCACCTCGCCGGGGCGCGGGTTCGTTCCGCCGCCGATCAGCCCGGCATCCGAGATGGTGTGGTGCGGCGATCGGAAGGGTCGCGTCGCCACCAAAGCCGTCCGGGACGGCACAAAGCCGCAGATGGAGTGGATCTTCGTCACCTCGATCGCCTCCTCCAAAATCAGGTCAGGCAGAATGGTGGCCAGCCGCTTGGCGAGCATTGTCTTGCCGGACCCTGGTGGGCCAATGAGGAGGATGTTGTGGCCGCCGGCCGCCGCCACCTCCAGCGCTCGCTTCGCATGCGCCTGTCCCTTCACATCGGCCAGATCGACGCCGTAGCTGGCGTGCTGGGCAAAGACCTCCTGCAGGTCGACACATGTGGGCGGAATCGGCTGTGCGCCGTTCAGAAACTCCACCACCTGCGGAAGGGTCTCGACCCCGAAGACCTCAAGCCCCTCTACCACGGCCGCCTCGGGGGCGTTTTCTGTCGGCAGGATCATCCCGGCAAGTCGGCTGCGCGCGGCCGCGACCGCCATCGGCAGGGCGCCGGTGATCCCTCGGACACTGCCGTCCAGCGCCAGCTCACCCAACAGCAGATGGCTCTGGAGGCGGTCGGGCTTGATCAGGCCCATCGCCGCCAGAATGGCACAGGCGATGGGGAGGTCGAAGCAGGCGCCCTCCTTCTTGACGTCGGCCGGCGCCAGGTTCACGGTGATCCGCCGGGCGGGAAAGTCGAATCCGCAGTTCTTGATAGCCGCCCTGACTCGGTCTCGGCTCTCCTTGACCGCGGCGTCCGGCAGTCCGACCATGTTGAAGTTGGGCAGTCCCTGGGCGATATCGACCTCGACGTCCACCAGGTAGGCCTCGACGCCCGTTACTGCGCTCGATAGCACCTTGGCCAGCATCGTCTCTCCCTTAAAAGATGGTGGTCCCCTCGCTGCTGAAGGCATCCCGGATCAGGAGGATCTCAGGCGCTCCTGCCTGGCCCCCGGGAAACGTAACCGCGACGACATCGAAGCGGCAGGCGGACCCGGACGATCGATGGCGCTGCAAGAACAGTTCCGCCACCTTGACGATCTGATGTTGCTTCCGTGGCGTGACCGAGGCCTGCGGCGGACCAAACTCGTTGGAGGTGCGGGTCTTCACCTCCACAAACACCAGTACGTCTTTCTCCTGCGCAATCAGATCGATCTCGCCCAGCGGGGTGACGTAGTTTTCGTGGAGGATGCGGAACCCTTTGGTCTGCAGATACGCCTTTGCCGCGCGCTCCCCTTCCGTTCCAAGCGCCGATCGCCCGGTTGTCATCGTTGGGTCTCCGTCATACGTATTCCCGAACGCCCTTGAAGCTCTTCCGGTGAATAGGGCTCACGCCGAATTGCGCAACAGCCGACAGATGTTCCGAGGTCCCGTACCCTTTATGTCGGCCGAAACCGTAGTGTGGAAGAGCCAGATCGTACGCCAGCATAATCCGGTCTCGGGCCACCTTGGCCAGAATGGATGCTGCCGAGATAGAGAAACAGAGACGGTCTCCGGAAGGGATCACTCGATGAGGAATGGCGCAGCAGGGGGATTGGTTGCCGTCGATCAGGACGAAACCGGGGGGTGGATTCAAGGCGTCGATGGCGAGCTGCATCGCCAGCATGGTCGCCTGGAGGATATTAAGGGCATCGATCATCTCCTCCTGAACGACGCCGAAGCCCACGGCCGTCGCTTCGGCCCTGATCGCGGCATCGAGCTGCTCGCGCCGTCGCGCGCTGAGAAGTTTGGAGTCGCGCACCCCCTGAATCGCACAGGTCGGGGGCAGGATCACTGCGGCTGCGACGACAGGCCCGGCCAGCGACCCGCGCCCAACCTCATCAACCCCCGCGATAAGCCGATGTCCGTCAGCGCGAAGGCAGGCTTCCACCTCTCCAGGCGGCGACGCGGCGATCTTCGTTACGTCAGCTTGCGCTCGGAGATACGCGCAGCCTTGCCCCTCAGCTTTCGCAGGTAGTAGAGCTTGGCCCGACGAACACGACCCCGTCTGACGCACTCGACCTTCTCGATCATGGGGGAATGGACAGGGAAGATACGCTCGACCCCGACACCGTAGGTCACCTTGC
Organism: Candidatus Methylomirabilota bacterium; assembly: GCA_003104975.1. Lineage (NCBI taxonomy): Bacteria > Methylomirabilota (SeqCode) > Candidatus Methylomirabilota bacterium. Next base: position 118,656 of record PQAM01000008.1, read on the forward strand.
GGACCGTAAACGTGGCACCCAAGCCGCTCCCGCGTTTACGAATGACGACCCCCTCAAATGCCTGGAGTCGTTCCTTATCCCCTTCCCGCACCTTCACCTGCACCTTGATCGTATCGCCCGGCGAAAAGCTGGGAATCTCCCCCTTCAACGAGGGTGTTTCGACGCTTCTGATGACATTCATGATTCAGCCTCCAACATATCAGGATATACGAGGTGCGCACATCGCGCCCGTTACACCTTCAGTTACCTAACCGAACTCGTCCTCTTTTTCGATCTCCTCCAGAAGCCTGAGATCCTCTTCGCTCAAGGGTGCGTGCCGCAAAAGATCGGGCCGCCGCACCTTTGTGCGCCGAAGCGCCTCCTTCCGACGCCAGCGCCTGATCCGCTCGTGGTCGCCGGACAGCAGCACGTCCGGAACCGTACGCCCCTGCACACTCGGCGGCCGCGTGTAGTGGGGAAAGTCCAACAATGCGTCCACAAATGAATCATACCGAGCCGAGTCTTCATCGCCCAGTACGCCGGGTAGCAGCCGGATCACCGTATCCAGGAGCACGAGGGCCGGCAGCTCCCCACCCGTCAGGACGTAGTCACCGATGGAGATCTCATCGGGGGTCAGGAGCTCTCTCACCCGTTCGTCGAACCCCTCGTACCGGCCACAGATCAGCAGCAGGCGCTGGTGCTCGGCAAGCTCCTGGGCAATCGCCTGCTTGAATGGCCGACCCTGCGGGGTTAGGAGAATCAGATGGGTCTCTGACCCTTGGCGCACGCTCGTAACCGCCTCGAGGATCGGCTCGGGCTTGAGCACCATCCCGGCGCCGCCGCCGTACGGCCGATCGTCCACAACGGCGTGGCGATCATGGGCATAGCTTCGAAGGTCGTGAACGGTGATCTGTACGATGCTGCGCTGCTGCGCTCGCTTCAGGATGCTTTCCGACAGCGGCCCCTGAAAAAAACCAGGGAAGAGGGTCAGGATATCATACCGCCTCAGCTTCGATCATCCCCTCCAGGAGACGGACCACCATCATCCCCTGTGCAAGATCAACCCGTCTCACAACCTCTCTGGTCGCAGGCAGCAGCCATTCCGAACCTTCGCCACGGACGACGTACACGTCGTTGGCGCCCGTCTCCAGGATTTCGGCGATCTGTCCGAGCTCTCGCCCTTCTTCTGTCACGACTCGAAGGTCGATGAGATCGGCGTGATAATAACTCCCTTCTGGAAGGGTTGGGGCAGCCGATCTGGGAATGAGCAGTTCACGCCCGACCAGTTGCTCCGCGTGCTCAACGGTCTGCACGCCTCGCAACTGGACGATCCAGGCCGGGCCGGACCGCCGCACCCGCTCGACAGCGTACTCAGCGAGATCGCCCCCGGCGCGCTTGAGGTACAGGGGCGAGATCTCGGCGACCATCTCGATCGAGTCGGCGTACGGCTGGACCTTCAATTCCCCCTTGAGCCCCCACGCCTTGACCACCTTGCCCAGCGCGAGGTGCTGTTCGGCCATTCGCTATTCCAGGATCTCCAGAATCGCCCGGCGCTTTGACCTGGCGGCAATGGCGTGCAGTACGGTGCGCATCGCCTTGGCCGTCCGGCCTTGCTTTCCGATGACCCTGCCGACGTCGGAGGAGGCGACCCGCAGGCGGAGGACCATTGCGTTGTCCTCTTCTGCCGTCTCGACGGTCACCTGATCCGGACTGTCCACCAGCGCCTTGGCCATCCGTTCCACCAGCTCTTTCAGCGCCAGTGCTTCCTCCATGGAACTCTGATTCGGAACCGACGGACCGCCTTCCATGTGTCCTCCTTCCGGCGCGTTGGCCTCACGACTTCTGCGTTACCGACCCTTGGCTGCGCCCTTCAGCTCGGCCAGTTGCCGCATGACACCGGCGCGCCGTAAGAGCTGCCGGGCGCTGTCGGTCGGCTCCGCACCCCGTTGCAGCCAATGTAGTGCGCGTTCGGCCTGCACAGAGAGCGCAGGCGGCTCTCCGTGAGGATCGTAGGTGCCCAGGGTCTCCAGCGCCTTGCCGCCCGCCGCGACGGGCTCGTCTCCCACCACCAGGCGATAGAAGGGGTGCTTCTTTGCCCCCATCCGCCGCAATTTGATCTTGACTGCCATCGTTATCTCCCTCTCATCGATCCGACTTCATACACCCATGAAGGACCGAAGGCGCCTCGCCATTCTTGCCTTCGCCCCGCTACCCCCAGGCATGACATGTTTCATCAGTTTCCTGGCCTGGGTGAACTGTTTCAGCATACGGTTCACGTCCGCCACCGATGTCCCGCTTCCGGCGGCAACCCGGCGGCGGCGGCTCCCATTCAGAATCTCGGGAACCTCCCGCTCCTTCCGCGTCATGGAGTTGATAATCGCCTCGGCCTGCTTGAACTCCCGCTCTGCCGAAACGCTATCAGCCAGACCCTTGTGCCGCGACAACCCCGGGATCATCTCCATGACCTGATCGAGGGGTCCGATGTCCTTCAGTTGCTGGAGCTGCAGGCGGAAGTCTTCCAGCGTAAAGCCCTCGGCGCGAACCTTCCTGACCAACTCCTGGGCCTGTTTCTGATCGACCCTCGCCTGCGCCTTTTCCACAAGGGTCAGGATGTCGCCCATCCCGAGGATCCGGGACGCCAGTCGTTCGGGGTGGAACGGTTCCAGGGCGTCCGGTTTCTCGCCGACGCCGATGAACTTGATCGGCTTTCCCGTCACCGACCGGATCGAGAGTGCCGCGCCGCCTCGGGAATCACCATCCAACTTGGTCAGAATGAACCCGGTCAGGTCCAGATCCGCGTTGAACCGGAGGGCGGAGTTGACCGCATCCTGTCCGGTCATGGCGTCGGCCACCATCAGCCGTTCGGTCGGCGCGGTGGCCGCTGCGATCGCCACCAGCTCCTGCATCAGCGGCTCATCGATATGGAGCCGCCCGGAGGTGTCCAGAATGACCGGATTGTGCCCGCGCTCCTTCGCCAGCCGCCTCGCCTCCTGGCAGACCTGCAGCGCAGAGCCGGGTCCGGCGTAGACCGGGACGCTGAGGGCCCGTCCCAGGGTCTGAAGCTGCTCCCTGGCCGCCGGCCTGACCGTGTCTGCCGCCACCAGGAGCGGCGACCGCCCCTCCGACACGAACCATCGGGCCAGCTTGGCCGACGTCGTCGTCTTGCCGGAGCCATGCAGTCCGACCAGCATGATGGTCGTCGGGGGCTCGGACGCATAGGTCAGCGGGGCGCGTGTCTTGCCGAGCACCTCGACCAACTCTTCGTAGACGACCTTGACGACCTGTTGTCCGGGGGTCAGGCTCTCTAAGACGTCACGGCCGACAGCCCGCTCACGGACGCGCTCGATGAACCCCTTGACCACCTTGAAGTTGACATCGGCCTCGAGCAGCGCGAGCCGCACCTCTCGAAGCGCCTCGGCGATATTCTCCTCGCTGAGCCGCCCGTGGCCACGAAGCTTTTTCAGGACCAGACCTAAACGTTCTGTAAGTCCTTCAAACACTTGATACAACTCCCTTCGTAGCGCTTAAAAATAGCCCCCTTGCCGCCCCTTGTCAAGGTTAAAACTGCATCACGATGAGGACGCGTGTGGGAGTCGGATGACGACCGTCCCTGCCAGGATATCGTGCAGGGCACGTTTGTGGCGGCTACACGCAATCAGCAGAAAGCCGAGGCCAAACAGCAGAAACGAAAGCATCCATCCCTGCGCGCGAAGCCATGCCCTGCCATAGGTCATCTCCAGACCATCAAGTCGGATAACCTTGAGGCGGCAGAGCATCTTGCCAGGGGTCTGGCCGCACGATCCGATAAAGAGGGTAAAATAGGCCACCCCGCTCAACAGGACGATGGCGGCGCTGGTATACCCCGCCAACGCGATCACCTGATCATTGATCTCGCCACCCAACTGACCGCCGAGATAGATGGTGGTCAGTGCGGCAAAGGTCAGTGCGGTAGTGACCAGAAAGAGGCAGACACAATCGACAACCCACGCAGCCAGCCGAATCCAGAATCCGGCCCTGCGCACCTCAGGCTCTGCGATAATCTGTCCGCTGTCAATCGGTGCGGCAGGATCGCAGCACTCAACGTTACTCACCACCCCCCTGTCTTTGGAGCGTTGCCAGCGCGTCCGTAAACTTGAGTCCGCAACCTTCACACCGGCGGAAGAGGGGTAGGGGTTTGAGCATCTCGCCGAAGGGTCCCGAGGTCACGATAGAGTACATGATAGAGTAAATGAACGACGTCTTCGGCGGAAACTCCCGTTCCTGGTTGCACTTGGGGCAGTGGATCGCCATCAGCCACTCCTTACAATAAATCGGCCGAATGTGTCAGTATACCGTGCTGGTTCGTATGATTGCGGTTCCGAGCCCTCAGCCCTTTCCCCCGGAAAACCGCGCGGCGAGCTTGCGTCCGTCCGGCGAGTTCGCCAGAATCAGCGTCGCGCTTCCACATGTGGGGCACACTGTCTGGCGAGTTGTTTGACGCCACAGGCTGTAGAGCAGGCCCGGAATGACGAGCGCCAACCACAACACAATCTCGATCGCGAATAAGCCTCTGGTCTTGGTTTGAGGTGTGTCGGTCTGCGCGCCGCAGGCGGTGCAGATCAAAGGCTGCTCAGAGCGTCTTGACGACCGTAACGATAAAAGGGCGCGCCCGCCCACCACTACGATCGCTATCAGTGCCAGTAACGGGACCAGCCAACGAAGCACTTCCATCAGGGCATGCCTCCTTCACTCCAGTATGAGGTGGGATGGGCGTAACGGTCGCTCGACCGTTCTGTATATCAATATTATCGCGACCCGTGAAATATCGAAGGATCATGGCGATTCTCTCGTCTTTGGGGGGAGTTGTCAAGGTGTGCGATGACCTCGTAGTGACCGGCCGCCATGACGGCAACCGCCGATCTTTTCTTGTCGACATGCGGTTGTGATCATGACGACACAAGCTGCCTGGCGGCGGCACAGATGCGCGACGAATTTGGCAGTACCTGGTCTTCCAGACGGCGGGTATAGGGGATCGTCGTCTGCGTACAGACACGCGCGTACGTGCAGGTGAGACCCGCCTCCAACACCACTGCCGACAATTCCCCCGAAAGGCCAAAGCCCTCATAGTCTTCGTCTACAACCAACAAACGCCCGGTTTGTGCGACCATATCACGAACGGCTGTCTTGTCCAACGGAGAGACGGTGCGCAGGTCCAGTACAGCCGCGGAGATACCTTCCGACTCAAGGGCCCGTGCCGCCTCTGTTGCGCGATGTACCCCCACGCCCACGCTGACGATGGCGATGTCGCTCCCTGTCCGGCGCAGCACGGCCTTCCCGATGGGAAGGGGCTCCCACCTTTGAGGCACAGCCCCTTTTGCGCCCTCTACAGGAACTTCGTACTGAACCGTCCGTCGGCCACCAGAACCGAGAAACTCCAGCCAGGTTTCCGAGAGGAGTTTGTGCTCGAGGAAGATCACCGGCCCATCGTGCTGCAGCGCAGCCAGCATCAGCCCCCCAGCATCGGCTGGCGTGGATGGAACCAGGACGGTGAGCCCCGGGATATGTGCCAGCCAGCCCCATAGCGACTGCTCGTGCTGTCCCCCGTCGCCGTACCCGCCGCCGCACGGTGCACGCACCACGACCGGCGCTGTCCATGTGCCGCCTGAAAACGTCTTGATCTTGGCGGCATGGTTGAGCACGGCATCCATGCAGACCCCGAGAAAATCCACCATATAGACCTCTACCACCGGACGTAAACCGGCCATGGCCGCAGACACGGCGGCCCCCAGAAAGGCGCCTTCGCTGATGGGGGTTCCTCGAACCCGTGCGGGGCCGAATCGCGCCAGCAGGTCACGTCGCAGCAATGGGGTATCTTCGCCAAACACGAGAATGCGCGGGTCGTCTGCCATGGCCTGGGTAAGCGCATCATCAATGGCCTGTGTAAAACACATGGTCCTCATGGAGGTACCTGCGCCAGCGCAGTCGAGAGTACATCGCCGATCTCTTGTTCAACCCGCTCTTCCAGCTCCTGTAGGTGTGGCGGGTCGGACTGCATGGTGGTGCGTACCCGGCAGACCGGATCATGCGCCGAATCTCGACGCGGATCGCGCAATGTTGAGAGTACCGCTGCGCACACGGCCTTCAGACCTGCCAGTCGTTCGCGCCACGCCGCCCCGCCGGGACGCAACAACGAACGCGTAAGCGGGCTAACGATAGTGGGTAGTTCTCTGAGCGGATCGCGCACGACCCTCAACAGATGAAAGCCCAAAAAGTGCCCTTCGATGTGCACGCATCGCGCGTGTAAGAAGGTCGGTCCCCGGCCGGAACGGGCGCGTTCGATGGCCGAATGGGCAGCCTCCCACACGTCCGATACATTGCCGCCGTCAACGTCGACGGCGGGGATACCCAATCCGCGGGCGCGTTCGATCACATTACCGGCGGTCACGGTGTCGGATTGAGTGGTGATGGCCCAGCCGTCGTCCTTGCAGATAAATAACACCGGCAACTGCCAGACTGATGCCAGGTTCATCGATTCCATCAACATCCCCTGGTTCACCGCCCCTTCGCCGAAGAAGGCCACGGCGATCGTGCCTGGGCGCTGGTATTGCGCCGCGAGTGCGAAACCAACGGCGGCCGGTCCGGTTGCGCCGACGATTCCGGAAGAAGCGGCCAGGTGCGCTTTCGACAACAGGTGCATATGCCCGCCCATGCCGCCGCACAGTCCGTCAGGATAACCGAGCAGTTCACGCAGGATCAAGACGGGGTCGACGCCGCGCATAAGCAGCGCCGCAGTGCCCCGATGATCCAATGCCATGGCGTCGCCGTCCTGCAGTTGGCTCACAACGCCTGCGATGATCGCCTCTTCGCCCGTTCCCAGGTGCATCTCGCCCGAGATCAGGCCGTCATGCCAGAGCTTGGCAATGGCCTCTTCGAACAGACGACTTTTCAGCATAAGGGCATAGAGCGACCACAATTCGGGTGACATGATCACCTTTTCCGGAAGGCTCGGACCGATTCAGAGGTATGGGTGCCCCAGCCCTCATCCTGGGCGCCGACCTGTGCGACGATACACAGCGCGCCCAATCCCGCGATCAGCCCCCACCGGGTCCCCTTCCTCATTTCGACCCCTTAGATTTTCAGCTGATTGATCTCCAGCATGAGCACAGGGCATCAGATGATCTTCTGTTACACGAGAGGGCGAGGGGCGGCGGCCGGTGAGCCTATGAGCCGATCATGCTCCATGCCATGAGATAGGCATTTACTGACCTGTACTAACCGGCGCGAACCGCTCTCGCGCGCGCCTGGGATGAGCGCGCAGTTAGACGACGGGGTGTGACTTGGCGACGTCCAAGACCTTGAGATACAAGCGACACGACGAGTGTGTTCAGTGAGACGCCCTCGGTCTCGGCCTGCGCAATCAGTTGCGCGTGCAGCGAACGCGGTACGCGTTGGACAAAACGCCCGCTCGCGGCAGAGAAGGGGCTGGGAATCTTGTCCCCGAATTCGCGCGCGACTGCCAGCCAGGACGCCAGGGCGTCACGCCCATTCTTGATGGCCTCCTCCGGTGTGGCGCCATCGGACCGGCAGCCCGGGAGGTCTGGAAAAAGAATGGCGTAGCCGCCCCCTTCGTCCTTCGAGAGAGGGTGGATCTCAAATGGGTACTCGATCACGGACTTTTTCATTCGGCAACACCTTCCTCAATCAAACGCACGAACTTCTTCACGTAAACGGGCTTGATCGGTCGTCGGGCTGGCACGCTGAGCATTGCTCCATTCGGATGACGAAAGATCACGTGACTGCCGCGGGGCTGACGATGGGCAAGCCCAAGCGCGTGCGCGACCGATTTGAGACTCTCGATTCGCCAATCGCGAGGATTGGCCTTCATTTGCTCGAGAATCTTGGCGGCCGTGGTCACAATAAAATGATACTACAGGTGACACTATACCGCAACGTACAATTCGGCAGGAACAATCGGTCGGCCAGGTGGTCGGCCTGTAATTCGAATCGCAAGTGGTCGGCAGTCAGGTGTGGAAGTCTAGTCAGGCAACGTTGAGCATCTTGTTGGCGTAGTCTTTCCCACTGGTGACGGGGGGCAGCGGCTTGCCGTCCTGCCTGTACAGCTCTATCGTTTCGTCCACAATCTCGCACAACTTGGCGAACACCGCTTACTCGTCGGTCCCGTGACAGCCTCCATACAACAGCCCCGGACAACTCCCAACAAAGCATTGATCTTCATCCGACCATTCGACGATTTTGACGTACCGAGCGCTCGCTTTCATCGTTGAGACTCCTTAATAGTCGTCTTCACAGGCGCATTGAGAACGCGTAGGGACGGCGCAGCAGCCCCGAGCGATACTGCACCAACTCGTCTAGCGATTTCGCCAGGGGCTGTCCGGTTACGCCACCTGATAGATCGCCGGTCGAAAGGATGGTTTGGGGATGGGCTTCTTGGCTGCTCGTGCCGCCTTGAGCCAAGCTGCTTTCGTCTTCAGGACTTCCGCCAGCGCTTCGTTCGGGGTTTCGCCAAACGCAGAGCAGAACTTCAAGTCGGGGATATCAGCGATATAGCCGCCGTCTTCATCACTGTAGAAGATGTTGATGTGGTAATCCTTCATGCGTGTTCTCCCAGTGTCAGATTATACCTCCGAACGCGGCGTTGAGCGACGCCAAAGGCGTGTAGTTCAGATGAACACGGCGGGTGACACCTGAAACCGCTTTGCCAAAAGACGAATCTGGCGAATATTCAATTCCCGCTTGCCGTTCAGGATTTCGGACACGACCCCCTGAGAGCCGATCTCTGACAAGTCCGATTGGTTCAATCCATGCTCTTCTATGAAAAACCGAAGTATCTCAGCGCCAGTACATTCAGGCATCGGATGATGCGTTTCCTCGTACACGTGGATCAACGTGCCCAGCGTATCCAACAGACCAAACAGGGGATGGCGCTCGTTATCACCGATTTCATCCAGTAATTCATTGAGCCGTTTGATCGCTGGGTCGTATTCGCGCTCATTGCGAATCGTAAGGATGGGGCGGATATTGGCCCAATGACTTTGGAGGTCTTTCGTGAGAGTGCTCATTGCTTCCAGCTTCCTTATACTCCTGCCAGGCCGCAGCCCCTCCCGGATTTCGACCCCCCGAGGGCTTCCGTTGACGTAGAGGGATTCCGTGCGTGGAACCCATTGGCCTAGTGCTCCCTTGCGATTGTGGATAATGACGATGTCGCTTGGAACACCGCCAGTCTTAGACAGTGGAGCGCCAGTTTCTTGATGACGTCCCGTAACGTTGTGTCGGTTGGTTATCAAGTGCGGCCCGCGTGTTGGGGTGTTCACAACAAACGCGGTACCCGTCGACAAAGGTTGTCCGTTGAATTGCATCTCAATCAGAAGAGACTGAACGGACGGCTTCGCTATCGTGGCCATGATGAAACCTAACTGTGATTAGACAGGTCTGCCTATTCCGGCTCGTGACTTATGTAACAAACGCGGTAATTGTCCTGCCTTTGCAAGGAGTTGTCAAGGTTGGACGGGACACAGGGCCTCCGCACCCAGAGGGTATCGGGGGGCGAGGGGAAAAACAAATCAAAACGGTGAGATTGCTTCGCTGCGCTCGCAATGACGCAACCCGCGCGAAGCGGGCGGGGCTTGACAGGGGTGGGGCGATTTGATAACAGCTTACGGCAGACGGTGGGGCGGAGGTGAAATCCGCCCCTACGGAACGCCATCGCTGGCGATGCTGGGTGGTGATGAGTGTGAAGGGAAAGATAGGGGTGCGCGATGCCGATTTATGAATATGCCTGCAACGGGTGCCGGAAGCGGGTGAGTCTGCTGGTCCGGAATATCAATAATCCCGAGACGCCTGCGTGTCCCCGCTGCGGGGGTCAGGAGCTGACGCGGCTGCTGTCGCGGTTTGCGGTGGTTAAGTCCGAGGAGAGTCGCTTTGAGCGGATGGCCGATCCCGGCAATTTCGGCGATCTGGACGAAAACGATCCGAAGAGTATCGCCCGCTGGGCCAAGCGGATGGGGAAGGAGATGGGCGAGGATGTCGGCGAGGACTTTGATGAGATGATGGACCAGGCGATGGAGGAGGAGGGCGCCGCCGGGGGAGGGGCGGAGGCGGAGGAGTAGGCGGCTGCGTGCCCGGCTGTCCCGAACCGGGTTTCACCTTGACAGTCGCGCGCCGTATTGGCTATAGTCGGCACGGATTCACGGGACGTATTGGCTTTCCTACAATAGTAGAGGTAATAATGAAAAAGCGACATCTGTTGGCACCCGGCCCGACCCCGGTCTTTCCGGATGCCCTGCTGGCGATGGCCAGGCCGATCCTGTACCATCGTGGTCCGGAGTACGAGGTCCTGCTGGGTCGAGTCCGAGAGGGGCTGAGGTATCTCTTTCAGACCAAGAACGAGGTATTGCTGTTCACCTCATCGGGTACCGGCGGGATGGAGGGCGCAGTGATCAATACGCTCTCGCCCGGCGACCGGGCCCTGGTCATCCGAAGTGGAAAGTTCGGCGAGCGCTGGGGGGAGATCTGCGAGGCCTACGGCCTGCAGCCGCAGTATATCGATGTGGAGTGGGGGAGGGCGGTCGAGCCCGACACGGTAGCCGCGGCCCTCGCCGCCGATCCGGCCATCAAGGCGGTCTTTGCCACCCACACCGAGAGCTCAACGGGGGTCCTGCACGACATCGAGGCCATCGCCCGGATCGTCGGAAAGACACCCGCTATCCTGGTCGTCGACGCCATCATGAGCTTGGGGGTGGCGGACCTGCCGATGGATGCCTGGGGGGTGGATATCGTCGTGGGCGGCTCCCAGAAGGGGCTGATGATCCCGCCCGGCCTCGCCTTTTGCGCCGTCTCCGAGAAGGCGTGGGCGATGGTGCGACAATCCCGCCTGCCGAAGTTCTATTTCAACTTCCAGGCGGAGCGAAAGAGTCTGGAGAAGAACCAGAACACCTTCACCCCGGCGGTCTCACTGGTCATGGCGCTTCACGAGTCCCTGGCGGCCATCAGGACGGAGGGCCTGACGGCGCTCTTCGCGCGACACGACCGGCTTGCGCGCGCGACCCGCGCCGGCGTCAGGGCGCTGGGGCTTGAACTGTTCGCCGACCCGCCCACCCCGGCGCTGACCGCGGTGGCCGCCCCGCAGGGTATCGAGGCCGGCGCTATCGTGAAGACGCTTCGGAACGTCCACGGCATCACCATTTCCGGGGGGCAGGCACAGCTTAAGGGGAAGATCTTCCGCCTTGCCCACCTGGGGTATGCCGACGAATCCGACGTCGTCCTCTGCCTGGCGGCGCTGGAACGGACCCTTTCCGATCTCGGCTATCCGGTCAAGTTGGGCGAGGGGGTGCGGGCAGCCCAAGAGGTGCTGGCTCAGGCCGGTTAAGAGAACACAGATGCGGATTCTTGTCAGTGATGGGCTCTCGCCGCGCGGCATTGAGGTGCTGCGCCAGGCTGAGGGGTTCGAGGTCGACGAACGGCGCAAGTTGAGCCCCGAGGCGCTGCAGGAGTGCATCGACAACTACGATGCCCTGATCGTCCGGAGCGCCACCAAGGTCACGGCGCCGATCCTGCGGGCCGCGCACCGGCTCAAGGCGGTCGGGAGGGCGGGCGTCGGGGTCGACAATATCGACGTCGAGGCGGCGACGGCTCGCGGCGTCCTGGTGATGAACGCCCCGAGCGGCAATACCCTGGCCACGGCTGAGCACGCCTTTTCCCTCCTGCTGTCCCTCGCCAAGAATATCCCGCAGGCCACCGCCTCGATGAAGGATGGCCGGTGGGAGAAGGGCGCGTTCCTCAGCGTCGAGTTGGGCGGTAAGACATTGGGGATCATCGGCCTGGGACGAATCGGCAGCGAGGTGGCCCGACGCGCCAAGGGGTTCGCCATGCGCGTCATCGTCTCGGATCCCTTTGTCTCTGAGGAGACCGCAACCGCGCTGGGGGTCGAGTTGGTGGAGCTTCCGGATCTGTATCAGCGATCCGATTTCATCACGATCCACACCCCTATCACCCCGGAGACCTACCATCTCATCGATCGCGAGGCTATCGCGCAGATGAAGACGGGGGTACGGATCGTCAACTGCGCGAGGGGCGGGATCGTCGACGAAGACGCCCTGCATGAGGCGATGAAGGCGGGCAAGGTAGCGGGAGCGGCCTTTGACGTCTTTGAACAGGAGCCGACCACCAGTAGCCCCTTACTGACGCTCAACAACTTCATCTGCACCCCGCACATCGGCGCGGCCAGCGAGGAGGCACAGGAGAACGTCGCCGTCGAGATCGCCCAGCAGATCGTCGAGTACCTCCAGAAGGGGTTGATCAGAAACGCGGTAAACGCGCCATCGATCGACCCCGGGCTGTACAAGATGCTTCAGCCGTATCTCACCCTCTCCGAGAAGCTGGGCCGCCTGGCCTCTCAGCTTGCCGAGGGGGGAATCCGGCAGATCCGGATCGATTACCGCGGAGAAATCGGGGGCTACGACCCGGCGCCGTTGACGGCGTCGGTGGTCAAGGGCGCGCTTGATCCGTTTCTGGGCGACGAGGTGAACTACGTCAACGCCTTGGCCATTGCGAAAGGGCGCGGCATCCGACTCATTGAAAGCAAGGTGCTCGAGGAGGCCGACTACACAAGCCTCATCACCGTCTCGATCAAGGGCGACCGCGGCACAAGCGAGGTGGCGGGGACGCTCTTCAGCCGTCGGGAGCCCAGGGTCGTTCGGATTAACGAATTCCGGCTGGAAGCGATCCCGGAAGGGTATCTGCTGATCTTTTCCAACCTGGATGTCCCTGGCGTGATCGGGACGATCGGCACCCTGCTCGGAAAGAACCGGGTCAACATCGCCGGCATGCAGTTGGGGCGTGAGCAGCCGGGCGGTCGGGCCGTATCGGTGGTGAATGTGGACAACCCGGTGCCCGCCCATGTCATCGATGAAATCCGACGGCTCCCTAATATCGTCTTTGTGAAGCTGGTGAAGGCCTGAGTGCAGCGATCAGCTGCCAGCCGTCAGTGTGGTAGGGGCAGGGCTTGCCCTGCCCATCGAGGACGCAGCAAGCGGCGCCCCTACGGTGCCGCTGAAAGCTGAGCGCTGACTTCCCATGGAATACTCTTCAAAGACCGCGATTCCGAAGGGCGTTCGAGTCTTCCCGCCGGAGGAGGTTGCGTTACGCCGTTGGGCTGAGCGCCGCATTCTGACGGTCTTTGAACGATGGGGATTCCAAGAGGTTATCACCCCGACGTTTGAATACCTGGAGGTCTTCTCGGGCGAGCCGGACCGGGAGGGCGGCGACAAGGTCGTCAAGTTTGTCGATCGGCAGACCGGTCGCCTGCTCGCGTTACGATACGACCCGACCCCTCAGGTGGCGCGTCTCGCGGCGACCACGCTTCGACACCGTCCCCTTCCGTTACGTCTCTCGTACGTGACCACGATCTTCCGCGATGAGGCCCCCCAGGCGGGTCGACAGCGCGAGTGTGTCCAGCTTGGCGTGGAACTGATCGGACTGGAGCGGCCGGAGGCCGATGCCGAGATGGTGGCGATGGCGGTGGAGGGCTGCCGCGCGCTCGGCCTGCAACGCTTTCAGATCGATGTCGGCCAGATCGAATATGTGCGCGGACTCGTCGATGCCCTGGGGCTGACAGCCGATCGACGCCGGCCGCTGGTTTCGGCCATCGACAGGAAGGACACCGTCGAGATCGAGCTGCTGCTGCGGGATCTGGACGCGGACGAGAGGTCGAAGCGGGCGGTATTGGAGCTGCCGATGCTCTATGGAGGTAAGGAGGTCCTGGCGCGCGCGCGGGACCTGGCGCCCAACCGGCGGTCGCAAGAGGCGCTCGGCAACCTGACCCAGGTCTATGAGGTGCTGGAGCAGTACGGCCTGGCGGATCAGGTGATCATCGATCTCGGCGAGGCGAGGGCGTTTGAGTATCACACCGGCGTGACCTTTGCGGCCTTTGCGCAGGGCTTGGGCTCCGAGATTTCACGCGGCGGCCGGTATGACGATCTGATCGGTGGGTTCGGCTACCCCTGCCCCGCCACCGGGTTTGCCTTCGATCTGGATCAGGTCATGGAGGCGATCACGACCGAGAACCGGCCTTCCCCTGCGACCGGCCGGAGATTCCTGATCATCGACTTCAATCCCGATAAGCGGCAGGCCCTGCGGATTGCCCGGCTGCTGCGGGAACAGGGCTACACGGCGGCACGAGACATCATCACGCGGGATCTGGAGGGCTCATTTGAGTATGCGGTAGCGTCCGGGATCGGGCGGGCGATCGTATTGGGCTTACCTGATCTGCCTCACGATGAGTTGCTCATCAAGGATATCGACTCGGGAACCGAGCAGCGGGTCCCGGTCGAACAGTTGTGCAGCCGGATCGAACGTGGAGATCAGCAATGGCTAACGTAATCGTTGTCGGGACGCAGTGGGGCGACGAAGGGAAGGGGAAGATCGTTGATCTCCTCTCGGAGTATTTCGACGCGGTGGCCCGGTATCAGGGTGGGACCAATGCGGGCCACACGGTTGTGGTAGGGGAGGAGAAGATTGTCCTGCATCTGGTCCCGTCGGGCGTCCTGAGGAAGGGGAGGGTCTGCATCCTGGGGAACGGCGTGGTGATCGATCTGACCGCGCTGATTCAGGAGATGGATCAACTGAGCACGCTGCACGTCAAGATCGAGGAGAATTTCTTCATCAGCAAGAACGCCCATCTGGTGCTCCCCTACCATAGGATCCTGGACGCCGAACAGGAGCGGCTCCGCGAGGGCCGGCAGATCGGAACGACCAGGCGCGGGATCGGGCCGGCCTATGTCGATAAGATGGCGAGGTCAGGGATCCGGGTGGGTGATCTGACCGACCAGAAACTGTTCCGGGGCCGACTCCGCACCAACCTTGAGGAGAAACGGGCCCAGTTCCCTCACCATCAGGAACTGCAGGAGTTGGATCACGAAAAGATGGCGGCGGAGCAACTCGAACAGTTCGAGCGCGTGCGCGGCTTTGTGACGGATACCTCCCTCGTAATTCACGACCTGATCAAAACCGGCAAGCGTGTCCTGTTCGAGGGGGCGCAGGGGACCCTGCTGGATGTCGATCTTGGCACCTACCCCTACGTCACCTCGTCGAGCGCGACGGCCGGAGGCGCCTGCATCGGGACCGGGGTGAGCCCGTTGGTCATCGACGGCGTCCTCGGCGTGACCAAGGCCTACACGACGCGTGTCGGCGAGGGGCCGATGCCGACGGAGCTGACGGACGGCATCGGTCAGATGCTGCAAACGCGCGGACAGGAGTTCGGGGCCACGACGGGGCGTCCGAGGCGTTGCGGCTGGTTCGACGCCATGGCCGTCCGGTACAGCGCCCGGATCAACGGTCTCTCCGCCCTCGCCCTCATGAAGCTGGACGTCCTGGATGCCTGCGAGTCGGTCCGGATCTGCACGGGCTACCGGTGGGGCGGCGAGACCCTGCGGGAATTTCCGAACGAAATCGGCGTGCTGCAGGCGTGCGAACCGATCTATGAAGAGGTGCCGGGTTGGAATGAGAGCATTGCCGGCATCACCTCATACAAATATCTACCGGCCAGGTGCCGGGCCTATATCGAACGGATTGAGGGGCTGACCGGGGTCCGGGTCGGGCTCATCTCGACGGGGCCGCGACGCGACCAGACAATCCTTCGCTCGATACCGGCCTTGCGACAGTGGGGGCTTCTGCGCTAAACTTTCCGCTGGTTCGCTGCATCTCCAGCGCGCCGCACGACGACCCGTTAGCTCAGTCGGCAGAGCTCCTGCCTTTTAAGCAGGGAGTCCCGGGTTCGAGTCCCGGACGGGTCACCAATCTTTTCAATCACTTCCAACGCATCAATTGAGTGAACGTCTCGCGTGGTTGCGCGGGGGTTGCGGATTGTTGCGGTGTCGAGGCGGTCTACCGCGGCCTTATTTGCGCCGGGAATCAGATGGCCGTAGGTGTCTACGGTCAACTGGATCGACGCATGGCCGAGCTGGTCTTTCACGTAGGCGATGCTCTCTCCATTCTGGAGAAGCAGGCTCGCGAATGTATGGCGCAGTAGGTGGGGGTGGATCTGTCGGAGCCCGGCTTCTTGACAGCATGGGTGGACCAGCCGTCGGCGCACATTGCTTTCTTGGAGACGGCCGCCAACCGCGTTTCGGAAAATCGGCTCTTGGGGGTCGAGTTCGCGGCCCTGGATAGCGAGTTCTGTTCGGCGGCTTTCCTTGGCGTCCCGCAGGGCATTCCGAAGTTGGAGCGACATGTCGACGCGCCGAACGCGACGACTCTTCGTGAGGATGAGACGACCCCGATTCCACTGGCGGCGCACTTCGATAAATCGGCCTTGGAAGTCCAGGTCGCCCCACTGAAGCCCCATCAGTTCACCGAGTCGAAGCCCCGTTCGAACCGCCGTGAGGAGAAACAGGTAGAATGAGGGCGCAACTTCCTGCAAGCGTTGGCCTGCACGTCGTAGATCAATCGCCTCCGCACCATCAAGCAGACACTGAACCTCTTCAGCGGTCAATGGAATGAATTTAACGGCGGGGGCCGTCTTATCACTGAGGAAGCGTCCCATGCGGGCCGCGGGGTTGATCAACTTCGCTCCGTGGTCGATGGCGTGATTGTAAATCGCCCGGATGGCGTTAACGCACCATTTGATCGTGCCCTTTGCTAAGCCTTGGTCGATCATCGCATTGATGACATCTTCGACATCGTCCCGCGTGACGTCGTCGAATGGCTTTGGTCCAAGAAGCGCATAGGCGTGGGTGCGGAGGTAGTAGCGGTAGCCCGCGTACGTCGCCGGGGCGCAGTGTCGGCGGGCATAGCGGTCAAGCCAATTTTCAGCGGTTTGTTCGAATGTCCGGGATGCCGTCCGCTGAGGCTGGTCGATCTGGAAGTCACCCAAGGCGAGCCGTGCCCGGATCTTTTCCGCCACGAGCTCAGCAGTTTTTCGGTCGCCGATCGCCTTGGCCTTGCGTCGGCCCCCCACATTGATAAAGATGTACCACTTTCCATGCCAAAATCGAACTTTTACGCCCATTGTGTCTCCTTACTGAGTGGGTGATTGTACTACGCATCGCTCACGCCTTCAACTCCCGGAGAATGTGATTGGCAAAGGCGTCAACGACATCAATGGCCGTTGGGCTTCGCCGAAAAAAATAGCCGTGGAGCCACTCATCAATTTGGTCTCGGCGAAATAGTAGCTTCCCTCCACACTTGTAATGCGGGAGGGGCCGATAGGGATGGCGAACCCACTTCCGGAGGGTTCGAACTGATAGCCGAGTGTAGCTCGCCGCCTCTTGCAGGGTGAGATAAGAATCGTCGCGCAGATCGGAAAGATCCGACTGGCTCGTTTTTTGCCGCGATGGGAGAAGCGCCCGAAGGGACATCCGCTCAGAACTCCTCAAGGTGTGTTCGAGTTCGCATTCGAGCTATCCTGCCGGAACATACAGGGTGGTGCCACGTCGAATGGGGCTGCGGTGTTGGCAATCGATGACACATAGCATCGTTTAACAATGAGTCTGAAGCACCGTTCGCAGGTAATTCCTGATTAGTGCGCGCCTCGTGGCTCCTGCATGCGCTCACCAACTCGGGTACCCAAGAAAACTGAAGGCTTGCGTTACCAGGCCAACCGTCAGATCTCGACTTGCCAGTTTGCTATTGTCTCCTGGCTATCTTCGTTTTGTACAGCCACCTTGTCTATTACACGTTCACGCTGCCCCTCGAAATTTTTCAGGAGAAAATTACGACACGCCGCCAAACGGATCATGAAAGTTGCTGGAGCGCGCGGTGCCCTTTAGGGTTGGTCGGGTGCGGTCTCTATGGTATCTGAAAACGTGGGGCCGGTTGTTGTGCCCAACGTCTCGGAAGCGAACTGTGAGGCAACACCGCATGGGGCAGTAGTGATGCCAGTAGACCCTGGCACAAGGTAAGACCCAGTACCACTTCATGTAAGCACCGCCTCCAGCTAACTCTCGATCAAGACTCACTTCGTAGCTCAATTCGCGAACTTACATTCGTTGGCAGGTGGTTGTGACGATACGTCCCTCTTTTTTCTGCGGGGGCGTCCGCTGACGCGTGTGGACAGCCCTTGCACCGTTGCGCGGGGCAGCCGACTGCGTTGCCCCGCCAGAAATTGGTCGACTGCGATGCGATCGGCCGCAGGCAGCTGCGGGAGCAGCCGGTTGAGGTCGTGGCGGGTCTCGAACTCCGTATAGCCCGGCTCCTCAACGGTCGCGCCTGCTACGAGCTCAGGCCAGCCCATGTCCCTAGTCCCTGGCCGCCCAACACCATAGCGCTCCTGCACGAGGAACCGGATGGCCTGTGCGATATAGGTTTTCGGGTGAGTCGGTACCACCCCGCTCTTCGCGATCCGCAGCAGGGCCCCGTGGAGCAGGTCGACGCCTTCCCCGCGGGGATCCAGGGTGCGCCACACTCCACCGACCCACACGCGGGAGGGGATGAGGGTCAGGAGCACATTATACGGGCACTGGCACAGGATGGATTCCAGGATCGCGGCGTGGGAGGGCGTAAGATCAGTCATGGCCGGCTCCCGTGCCGGACACTTGCGAAGGGGAGAAAATACGAGCGCCCCAGCTCCTCTTTGAGGGGAGGGAGCACGGGGCGTAAGGTGATGGGAAGAACTAATGGGTTGAGGCTGGGAGGGTCACCACCTCCGTCACCGTCTGCACCGCCGTCCCTGCTGCCTCTCGAAGCCGCCGATCGACGGCCAGGGGTACGGCGATGGGTACGGGAGCGAACGCCGAGACGACTCTGGCGAACCCGGATGAGGCACCTGATTGTGCGGCCGAACGACCATCGGGGACGTTCGTGCCATAGGCGGATGTCCCTGACGAGCCAACGAGCCTCCTCTGCGGGGAGCACCAGCCAGGGGACCCAGCTTAACCACCTCTCGACAAACTGCAACCCTCGCTCTGCATGGTACGGCGAGCTGGTCCGCCACAAAAAGCCCACGACCGCCGGGGCTAAGACCGATGCTATCGCGGCAAGCGACGACAGCGGCACGCTGCCAACGGCCACCGCGAGACCGAGCGTCGCAAGCATGCATACCAAGGCGATAAACTCGCTATCGACGCGATTCATCCGGCGTCGTGACAGCAGGAACTCGCTCGGCACTGTGGCCAGGGCCATACTTGGGCCCACGGATGCCAGGAGTACGGCACCCCGTAGGAAGATGGCTGGATTCATGAATGCCAAGCCAGCGAGTGCAATGTTACACGTGAGACGGAGGTGCCGCATCATCATCCCTGTAGACGTGACAATAACCGTTGCAGCGTGAACGAGGATTGCAGGTCAGCGATTAGTCGCAGGCCGATGCGCCATCGCGCGCCATCGGTGATCGAAGTCGAACTCGCAAAACTAGTGGAGTAAATCATATTGCCTCCCATCGAGTCAAGGTCTTTTTTCGATATGTTCGATATGTTGTGACCGGCATGAGGTATTGGGTGTAAAAAACTCGAACCTCACCACTCAGCCAGCATCGCATTGTCCTCGGTACCGTCGCCGCGCGGCCGCTTCCCTCCTCTCTTCCGAGCCCGGTGAGCCGCTTGCCAACAGTAGTGGTGGACGTCTCTGGCGGTAAACGGCTTACCGCAGCTCCTGATGAATCCCCGGCGGTTCAGTTCCGCCGCGATCGCGGCGGGGCGCCATCCCTGGGTCCTGAGTTCCAGGGCGACGAGCGCCCCCTTTTTGGGGCGGGCCACGCAATGGGTGCTCGTGGCACCACCCACCCAGGCGATCTCCACCGTAACGTCACGGGCCGAGACCGCGACTAGGCGGATCCGCTGCACGAACAGGCGCAGCAACTCTCGCCGGTCCTGGGGCGTGGTCGTCGGAGCCGACCAGAGACCGGGCAGGTCCTGTGCCTCGCGGCAAATGGCGCTCACCTCCTCGGGGGTGAGGGTCAGCGGTGGGCTGAGGCCCTCCTCCCGGTGCCGCAACTCGATCTCCTCACGGCGTTGCAGCGCCTGCTCGTAGTGCCGCTCTAGGGTCGCGGCCAGGCGCCGGTTCGCCGGGTCGACGCACGTGTACCGCCGCTTGGCGAGGTTGACCGCATCGTCGGCATCCTCGAGTTCCTGTGCCCGTCGCCGGCACGCCGCCTCGTACTGCTGGTTGAGCTCCCGCCCTGCCGCGAGAACCGCCGTGAAGTCCGCGGGCTGCAGACGCCCCAGGAGTGCCGCGGCCATAGCCCGGTCCAAGGTCCGACCATCGATACTCCAACAGCGTGGCTCGCCATGTTGCTGGTAGGCTGCCAAACAGGCGTATCGGATCTCCTCGTTCCCGCGGACCAAGTTCCGTAATCGGGTGTACATCGGGCGATTGCACCGCCCGCACCACAGCAGGCCGTGACAGAGCGCCGTCCCCCGGCCAACCGGCTGCGTGGTGGGGACGCGGTTTCCCCGCAGCCGCTCCTGGTTGGCCCGCCACTCCGCTGGCGTGATGTAGCCTTCGTGGTGTGGGACCATAATCCACTCGGATTGCGGGGTCCAGCGTACACGCCCGTCAGGATCCCCTGGAATGACCTGCCGCCGGCCCAACGTGTAGTAGCCGGCGTAGGCTGGGTGTCGGAGCATCATGTGGAGGCGGGCCATGCACGGCCGTACCCAGCGCAGTTCTCCCGCGCTGGTCCGGACGGGGAGCATCGCCTTCGCCCGGACCAACGCCCGCAGGACTTGGGGGACGGAACCCAGTTGCCGGAAGAGCCCTAACACCTGCTCGATCGCTTGCTGGACGGCGTGATCGGGGTCTTTCACCCACTGGCCTTTCGTGCTCACCACAAAGCCACCCGGCGGCCGGCTTACGGCGTGTCCCAGCCGCGCCTTCGCGTATTTGCTGGCGACCAAGGTGCGAGTGCGGAGGTCGTTTTCGTACGCCGCGACTCCTGCCTGTAGCCGCGCCAGGAGCCGGCTGGCCGGGTCATTGAGGTCAAGGACGTTGCCCTCGACGACGAGCAGCGTGCGATGGAGGCGGCAGAGGGCCACCAGCGTTTCGAAGTCGCGCGGGGCCCTGGTGAGGCGGGCGGTGTTGGCGCAAAAGACGGCACCGACGTGGCCGGCGGCCACTCTGGTGAGGAGTCGCTGGAAGGCGACGCGACCGTCCGTGCGCGTACCGCTCTGGCCGAGGTCTTCGTACGCTTCGACCTGATCGGCTCCCCATCCCCAGTGGAACGCATAGGCCTGCTGATCCCGCTGATGCGCGATGCTGCCTGTGCTGTCGCGCGCCTGCGGTCCGGTGGAGACGCGGATATAGGTCGCGGCAGGTCGGCCGAGATGATCTTGCGTGATCTGAGGGGGGCGTTGGGTCATCATGTGGCTTCTCCTATCGGTTCAGAGATAGTGCCTGGTCGCGGGAGAGTGCGCCGTCTTGGGCCCCTGCCGCGAACCAGGCCGGGGTTGCAGGCTCATTGGATATGGCGCGGGTATGGGCGCGATTTGTGAGGCCAACACTGACCGCGCCTGCGCCCCTTACTGGGTCGCTAACGTCATCAAGCTCGGCGCGAGCGGGCGCGCTTGTGCCTCGCGCACCCCACCAGGCCGTCGGATTCGCTCGCGACGCCGCGCCTCGGCAGCAGGGCCGACGGACCCCGTCCACGGACCACGGGTGTGCGCGTTGGCCGGCCTGGCCAACGGGACGCTGGGATCTCGGTGTACGGTTACGGTGCACACGCAGTCTTCTGTCCTGGCGCGTTGCTCTCGGCGGCAGCAGCCCGTGCGTGCTTCCCCCGTCCCCGCGCGGCGCGTTGGGTCGCATACGTGCAGAGCCGGTAGACGTGCTGGTTGGTAAAGGGCTCACCGGTGCCCGTCCTGAAGCCTCGTCGGGTTAGCTCGGCCGCGATCATCGCTGGGCGCCATCCCTGGGTCCTCAGTTCATGGGCGACGAGCGCCGCTTTGCGGGGGCGTGGGATGCGGTGGGCGGTCACCTCCCCGCCCACCCAGAGGATCTCGACGGTAAACTCGCTGGCCGAGAGGGCGGTCAGGCGGATCCGCTGCACGAACAGGCGCAGCAACTCCTTTTGGTCGTGGGGGGTGGTCGTCGGGGCCGACCAGAGGCCGGGCAGATCCCGTGCGTCGCGACAGATGGCACTCACCTCCTCTGGGGTCAGGGTAAGCGGCGGGGCGAGGAACTCCTGCCGCTGGTGGAATCGGACCTCCTCCAACCGTCGGAGCGCCTGCTCGTACGCCTGTTCTAGGGTCGCGACCAAGCGTCGGTTCTCGGGGACAACGTACTCGTAGCGCCGCTTGGCGAGATCGGCCTGGTACTCGGCGTCTGCTAGGTCGTGCGCTCGCCGACGCTGCGCCGCTTCATAGTCCTGATTGACCTCCCGCCCTGCCGCGAAGACTGCCGCGAGGTCCGCGGGCTGCAAGTGGCGGAGCAGTTCCTGCGCGACGAGCGAGTCGAGGGCCCCGCCGGGGATCACCCAACAGATCGGGTCGGCGTACTCGGCGTAGGCCGCCACGCAGGCGTACCGGATTCTGATCTCTCTGCCGACGCGGAGCCGGTAGTAGGTGACGCGCATGCGGCGGTTGCATCGCCCGCACCACAGCAGGCCCTGACAGAGCGCCGTCCCCCGGCCAACCGGCTGCGTGGCGGGAAAGCGGTTTCCCTGAAGCCGCTCCTGGTTGGCCCGCCACTCCGCCGGCGTGATATAGCCCTCATGGTGCGGGACCATGATCCACTCCGACGGCGGGACCGACCGCGTGGCCCCCCGGCGGCCACCCGTGACGGCCCGCCGCTGACCGAAGGCATAGAAGCCGGCGTACGCCGGGTTTTTAAGGATCAGGTGCAGGCGGGAGATATTGGGACGCACCCAACGCGGCTCCCCCGTGCCGGTCCGGATGGGGAGCATCGCCTTAGCCCGGGCCAACGCCCGCAGGACCTGGGGGGCGGAACCCAGTTGCCGGAAGAGCCGAAACACCTGCTCGATCGCCTGCTGGACGGCCTGATCGGCATCTTTCGCCCACTGGCCTTTCGTTGTCACCACATAGCCCGTCGGCGGCAAGCTCACGGCGTGTCCCAGCCGCGCCTTCGCGTATTTGCCGTCGACCGAGTTCTTGATACGGAGGGAGTTCTCGTAGTCGGCCACCCCTCCCTCGATTCGCGCCATGAGTCGGCTGGCCGGGTCATTGAGATCTAGGACGCGGCCCTCGATGACGAGTAACGTTTGCCGGAATCGACACAGTGCGACTAGCGCCTCGAAGTCCTGGACGGCGCGGCTAAGGCGTGCGGCGTTCGCGACCAATACGGCACCGACTCGCCCATCGCTCACTAATTTTAGAAGCTCCTGAAACGCCGTGCGGTTGTCAGCGCGTGTGCCGCTCCGTCCCAGGTCCTCGTGGTGCCGGATCTGGTCCGCGCGCCACCCCCAGGCGAGGGCATGGGCCTGCTGGTTGCGCTGATGCTCGATGCTACCCGTACTGTCGCGCGCCTGCCGCGGAGTGGAGACGCGGCCATAGACGACGGCGACCTTGGCGAGGTGAACCGGGGTGATCTGGGGTGGACGTGGCTCCGTCATAGCTCACCTCCCGGGCCGTCCTGCTGGAGCTCGAGCGTCCCGTCGAGCACGAGTAGCGTGCGCTGGAGGTGACAGAGAGCGACCAGTTCTTCGAGGGCCAGTGGGGCTCTGCTCAAGCGGGCGGCGTCGAGGCAGAAGATCGCGCCGATCTGCCCGCCCCGCACCCGCGTCAGGAGCCGCTGGAACGCCGGGCGGTTGTCGGCGCGTGTGCCGCTTCGCCCGAGGTCCTCGTAGAGCTGGATCTGGTCCGCGCTCCACCCCCAAGCGAGGGCATAAAGCCGCTGGTTGCGCTGGGACTCGATGCTGCCGGTGCTCTCGTGCGCCTGCGGTTTGGTGGCGACGCGGACATAGATGGCGGCGACCTCGGCGAGGTGAACCGGGGTGATCTGGGGTGGACGTTGTTTACTCATGTGCCTGCTCCTTTTGTTGAAGGTACCGCCGGACCGCCAGACGGGCAAGCAGCATAGCCACCCGCTGCGGATCCGGTACTGGGTGAGGGATGTCTGGACTCGGTGTTGGGCCGTACGCTCTCTCCAGGCCCTGGTCCGGTTGCTGCGGCTGGGCGAGGGGTACTTGCTCAGGCGGCGGGTCTGCGACGAGTTTCGATCGTGAATGGTGGGGCGTGGCATCCATAGCATGCATCCTGTCAGCCCATGTCGATGTACGGACAACATGCATGCTTTCGTACAGTGGAGGCCTGCCCGGAGCGCTTCAGCCGCGTAGTGGAGGCCGATCACAGAACCCACGACGCGCGAGAGGGGAATCCCCACATGGGTGGGGTATGATGCCTGTCCACGGCAATTGCCGTGCTGCATGGCACGGGTTGACTGGAGCGCCACCAAGGTCGGGGTCCCCACCTCGGCCGAACGCTTCGGAGACAGGGTACGAGCAAGAGCTGAGTACTGGAACCCCTGGGATGCCGCATGACCGATCCTGCAGGTGCCACCACCAGGTGCTGCGCGATCATTCGACGCCACGACACGCCCCATCCCAACCTGCATCATGGGTGTCCCGACACAGAATGGGAGTGGCCGCTCTCCCGCGATCTTGCCGTTGGAGAGGATCACTGCTGCTCGTCGATTCCGCCTCATCTCTTTCGTCCTTCTGTGCGCTACATCCTCTGGAAGTTCAGTAGGTACAATCCCCCACGACGTCATGGGGCCCGCTCTTTCCCGACCAGCGGGTCGCTGCCGCCGATCAGGTCCTGCTGGTCCCCCGGCGGTTGCAGGCGTTGAGTCTTCACGCGCTGCACCCAGTGCGCGAAGGCCCGGAGGACATCAGGACTGATGCGGCATACAGCGTCGCTTTGGGCATCGGACTCATCCGGTTTGGGGACCACGGGGGACACAGTGAGGCTGTCAGGAGGGGTATCAGTTGGCATGAGGCATCGCCTGCCGACAGAGAGGATAGGAGCAGAACCAACCTGGTAGCTCAGCCGCGGGGAGCAGCGGGGTAGCCGGGCCGTGTGAGAGGGGTTGCCCAACTAGATCCGGTGGGCCGTCCCCATTCGCGCCGCCGGAAGAGGCCCTCCCGGTACGCCGGCCCTTACCTCTTCGGGATCGATGGCCTGGCCGGAAGCGTTGTGGGCTCCAGTGGCGCCGGGTGATGCAGAGAGCAATCCTACGCCACCGTGCGCCCATCCTCGCGATCACGCGCATACGCCTCGATCCGCGATCCACGCGGTGCCGCCAGCACTGCGCTCTAGCCATATACCTGCGCCCGAACTGCTGGTCCACGAGTCCCAGGAGGACAGCCAAGAGCCGCGTGAGAAGGCCGTATCCCGAGCGGCACCACAGGCTCCACGCCAGCGTCAAGAAGGCGAGCATCCAAAGATATAGGCCCTGAACCGTCGCGTCCACGCCTTCGTACAGCGCGAGTGCGATGAAGAGGCTATGTGCGATGCAGACTTCCTGATCGGTCGCGTCTCGATTCCAGTTGACCATGCGTAGCTCCTGGCGGATCAGCGGAGAGATCAGTGAACACATCGATTCCTCCACCCATCCTTGGGGTCCCGACTGGGACCATCGTTGTCCTTCTTGGATGAGAGCGCCACGCCTGTCTCTCCTTGACGACGTAGCCGGGCTGTGAACGCCGGACCCGGGGGACGCGGATGCCCTTCTGTATATATAGAGGCAGCAGCGAGACCAATTTTCAGAAAAATCTTCGATTTTGAGAAAGAAGGGCGCAAGATATGCGCCTCAGTCGTGGAGCGTACAATCGGGAGGTAACAAACAGATGATCCTTCGCGCCGTTAATGGACCGGCGAATCGGCCGATTCTACAGATCAATCCAGAGAGCCCATTTCCTGCCTTTCTTCGCCATGGTGCGAATCGAGGCCTTCTGTGCGCTGGTGCAGCTTCTTCAGAGTCCGGTCAGTTCCCAAGTAGATGAAGCGGTGGGTGCCCGAACGGCAACGGGTGCTGGACCTCGTCCGCTTGCTTCCGAAGCAACTCCTCAAGGAGGCACAGCTCCTGGGGCGTCCGGATCGACTCCCAGGTGATATCCCTGAGCAGGAAGACCTCGACATACGCGGTCTCTCGCCCGGGATACTGATTCTGTAGCCATCCCAGTGCCACGCCGATCCGTTGATAACGGAGGCCGGCATTCATGGTGGGGAAGTGGCTTTCCTCAACCTGCCAGTCGTAGATCCGGATGGCGCCGGTCAAGCGGTCTTCTCCCAACCTGGCAATCACCCCCGGGAAGAGCAACTCCCCGCCCGTACCATCCGGAATCTGCCACTCAAAAGGCAGCATGTGGGTGAGTAATTGCTCCCGGTACTGCAGTCGCGGCAGGACCCGTTCTACGAGGGTCTCGATGCACCGAGTGCCCCGCTCCTCTGCAACGGCCAGAAGGGGCAGTGGGTATCGAGGACCGGGTAAGGCCTCAATCCCCGCCCAGAAGTGCTGCAGGAAGGCGTGGATGTACTGATCGGTCGCTTGGAGATTCCCGTCTGCTTCTGCCGTCGCGATCACCGTCGCGGCCACCGTAGCGACTGCGCGTTGGACCTGATTGGTGAGGACAGTTGGATCCGGCCCAGTGCCGGGAATCCGCTGCAGACAGGCCCACCGAGTGCATGTCCGCAGATCGCCGGGTTCGGGGAGATGAATCGTGCGTGTAGGATTAGCCATAGCAAAGCTCCTTTCGTGAGAGAGGTGACGCGCTGGGGCCGCTTAGTGGCACCCACAGCCTGGTTGGCGGCCCAACGGGGGTGTTTGTACGTGTAATCGTTTTCGATCCCGTCGAGCCGAGGGTGACTTGTATCGTGATGTGACGCTCTATTCACTGACAGGCAGAAAGAGCCTATTATGGACGGCGTGATTGAGTAGAAAAGGTCAGTA
Source organism: Candidatus Methylomirabilota bacterium (assembly GCA_003104975.1). Taxonomy (NCBI): domain Bacteria; phylum Methylomirabilota (SeqCode); species Candidatus Methylomirabilota bacterium. The sequence goes on from PQAM01000008.1 coordinate 145,467, forward strand.
GTGCGGCCTGGCGGGGCTCATCGGTAGTCTGCTGCTGATTCCCTGAGCGGGAGGGACGGCTCGAAGCCTACAAGTAGTGTCAGTTGATCTGACTCCTACCAAGAGGGGTGAGGAACGGGATAGGTATTCTGACTTCAGACGGTGCGCTGCGAGCTTAAGGCGGATTGAGTGAAACCGATGTCACCTCATTCTATGTCGGCAACATGGCCATTCGGCATCTCATCCCACGTCCGACCGTCAAGCATCCGGCTATTCCGCTTCTTCTGTACGCCGCCCCATTGTTTAAATCGGTTGCTCGTGCAGACTTCATCAAGAATCTCGGATCTGCACCGTACCCGCCAGCCCCAGATCATCCAGGATCTGCCGGAGATCCGAGGTCAGGTTCCCGGCAACGTCGCTATTCACGGTCACGGAGAACTCGACGCCGACCCGAAGGTCAGAGCCCGACCTGAGCTTCGGCAGGATCTTCGTCCCTAGCCGGTTCCACATTTCTGGGGGGACAGCGCCGACGAGGCGAATGGTCTTCGTCTGAACCCGTGGGGTGGGCTCAGGGTCTAGCCTGAGTTCAGAACTAGGCGCCAACGGCTGTACCGGAGGAGCGGGTTGCGGTTCCGGTCGCGGAACGGCCTCTTGAACACCCGCCTTGAGCGCCTGGGCCCTGGTCTTGGTCAGCAGGAAGACGCCCGATTCGAAGACGACCTCATCGGCCCCAAGGGGCTCTTGGAACCAGATTCGTTCGTAGGTACCGTCGGACTTCTGGGCCGAGGCGAGTCCGAAGTCGCCTTTTCCGACGAATTCGATAATCTTGGCGCGAAGGATTGTATCGGGATCGAGCAGCCGCGTGAGCGAGCCGTTCAGAAAGCTTTGTCGAAGGCCAGCAAGCGGCCAGGCCCCGGACTCTTTCAACGCAGGCGGCCAGTTCCGGTCCAGGTATCCTGCCCCTGGGGTCTCCACGTTGAGAACAGCTTCCGAAACCAACGTTGTAATCACGCGGCCGCACAGAGTAGTACCGCTACTCGAATGGCCCGCTCCCAGATCAAAGCTCCTCAATCCATCTGATTCCCGTGGGTCGAGAATAACGGTAAACCGGTAATCGCCCCAGACCTCCTCCCTGGCGGTCTCTTCAGCGGCTGTAACCTTCGATTGGATTTCGGCGCGATCCATTCGATCGAAGTCGCCCCCGAGCGTCCCATCCGCAACTTCCCGAGCCACACGTTTCCAGGCGAGCCACAGCTCGACCTTGTCCCGTAGGTCCCGGCCCGGCTTCTTGATGCACCAGACAAGCGACCCCGGGTAGAGTCGTGGGGATGTACCGCGTTGTTTGGTCCACTCCGCGATCTGCGCTCGAAACGAACCGCTGCCCGTCCATTCGGCCTCCGGTTCGGAGACCACAAGCGTCAACCTTGGCGTGTCCGGGATCTCCGCGCCGTCGCGGGGAAACGCTACGACCGGAATGCTCGCTTCCCGCCGGAACTCATCGTCTATGATCTTGCGAATCGCAGGCGTGATTTCGGTCTCTTCATCCAAAGATGCCCGACGGTCGTTGACGACCTTCCTCATCGTCGGTTCGTGGCCGATCTTGAACCCATCGGAGCCCACCTTCCGAATGAAGTAGGACTTATCTTCCAGGGCAAAGGCGGCGTTGTCCACCGAGGTGGTGTCCACCTCCGGCCCCCCGAGGGCAAACCGCAGTTCCGGCAGGTGCGCGACCTTGTCGGACTGCCCGCCTGAGGACTCGAAGAGGATCGCCGTTCCCACCCGGCGGTGGATGTCGCCGAGCGGACCCTTCGTGTCGGCGTCCAGCGCCTTCGCGTGGGCCTGCTCGCCGGCAATATCCGCATCGATGGCGGCAACCAGGCGCGACTCGCCCAACTGACCGAGGATGACACTGCGAAAGCCGGGATCGAAGAGCGGCGCCGAGCCGAGCGTGATGAGGGGTTCCGTACGAGCCTCTCGGAAGCTCTTCTGAGACGCGATGGCGATCCACTGGGCGAGCATCGCCAGGGTGCCGCGTGTCTGCTGGTACTGCGACAGCGCCTGCCACTTCCGCTGGAAGACGGAGAGGGCGGCCGGATGAAAGGGATAGCAGGCCTCGAATCGCCCGCGGAGATACTCTCGGGCCTTGGCCTCTGTGGTAGCCGTCCATTCCGGCGGGAGCTGCGCCCTCCGTTCGAAGCACCAGTCGGCGAAGGCCTTGGCCACATTCTTTCTGGCGCGTTCGCCGCCCAGATCCTCGAAGAGCCGCCGCCGAACCACCTCGCTGATCTCCGTCTCATCGTTGGCGATGAGGTCCTTGGCAACGCGCCGGACGACCTTGGTGATCTTGTCCTGCCACTGCATGTCCCAATCGGTCATCTCGACCTGGCTGCGCGGAAGGCTGATGACCGCCGCACCGTGGGTCGTCCCTGTCGTAGCGACCGTCAGATTCTGGATGAAGGCGTGAAATGAGTCCGCCATGCTGCGATGTCGGTTGAGGAAGTTGAGCACCTCGTCGAACAGAAGGAGGATCGGCGCGTTGGCTGCCTGGAAGACACGGGCGATTGACTCCGTCCCCGGCGGGGTGGTCTTTGCGGCCTGCCCCAGCGCTTCGACCCCCTTATCGTCCGCAAGCTGTCGGGCGATATCGATCCACGGCGTCTCTCGACCATCCTGTGGATCCCAGGCGTTTCCTACGAACACGCCCACTCGCGCCTCGGGGACCGATGAGAGGTCGGCGTCCCGCAGCAGATCGGAGACCCCCGAGTAGCCGGACGCCTTCTCGCCGCTCGTGCCGAGGTGATACAGGGCCGTTAAGGTGTGCGTCTTGCCGCCGCCGAACTGGGTGATCAGGGTCAGCACCGGCGCGGTATTGTCGGTTCTGCCCGAGAGCCGTCGGAGGACCATGCCGGCATGCTCTCTAAGTGCCCTGGTGAAGCAGGTGCGGGCGAAGAACTGTCTCGGGTCGCGGTAGTCCTCCGGCGCCGTCTTCGCCACGACCTGTTCGAGGGCGATGGCGAACTCGTCCGGGTTGAAGGACCGTCCCTCCCGGACCTCCTTTCGTGGTGTGGCCACCCTGTACCAAGGTTCCATGTCAACCTCCGGGTGAAAGGCAAAAGGCAAAAGTAAAAAGGCAAAATGGACGGCTACGTGTCATCGGAGCCTTGCTTTGCCTTCACGATGATCGAACCGATGATGCGGGAGAGTTCGTCTGCTTCCTGTATGACCATGTCAATCGAGCCGTCCCGCAACGAGCCGGACTCCTTGAGTAAGCGGAGCCAGTAGAGCGTCTCCCTGGCCTCCTTCAACGCAATGGCATATTTGCTCACGAAGTCCGCTTTGCTCTGTCCCGCCTGCGCCTCCTCGGCATTTGCTCCGATGGACGTTCCTGATCTTAACAACTGCTTACCCAAAGTTCTTCCTACGTCCGGTCTCTCGTCCAGTTCTTTGCACAAACGTAAAATCTCCAGGGCAAATCTGAACGTTCTTTCCTTTATGTCTCGCGGCCTTTTCGCTCCATTTTTGCCTTTTACCTTTTTACTTTTGCCTTGTTCTTTATCGCGGAACCGCCAGGAGCATCGCATCGAGGAGACGCTCCTCCTCGCTGCCCTTCGGGTACAGGGCAGAGAGCGCGTTAGCGAGGCGGACAAACTCAGGGCGATAATGTTTCTCGTAGAAGAGAAGCTCTCTCAGTGCGTTTGTATGCCCCTGCTTCTGTAGGAGCATAGCTTTGTGTACATGATCCAGCGTGCTAATCGAGTCGAGGTGAAGCTGAGACCATGTCTCCCGTTCCACCCTCCCACGCGCTGTCTCGGCCTCCGCATGACGTTCGGCCTTTAGGGGTTCCTCGAAAAGAAGCAGTTGTTTTGTCGACTTCATGCGCTGATATGAGTCCACGAGCATCAGATCGTGCGCGACACCTGGCTCGACCAGAAAGTCCGCGCGGCGAGAAAGTGGCAACAGTCGAACCATTCCCTTGTCAATCTCAAGTAGCCGGCGGTTCCAACGATCGAGTCGGATACCCAGGGGCTGCGCAATTCGGCGAACGATGTCGAACGGGAGCGCGTAGCCTTTCGGAGCACGTCGTGTTACCGCAATATCTTCGTCAACGTCCTCGTCGGAGATTGCATTGTCCTCTTCCTTATCATAGTCAATGTACTCATCGTTGCCATTGCCGTTTGAGCCATTGGTTGTCCGCAGCGTCCAGAGAAACAATGCGGTCAGCCGTGCATCTTCGCCGAAGTCAGCCGGAGAGTCGGTTCCCAATATCTGCCTGAGGGCTGTCCGAGCAACGACTTCCCAGACCTTCTCCAGGTACTCGGCGAGCTTGACCTCGCGCCCGTCGGCGGTCTCGACACGGCTGTACCGGCTGAAGATCTCCAGCGCCGGGCCGATGCAGGCGAAGACAAGGTCTGCGCCGCGAATACCTTCGGGCTGGAGGCGCTCCATCCAGTTGCCGACGCGTTTCGGAAGTTCATGCAGTACGTCGGCCCAGTCGCCTACCGGCGCATCGTCGGGCCGCGGACGGCAGACGAGGTGGACGCTCGTGGCAAGTGAGGCGGTGTCGCGCGCATTTAGTCTTGAGCCCATCTCCGTTGCCACGGGCCACGACCCAGTGATGGTCCACCCGCCGCGAATAATGCCTGAGAGCAGCGCTTCCCATCCTTCGGTAGTCTTGTGCGCAAATACAACCGAACCAACTCCGTCGGCTGCTACAACCCGACGGCCCTCAGCGAAAGCACGCGCCATTCCAGACTCATAGGACACCGCATCTTTCGTAGAGTTGCTCAGACGGTGCGGGCGGTCCACAACGATTTCGGGATCTTTTGGCGACAAAAGATTCCGCTCGGCATTAGGATCTCGCAGGATCCCACGACCTGCAAGCGAGCGTTTCAACCATACGAAAAAGAAATCTGAAAGGTAGGCGTAGGCGATCGCGTCATAGTAAGGTGGGTCCGTGAACCAAGCACCGGCGGAGTGATCCGGAAGCGGCGATTCTGTAGCATCACCTTGCTGTATCTGCCCAGGCGCGCTCACCCGCATGGTCTCGACAACGTGGACAGCATCCTCGATACCGGATAGGAAAACTCCGCGCGATTGGCTCTCCGGGGTGGATTCGCAGAAATCCCAAACCATCGGAATCGCCTGGCGCGAAAAGCAGTTCACCGGATTCTCGTAACCCGCCATCCAGCGGGAGAGCGACGAATTGCCGTCTGCTCCCTTCCCAATGTGCAGCGCGATCAAAGCATCGGCGACAGATGGTTCTCGAGCCTGCAATCCTTTGATCAGGCGCAAGAGCGCCACTTTCTGCCGTGCTGTGAACAGGTCGCCCCAGCGCTCCACTCCGTAGGTCATGACCCACGTATGACGAATGCCCCGTATATCCAACGGCTCATCTGGAACGGGGGATAGTCCTTTCTTGCCGTTGCGTTCCCAGTCATCGAGAATCGCCTTGAGTTCCTTGTGTGCCTTCCAGACGGCATGGTAGTTGCGTTCCGTTGGCAATCGGTAGTTACGCCCCTGTATGCCTGGCTGCAGGGTCACGACCGCCGTCATGAGTGCACCACCGATCCGGCGGCCCTTGGCGTCAAAGACGGCATCCGCTCCGCCGCGTTGTTCAGCGAGTTGCGCCCGGACTCGCTCAGGCGGAAGCACACTCCCACAGCAAAGGCAGGTCGCCCTCGCCCGCGTAACCGTTTCATGCGGGACGTCGGATTCCTTCGCGGGCTCGAACACCTCGAACTCAACATGTGGAGTGCCCTTGTGGGAACGGATCACCGTATACCGGAGCGCCCGCCTTCGATTCGCCTTCTTGCAGAGCCAGAATGATCGCACCAGCGGGATCTCCGCGCCGCAATTCGGCGACTCGCACATCACTGTGCGCGCCCAGAGGTAGGCGATTGGCGTTGCTCCGTCCGGGTCCTTAGGGTAGAACTCAGCCAACTCCTTCTCTGCCTGCGTCTTGATCTCCCGGCCGACACGACGCAGCTCTTCCGCAAGTTGCGGGCCATGGCGAGGAATATCTTCCAGCATGACTTTGAGGATGAGGCAGGCCACAGGATTGAGGTCCGACGCAAACGCCTCGCAGCCCAGCCGTAACGCCTCCAATGGAATTGACCCGCCTCCGGCGAATGGGTCGACGACCAGCGAGGGCTCTTCGCCGTGGGCTGCTTTAACCAACGAGCGGCTGACTTCCAAGTAGTTGCGGTTGGCCGATAGGTCCCAGTTGGCGAAGTCGCCGATAAATTTCAACAGTGCTTTGCGTAGTTCCTGGTCCGTGGGGCCGACCTTCCCCTGAACGCTTGACAGGAGCGCTCGCGCTTTCTCCTTGAACTGCTCCGGGCAGAGTGGATCGCAGGGATCCGGCCAGAGCAGCCCCAGCAGCATCGCGCGGCAGGCGGCCAGCGGCCGCCGCGCCCACCATAGGTGCAGCGTGCTCGGATGCCCGTGCCGGATCGACTTCTCCCGAGCCGAGTGCTTCGAGACCTCGGCAATCGGAAAGTCCACCTCCGCCAGCCGCTTGCACTCCTTGGGGATCATGATCTCGCTCTCACGCGAATCCGCTCTCGAACTCGCTCGCGAATCCTGTTGTAGAGGTTCACCTCTGCTGAATGCTCCACCACGACTACCACGGCGTACCGTTGCGGTGCGTGCTCGTCCCGAGCCCACTTCTTCTCACATCGCACGACGACGTGGTACGTGTTGCCGTAGTCCGTAGAGGGCTTCCTCATCATCGTGAAGATGGCCTTCTGCAGGGTGCCACCCTCTCTGACTTTCGGTTTCGGCTCCATCGGGCAGTCGAAGCTCGTGGACGTCAGCCGATCGACTTTCTGCTCCTCACGGTTCCTTTGGCGAAACGCCTCGGCGATTTCGTCTGGAGACTTCCCGCGAATGAGCCGGAACGACATTTTCACGCCGAGGTAGTCAAACCGTGTGTGCCGTACTGGGGGATCGTAGGCTAGCGTTACCGTGATGCGTCGCGTCCCGTTCTCGTCGATGAGTTCATCGGGAATGGGCACCTCGTAGATATGAAAGTTATCGAAGGCGAGTGTCGATTCGGCGTAGAGCACGACTCTCGCTTCCTCAGACGCCCGCGCCACATCGAGATCCGGTCGGCCGTAGCCACAGACCCGGAGCATGGCACCGTTTCCCAGCGGTCGAAGAGCTCGTTCGGTGGGCTCCGGCACGCTTGCGGAGGCGGCAAGGAGGGCACGGATCAGATTCGCCGAGGCGTTCGGAAACGACTCGTACAACCGAGCTGCTGCATGCGCCACCTTCGGTGCGGCTAAGGATGTGCCGGTATCCGTTGTGAAGAGGGATTCGACGTACTGCCGGTTCATTGAAACAACCGATAGCTCATGAACGTCTCGGACCCGGTGAATTAGCCCGTCATAGGCGCGGTTGCCGCCGACTTCACAGAGTTCGGGCTTAATGGCATCGCCGAGACCTGGACCGCATCGAGTGAACGGCGAGGGCTGCTGCTCCTGCGCGATCGGGCGAAACGCCACGTTGTTCCCGGCCGCGCCCGAAGGGACGTTCGCCGTGTGTGCCAGAGCGCCAATAGTCAGAACGATCGATCCGGTTGCCGGTTCGATAATCTTCGCGGCATCGTCGAGGAGATATCCGGGATAGTCCTGAACGTGACCGTCGGCCGAGTTCCCATCGCCGGGATCGTGCTTGTAGTTCCCGGCGGATACGACGATGACCACATCCAGCTCCCGAGCCAAGGTGTCGAGGATCGATGCCCACGGGCTTACCTTCCCCCCTTGATATGGGAGCCGATCGTCTCCGAGCGAAGCATTGAAGACGCGGCACCCGTAGGTCTCGCGGAAATACTGGATTGCCTCCTGCATCTGGGTCGTGATGAGGCTCCCATCGTCAAACCTGCAATTCTCGTTCAGTACGCGCGCGCTGTAGAGGGTGAGCCGAGGAACGAATGATCGCAACTCGATGCACTCCTCCACGTTGCCGTAGAGAGCCAGGCCGGCCACCATCGTTCCGTGGCCGTGGCCATCCGAGGCATCTCCCCACGTGCGGGGTGCGGTGGTTGCCTCCCCGATCGCAGGGCCGATCAGCGGGTGGGCTGCGGTCAGTCCAGTGTCGAGGACCGCCACGCCAGGCGCACCGTTCTTTGGTGCCGGGACCTCCGGGAGGTCTTCGATCCCGACGTCGAGAAGTTCGCTGACCGTGAGCGTTGGCTTCGGAGGCAAGTCGACCACCGCAACGTAGTCAACCTTCAGGAGGTCCTTGATGACCTTGCCGGTGCAGCTAGCCCGAAGAAGAACCAAACTCTCTCCCACGTGGTCATCTGACACCCGACCGGCCTGTTCTTCGATAAAGCGCCGGACCTCTGTGACCTTGCTACGGTTTGCCTCTCGGCTGCCGAGGTCCCACAACTCCACGTCGATGATGTACTCAGTCGCGTCATCTATCGCCGCCGGATCCTCTATTCCGTTAGCACGAAGTAGTCGCCCAATCCGATCCTCGGCACGAACATCGCCGATATGGTCTATCGAGGCAAATATCTGTTGGTGTGGGGCACTCTTTTGCTCGGGAGGAGGTCCTTGCTGATACGCGTCAAGGCGCCGCTTGAACTCCGACAAGTCGGTGTCAGAGGAGAACAGGACGAGTGTCTTTTTCTCATCCACACTCACCAGGACAAGACCACAGCGCTCCCAGGTTTCCTCATCCACACCCGCCTGTGGATTGAGCTGGACTCGAAGTATGAGGCTCGGGTCGATCCCTAGCGGCCTCGGGCGGCTTCGGAATCCGTCGAGGACTTCGTCCAGTTCCCGCGCAAGGACCCGGCCGTGAGAGCCGTGCTCTCTTGCCGGCGGACGTCCGAAGCTGGTTTTCTTCCGGGGAAGGTCGAACTCGGCGCGGGGCAGGATCAGATGTGGCAAATTCGGCATGTTGTCCGTTTCCCTTCCATTTAGCCCTTACGCTTTCCCGCGCCCTACCGCGTTTTCGGTGATTGCCAGACGCACTCTCTGGCGCTCTATCGCCTGATCAAACGTCTGCTGGTCAACTGAGTCCTTGTCCTGAAGGATCGTGGTCTTGATTGCGTCGAGACACACGCGTTCAACATCGGCGTGACTCATGCCCTTGAATCTGGATGCGGCTGCTTTCAGATCTACCCCACTGTGAGGAAAGTTTTTCATCTTCATCGCAAGCAGCGAACGAATCTCATGTACCGACGGGCGCGGGAACATGAGAATCTCGTCGAATCGCCGCCAGAGCGCGTTATCCAAGAGCTGCTCGTGGTTCGTGGCAGCAATCAAAATGCTTGGGGCGGTGAAGCCATCAAGGAGTTGGAGGAAGCTGGCGATGACCCTCTTGAGTTCTCCGTGCTCTGCGGCGTCGTCCCGCGCCTTCCCTATGGTATCGAACTCATCGAAAAGGACAACCCATCGACCGTTCGCGGCGTAGTCAAATACCTTGCGGATGTTGGCTGCCGTCTCGCCCAGATATGAGGAGACAATTGCGTCAAAACGAGTGTAGAGGAGTGGTAAGCCGAGCTCGGAGGAGATGATCTCGGAGCATAGTGTCTTACCGCATCCAGGTGGCCCACAGAAGAGCAGCTTGGTGGAGGGCCGGAGTCCGTGAAGTCGAAGAATCTCGGATTGCCGATACTCCTGGAGGATCCGATCAACAACGGCCGAGCCTACTTTGCTGAGAAGAATGTCCTGCAGCCGCCGGTCGGGTTCGCGTACATCTACGAGCAGAGTCTGTCGTTCGCGATCCTTGGGTGGTTGCCCCGCGTTCCCGAATGGCTGGCACCGGTTAGTCACATAAAGGCTTCCATTCTCCAAGATTCGCATGAGATCCTTCGCAAGCATATGATTATTCTTTTTCCGTTCCTCCGCGATCACTTCGAGCGCAATGGACCGGAATTCCTCCTCGTCACCACGCTTGTGGCTAAGAAACAGCCTTCTGAGCAGTTCCCCACGGGCCACCTTCATTCTCCTGTTTTCGGGTGAGACATACAGCATAGCTGTATCATTGTGTACCAATGGCATCTGAAGTTCACTGTGCGACCCGCACGGAACAATGACTCCGTATGGCGTCCGACTGATCGATCGTGATAGTAGTATGTCATTGGAATCCTTCGTACGGCGGCGGCCCCTCCCGCACCTGAATCGGCTGGCTCATCGCGTCCATATTAAACAGTAGTGAGCGACCCTGGTCACCTCATGCCATTCAAGATTCATCGCCTCTTCACGCTTGCTTTCTTGTGAGTAGCGAGAGGACTATCTTTTCGATCTTCCAATACTAGACGTTCTCTCGAATTTCCGCTGCTGGTTCCCTTTCATTGGACAGGGCCGTGCGATACTGTGATGGCTCGCATTCCGCAAACACCGTCTGTAGTTTGTCCAGCCGTCATCTCGAAAATTGCCCGGCCTTTCTAATCATCTGGCACAGTACATAAAAACATAAAATGCCAGACAGCATCTAGCGAATTCACCATTTCCTCGAACAGCGGCCTTGTCCTTCTCACTTGTTACCCAATTCGTTACCCAATTCATTGGGTATTACCCAGTTGCCACTGGGCGGTTTTCTGCCATCGGGCGTTCTGGCCTCGACCGAGGCATTCAATTCTGAACCCCCAACATGCGACACCTCATCCTCGTCCCCCGGTTCCACCGGAGCTGCGTCTTTTTCGTGCCTGGTTTCGCATCGGCCTGGCGTCTGACATCTCCGCCTCGATCTCCTCAATCGAAGGCAGGCTGGACTTGAGCTCTTTGGGCAGGGCGCGGGTAAGTTGGTATTCCGATACGCCGATAGCCTTAGTCATTCCGCGCAGAGCGTATTCGGCAAGAACCTTGTTTCTATCCTGGCACAGGATCAGACCGATGCTGGGGTGATCTGACGGGTGCCGCAAGCGATCATCCACCACATTCAGATAGAAGTTCATCTTGCCGGCATAATCCGCCTTAAACGGTCCGGTCTTCAGTTCAATGACCACAAAACAGCGAAGCTTGAGATGATAGAAAAGTAGATCGAGATAGAACTCCTCGTTACCGACTTCTAAACGAACCTGCCTGCCGACGAAAGCAAACCCCGAGCCAAGTTCCAAGAGGAATTTTTCAAGATGGCAGACGAGGCTGGTTTCCAATTCATGTTCGCGGAAAGGCTGTTCAAGCGTGAGGAAGTCAAAGAGATAAGGATCTTTCAGGGCTTGCTTGGCCAAATCCGATTGAATAGGAGGCAACTTGAAGTCGAAATTGGTGGTCGCCTTTCCTTGCCGTTCATGGGCGCGGCTTTTGATCATCAGGCTCAGGACGTTCCGGCTCCAGCCGTTTTCCAGCGTCTTTTTCGCATACCATAAACGCACACCGCGGTCTTTTGCTTTTTCCATGAGCAGCATGTTGTGTCCCCATGGTAGGGCAGGCAACAACGACTCGATCATCGCAACATCGCGGTTGCCAGTTGGACTTTCTGCCACAGGTTGTGGCAAGGACCGGTTGGCCGAGATTATTGCCACAGGCTGTGGCAAAAATGAATCCAACTCGGGATATTCTCTGAAGAAGGCCAACATCCTGCCGATGTTGCGCTCCGAAAATCCCTTTACCTCAGGCAGGTCGTTCTGAAGGTCCCTCGCCAGACGAGGAATCACGGCAGCGCCCCACCCCTGGCGTTTCTGCGCGGTATCCAGACGGCGGCCGATCTCCCAGTAAAGAAAGATCAACTCCCGGTTGACGGATAGCGTCGCCTTAATCTGCGCTGCACGGATACGCGCCTTCACCTCTTTGAGAAAATCTGCATACCCTTTGAGAGCGGCCGCCCGGGAAGGCTTACGATCCGGTTTCGTCATTCGCTCTCCTCCCCATACGGACGCTGTTCCTCCCGGATCTGCATCGGTTGGGTTAGGGCGTCTACTGACAGGTAGTAGTGGGCCACCTTGGTGACCTCGTGCCACTCGAAGCGGGCGGGGTCCTTGATCGGCTCCTGCAGCTCGGGGCTTGTGCCGCAGTTGGTGACGACGTACAGCCAGTAGCAGTCGCGGCGGTCCTCGGCCACGCGGCGCTCATTCGGGGTGAGCAGGATGGTGCCCGTCGCGTCGGCCAGCCCCTTGACCTCGATCAGCCGCAGTTGACCCGAATTGACGTCCAGGCTGGTGACGTCGTAGCCGAGATTTTTCTCGTGGACGTCGTAGACCTGCCGACCTTGCGCGAGTTCGTACTCCATGACGACCTGCATGGCCGTAGCTTCGGTTGCCGGGTTAGGCTGCAGCCTTTGGACCTCGGGTGTCTCACGCTCGGGATGGGGCAGGACCAAGACACTTGCCATGCGTTCCACGGCTTGTAGGGAGAGTGAGCGCTGCTGGTCGAGTTCCTTCCGCCGGCGTTCCCGCCGCTGAAGCAATTCGGCATGCCGGGCCTCTGCCTGGGCGAGCCGCCCTTCGGCGCCGACAACGCTCCGATCGACCTCTGTGGCTGCCCGGCCGATCTCCTCGTCCGCCCGCTGGAGCAGCTCGGTGAGCGAGAGCTCGATGTGGGTCGAGATCCGGTCGACCTCGGCCAGGCGATCTCTGCGGGTCTCGTCGAGAAACGGCGTCAGCGCCTGCTCATGGAGCCAGGCTGTGGCTTCAGGAATCGCGGCAATGCCCTCACCCCGACCCTCTCCCAGTAGGAGAGGGGGCGACGAGGAGGGGGATACAGGCAGGAAGTTGCCGAGCAGACTCGCCTCGCGGAGACGGGGCTCCTCGTGATCGGACATCTCAACCGCAAACAGCCGCTCATGGATCACCTGGCCGAGGCCGTCGACGACGCGACCCCGGTAGAAGTCGATTCGCGAGGGTTCCTCATGCTGGAGCGAGTAGAAAGTCGCCCCTTTCCCGAAGGCATGGAGCGCCTGGGCATAAGCATGCCGCCGGATCGCCTCGAAGAGGGGATGGCCTGGTGTGACCCACTCCAGGTTGTTTGTCTCCGCCGTCTCCCGATCAGTGGAACAGCGGGGGTATTTGGCCGCCAGCGTCGGTAGCTTCCAGCTTGGGTCGCTCTCGTACCGGCGCAGCACCGATGGAGTCCGTCCCGGCTCGAACGTGTGTGGAAGGCGCGAGACGCTCTTGAGGGTGAGCGGGACGTATTCGGCCGCCTCCAGGATGAACCGGGCGATTGTTTCGGGTACGACTCGTCGCTCCTGAGCCCGCGCCCGGCGCTCGATCAGCATCTCCAGGTTGAGCCGCTTTGAGGCCAGCCCCTCAAGCGCGTTCTGGCAGATGGCCCGGAACTGGCGCTCGTCCACGTTCCTGAGCAGCCGCTCCTCAAGGTCGGCGTCGCCCAGGCGCCCGGCGTAGTAGTCGCGGAGCACCCGCTCGACGTGCGCGGCCGGGAGGACCTCCCCGACCACGTTGAAGACGGCGTCGTCATCGAGGGCGTCGCGGATCTCCTGGAGCTTTTCCAGCAGCCGCTGCAGCACCCGACCCTCGATGGTGTTGGCGGCTACGAAGTTGAAGATCAGGCAGTTCTTCCGCTGGCCGTAGCGGTGGATGCGACCCATGCGCTGCTCCAGGCGGTTCGGGTTCCACGGGATATCGTAATTAAAGAGGATATGGCACACTTGAAGGTTGATTCCTTCGCCGGCTGCCTCGGTGGCGACCAGGACCTGAATACCGCCGTCCTTGAACTGCTGCTCCGTGTAGAGTCGGGTCCCGCGCTCGTCGCGCGACCCCGGCTTCATCCCGCCATGGATGTACCCGACGCGGAAACCCCAGGACTTCAGCCGTTCTACCAGGTAGTCGAGCGTATCCTTGAACTCGGTGAAGATCAGCAGCCGCTTCTCGGGATGGTCGAAGAAGCCCTCCTGTTGGAGTAATTCCTTCAGCTTCGAGAGCTTGGCCTCTGAACCGGAGTCCTCGACTGTCTGGGCCTGGTCGGCCAGTCGCCTGAGCTCCTGAATCTCTTCCTGGACCTGCTGGGCGTTACCTGCGAGCGTAATGGCCTCCAGCGTTTCTTCCAGCCGTTCGCGCTCACTCTCCTCCATCTCCTCAAGCTCTTCCGGATCGGGCAGCTCAGGTGGGGCCAGTTGGGCGAGATCCCGGGCGCGTTTGAGTCCCTCCTCCAGGCGCTTGGCCCGGTTCCCAAGGGAGTGCCGCATCGCATAGGTGCTTGAGGCCAGCCGCCGCTGGTAGAGCGACATCAAGAAGCCGACGGCGCGGGCTCGCGGGTCGTCGCCCTGTGCCGCTGCCTTAAAGCTCTGTTGCTTGACGAAGCGGGTGACATCGCGGTAGAGGTCGAACTCCGTCCCGTCGATCTGGAACTGCACGGTATGCGGGATCCGCTTCGTGAAGATCTTCTCGGCCACCCAGGTCCCGTCCGTCCGGCGCTCCGGGAAGTAGACCATCGCCTCCTTCGTCCGGCGCAGGTAGAAGGGCGCACGTCGGCGCTCCATCGCCTCACGGATCGATCGGACGTCCGCGTAGGCGTCGGCGTCGAGCAGTTGCAGGAAAAGGCTGAAGTTTAGCGGATCGCCCTTGTGCGGCGTGGCCGTCAGCAGGAGGATGTGGTCCGACATGTCCCTCAGCAGTTCGCCGAGCTTGTAGCGGAGGCTCTTGTGGGTCTCGTCGGCGGCGGACATGCGGTGAGCTTCATCGACGATGACCAGGTCCCAGTGGACCTGGCGAAGGCCGGGGAGGATCTCCTTGCGCTTGGCGAGATCGAGCGAGGAAATGATCTTCTTCTGCTCCAGCCACTGGTTGACGCCGAATTGGTCCCGTATATCGCCGCCTTTGAGGACGAGGAACTTCGCGTCGAACTTTTCCTTCAGCTCGCGCTGCCACTGAAATGAGAGGTTGGCGGGACAGACGATCAAGATACGTTCAGCGAGACCGCGCAGTTCAAGCTCACGGATGAGCAGGCCGGCCATGATCGTCTTGCCGGCCCCGGCATCGTCGGCCAAGAGGAACCGAACCCGGGCGAGCTTGAGAAGATAGTCGTAGATGGCTTCAAGCTGATGCGGGAGCGGGTCGACGCGGGAGATTGAGAGGCCGAAGTAGGGATCGAACTCGTACGCGATGCCGAGGGAGTAGGCTTGTAGCCCCAGCCGAAGGAGGCGCCCGTCACCGTCGTAGGTGTGCCGCGCGTCGAGGATGGTGAGGCCTTCGAGATCGCGACTGGTGAGGGTGACCTTGCGGAAGCGCTCCGACTGCGTGCCGACCAATCCGGCCACCCACGTGTCGGGGCCGTTCGCATTCACGGTCTCGACCCGCATCGGCTCACTGAACAGGGAGCCCGTGAGAAGCTGCCCCTCCCGCAGCGGTTGCTTGTCACTCATTCAGAGCGCTTCCTTTTCTGGCTATCTAACCTCTTGCTTCGACTCAAGAAGCCGTTGCACCAGGAAGGGCTGCGGACGACGTTTTCGTTCTCCCAGTGGGTCACTATGATCGAGGCGATACGCCGCTTCCGGAGGAACAGCTTTGGGGTCAGATGGAGAAGGTGGCGAAGTTCCCCAATAACCCCAGGATGTATTCATTCTTCATGCAACGACTTTGGACGCTCTGTTTGTTGCGGTGCACCGTGTTATAGAGAAACTGATAGTAACCTAAACGCCAGCGCCTGCCAAGCCAGAAAGCCTATATACGGTAACTCGGCATGTTGTTCAGAAGTGTCAGGAAGTGCGCGTCATCCAGCGGTAGAAAATGTGCGCCTCCTGCGCGTGACGTGCTCTCTTGTGAGAGCGTCTGCACTCAACAGGCTTAGAAATACCGGAGGAACAGACTGACTCCAGCGTAAATCATTTCCGGAGTCGGCACATCCAAACCCGTGCCTGTCATTTCGGCGCGAAGGACCGTGTAGGCCTCCGTGACGCCTGGGGCAGTCGGGCCACCGAAGAGGGAGTCGGTAAGACGCCGGAACCGCGCCATCCACCTGCGCCAGACGGGGTTCCCGCTCATTTGCACTCGGACGTCATCGGCAAGCGCAGGGAGCTCGCGCCTGAACAAGCTCACCACCTGGTAGATATAGGCCATATCTTTTGGACGCTTGTCGTGGCGGTGGAGTTCCTCGGAGATTAAGATCTTCTGCACAATGAAGAAGCCGGGGTGTGGGAGGGCCACCTCAATCGTACGAGCCTCCTCCGGGATTCCCGGAAGTGCTACCAGTGGGACATGCCATGGGCGTTCGAGAAGCAGATCGAGGTAGCGCAGATGCTGGGCCGTCACACCTGCCTGGATGTCGCTCGTGACGACCGCTTTCCCGCCGCGGCGGATCGAGGCCCCGGTCATTGGGGTCAGGAATTCGACCGTGTACTGGTTTATCCCACTCGGCCCGCCGAGCGTTCCTTTGGAGACAAACTTCATAACGGGTGGAACGTGATCCCCGCGGAAGTCAGGCTGCAGTCCAGCCGCTTCGGCGAGCGACGCGAGGCTTTGGCCGGCCAGAGGAATGGGGCCAGTCGACACGGCGAGATCTGCGTCAAAGGTCCGCAGCATGCGAAATGCTGTCGGAGCCGCCCGAGGGTGCAACTCGTAGAGGCGTACCGCGAATCCGCCCACCAGGACCATCCTGTCGAGATAGGAACGGAAGGTCCAGAGGACGTGAGCCAGGAACGCATCCGGGGAGTTAAATTCCATCCGGTAGCTCCATGGCGTCGCGCATCAGTGGTCCCAGGCTCCGCTCATATACGAAGTCGGCCTGCTCACGACCTCGATCTGGGAGATGGTAGAGGTCGAGGTAGACTTGCAGGATGTCGCACACCGGCACATTGTCCACGCGTGAGATCCCGCCGAAGACGCTCCGGCGGTGCCTCGGTTGCAGGAGCACGACGGGGGCCGCAGGATTATCGCTCGGCACCAACTGCAGGGCTTCCATGAGGACTGAGGGTTCGCCGGCATAGTAGAGGTGGATCGAGCGAGCCTCAGAATGCTTGAGGCGGTAGAGTCGGCAGGCCTGGTGCCCTGTCAGCGCATAAGGAGGCGCGTTATCCGGCAGGCGGCGAAGGCGACTTACGAATTCATCGTAGAACGATTCATCCGCGTGCTCGCCAAATAACGAACTACATGGTATCTGGTTGTTGTCGCTGATACGATACCGGCCGCGCCATTCCCCCAGCAGGGCGTCGGTGTTGGCAAGAACAGGGACTCTTCCCATCTGTTTGGCCAAGTAGCCACTGCGCTCCATTGCAGCGGCCCATCGGTAGACCAGGGGTGGAGCCACTGCGGCGAGTTTGGCGAGTTGGGCCAGATTCCTGATGGAACCTCGCGGTCCACCCCACCCTGGCGCTTGCGATCGGGCGAACAGTAAGACCTTGAAGAGCCACTGATCGAGATCGCCAAAGGAGAGTTTTGCTGAAGCGTAGCTGGGCTGAGATGAAATGCGAGGCTGGAGTCGGGCTTTTCGCCCCTGAAGATCACGGACCTCTTCCTCGTCACCACTTGGAAGGTGCGCGATAAGACTCCCGTACGCATCGGCCACCAACCACCACAGACCCGGTGCGTACAGAGCGATCTGATCCCTGAATCGCCGAACAATCCGCAGGTCGATGGACTCGACATAGATAGCGAGAATCGGTTCCCACCCCTTGAGCCGATGAGCCGCCTGGAGCGCGAGAATCGAGCGGGCCATCCAGTGAAATACCCAGTCTGCGAACTTCCGAGATTCCTTCACCTCAACGGCAAAACTCCGATCCTCCCAACTCATAAGAAAGTCAAGATGCAGGTCACGACTCAGACCTTCGGCCTGGAGGCGTACGTCTTCTTCGCGTAGCCGGAATCCTCGCTTCTTCAGGAGATGAAGAATCCGCGGCGTCCCGCGAAGGGATGCATCATCCAGAGAACTCCGTGGCTGCCATCTCTTAGATTTCGACTTATCTGCTTCCATATAACAAATGGTTACGAAATAATTATTACTTGTCAAGTATATTATAATATTTCAAGTAACTATATACCCGACAGGAAAAAGTCGATGATCGCGTTGGTCGGTGTCCAGACAGAAGATTTATCGGGGGATCCGTTATGTGTATTCCAGAGCCTCGCTTTCTGATTATTATGGTATACATACCATAATAATCAGCTCACGCATTAGTCGGGGGAATAGCCGTGGCACAGTCCTCCAGCTTACGAGACATCATTGCGCAGTTGCCTTCTCCAGTTCTTCTACCCAATCAGCTCGAATCGCTGATTAGTCGTTTCTTGAGATCACGGGAGCGATCAGTACGCCAGCCCCGCGATACGGTAAAAGAACAACTACTCAAACAAGGGCTCGTCCGTTCGGTTATCCTCAAATCGAGCTACGGCGATAGGCACCGATTCGTCCGCGGAAACGTTTCCCCGTACACCCTTGCGCTCTCGATCGTGCGGGACGCCTACCTGTCTCACGGAACGGCCGCCTCTTTACACGGGCTAGTAACGCGAGCGAAGAGCCCGATCTATGTAAACAGCGAACAATCAGCCAAGCATGTGAGCGAACGCGCTCTCAGTCAGGACGCCATCGATCGGGCGTTCGCACGTCCGCAGCGAGTCTCGAATTACGAACTACGCTACGCAGCATGGCGATTCGTACTGCTCAGCGGAAAGCATACTGATCGTCTCGGGGTCGTTCGCTTTCCCTCTGATCATGGGGAATTCGTGGAGATGACGGGGCTTGAACGGACGCTCGTCGACATAGTGGTGCGTCCGGTATATGCCGGCGGAGTGTTAAAGGTCCTGGCCGCCTTCAAGCGCGCCAGATCCCGAATCCAGCTTCACACGCTCATCTATACTCTTGACTCGCTTGAATATGTCTATCCATACCATCAAGCCGTCGGGTTCTATATGGAAAAGGCGAACTACCCGCCTGACTGGCTGAACGAGTTTCAACGGATGGGTCTCAACTACGATTTCTACCTAGCCCATGGAATGGAGCAGAAGACGTTCGACTCACGGTGGCGGATCTTTTATCCGCCTGGTCTCGTCTGACCCGCGGTCGGCCTTCAATTTCTTGCGGGTGACTCAGCAGATCCCAGCATATTGGGCAGCGGCGATGACGCAGGAGACTACAGGGTAGAGAATCGGATAATTTACACCCAAGAAAATTTAAGTGGTTCTTGACACTCCCGTGCGATAATGCAGCGTGATGCGCACTGAAGTGCCAGGCCCAGTAGTTTATTGCCACTTGGTTGCACGGAGGTTGCATTTTCGGGCTTCACAGTACCGTTATTCGCCGCATTCTGCATAGCTAACTATCGGACATCATTGAATCGTCAAGGTTCTGTCCAGAACTTTTAAGCAGGGAGTCCCGGGTTCGAGTCCCGGACGGGTCACCATATTGTCAAATAGTTAGCTTATTTCATACGGCGCTTGAGGTATGCAGACACCATGCAGATTTCGGGATCGGATGTAGAAAAGTGCAGACGTTTGTGCAGACGGACTGAGTGCCCGAATCGCTGATTGGCCTGCTTCTGGATAAGCTTTCACCGCTCTTGAACACCCGCCCACTGACCTGTTCATCCTGCCAGAGCATGATCACTGTCCGTCGCACGGCAGGGAACATCACTCGCCGCCGGACACGTTGCAAATTGGCCGAGAGAGTCGATCGCGTGTGTTGGGATCTCCGGCTGTCTCATGTTATACTTCGTCCGGCATTAAACCAGACCTCTGGAGGGTTCCTATGAGCACGACATTTACGATCCGCCTGGACGACCAAAGCGAGAAGGCGCTTCAGGAGCTGTGCGCGGCGACAGGCGAGAGCCGCAGTGAGGTCGTCCGAGAGGCGCTGCGTTATGAGCAACTTCGGGTTCAGCTTACGACCATTCGTGCAGAACTGGTACCCAAGGCGCAGGCGGCCGGTTGGGTGACTGATGAGGATGTGTTCCGGGACGCCTCGTGAGGGTCTTCCTCGCTTATCCTTTCCCCCCCGCTGCTCCGCACTGACTGCCCCGCTGCGTGATCGTTGTCACATCTCACCTTCATCACCGGATCACTTCCCAATACCCGCCCTTGTCTGGGCCGACCCGGCGGAGTAGGCCCAATTGTTTCAGCTTTGACAGGTTGTTATCAACGGCAGTAGAGCTGATGCCGACAGTCTCGGCCATAGCCTTCTTTGAAATGCGGGGGTTCCGAAGCATCAGTTGTAGTAGCCTCTTCTGATTTTCCGCCAACACTTCTACCAACCCTTCCGCCAACTTATCTACCAACCTTAGTGTCATCTCTTCCGACATTTTCTCCAAACCGGGCGGTCCCTCCTTCAAGGCGAACTCGGGCGAACGATGGAAGATCGCCCGGAAGAACCCGTCCGGCTCGAAGGTCGGCTCGCGGAGCCCGGCCGCGACCATGGCCTCCTTCATCTTCCGGATGCCCATGCCGATGCGCTCGACCTTGTGCAGGCGGAAGAAGAGGTCCGCGATCAGCTCGTTCCGTCGTATTGACACTGTGCCGAGATCCCGTACCGACAGACCTTTCGGCAGGCCGCCGGGGTTCACGATCTCCACCCGATCATCGTAGACCTCCACGCTGACCTGCGTGCCGGTGATACTGTAGTCGCGGTGCATGAGAGCATTCACAAGGGCTTCGCGTAATACCTCGAGCGGGATCTCGTAAATGTCCTCCCGATCGACCCCTCGGATTTCGCTGCGGATGTTCAGGTGCTTTTTGAGGAAGGCCACGGCCTCATTGAACTGCGTCAGCAGATCGTCTCGCACATCACGCCGGTCGTAGATGTGGAGCCTATCCGGTCCCTTGAACGCCAGGAGCGTCATCTGCGCCTGATGCAGGTGTTCATAGACGTCTTTGGCGAAGAAGAGAATGCCCGCGTTCTTCACTCGTGCTTCATCCGCTACCTTGAGGCTGCGCAGGAATTCAGGCACCGCGATGCCGCCGATGCGGATCCCGGCCTCTTTAAGGAAAGCCCGGATCTTCGTTTTCGAGATGTCGTTGAAGGTACATCCCCGGACGGTCCGTTCCTCGAACGGCAACGGCTCGTGCTCCGCAAACATAATGCGCAACTCATCATGACTCATCTTCTGCGTCGTCGCGTCGAGTCGTCGATAGTAGCCGGTACCGCAGGAATAGGGTTTCTCCATGCCTTCCGGTACGACGATAGCCACGACCTCGCCGACCTGCGAGAGATCTACGGCCAGAGCCGGCTTGCAGTTCCGCGCCAAGCTGTTGATTTTGGCCTTCAGGTCATTGGTCAGGCGCTCGCCGACGATGGTCCCATCATCCCGCACACCAAGTAGCAGCGTGCCGCCCCTGGAGTTGGCAAGGGCGACGATGTCTTCGTCGATACGCGGGGTGTAGCGCTCCTTGAATTCCACGGTGAGTCCTTCGCCTTCGCGAAGGAGGAGCTTTACTTGCTGGAGCGTAACGACTTGGCCGGTCCCAGTCATGTCGTGTCGATTTGCGTTCATTCGTGGTTTCATTCCAAGATAATCCGCACCTTGCCGAGCTCCTTACCTTTGGTGAGTTGGTCCAGGTAGTCCTCGAACCGATTTGTCATCGGAGCCTTGCGATGTCCAGCAAGCCGTTGTCGGGCCACAGCCTTTCACTTGCGGGCCAGGTAGTTGCGCATTCGTTGAAGCTCATCAGCCTCGATCTCGGAGACAAGTCGCAGACAGTTGCGAGACCACACGAGGATGGCGAGTTCCGTCCGAACAAAACTGCATACGCTGGTTTGTATAGCATCAGTCCAAGAATCCTCACGACATGCGGGATTTTCCTGCCGTTTCCAAGACTTGTCAACGGCATTTCACCTGAACCTGTAAGGGCAAGGGCCAAGCCACGTAAACCACTTGGTAGCCCTGCGGAACTTTCCACACCTCTGCAACGTGTATGGTAGGCTATAAAGAGGACGGAGAAGGATACGATGCCGTGGTGGTTGCTGGCACTGATCGCCTACCTCGCTTGGATCTAGTGGTTCGAGGATCGGCCTCCTCGACGCCGTTGATCGACGTGAAAGCCTAATCCTGTTCGGCGCTTAGCTTGCGCAAGCGAAGAGGCCGACCCACACGCCCTGGCGCTGAATGTTCTTTCCTTGTAGGGCTTCGTATCGGCAGGATGGTAACAAAAACAGCAACACCGATTCCCTCACTATTGCCACCCCCTTCCTGACGCATGCTATCCGTCTGCTCGCGTAATGCTCTTTCCTGAACATCGGGGAGGTATTATACTCCCGACAACACGTATCTTCTACACAGCCCTTAAGACCTTTCTATAGTGTCGCTTCATCTTCCGGCTAGTGAAACTGGAAGGGCTGTCTCAGGAAACGGTCTCTTGGTGGCTTTTGTGAAAGTCTCTGAAAGGCGCTCATGAACGATCACGCCGCCCAACCCGTGCGTCGCACATACGCCTTAGTTCGCAGTCACGTCTGGATTCATTACCGCCAACGCCGAAAGCTCGCCTTTCTCGTCGCGCTCGCCTTGTGGCTGCTGTGTCTTCCAGCGGTCCAGTCCATTGCTGAGGGTGCGACCCACGGAGACATCGTTCGGGACCGCTTTCAGCAACTCCTGGATCAGTGGGGCTATCATGAATGGTGGTCGATGTGGGAGCAAGGTACGAGCCAGAGCCGCGCTACCATCTCGAAGGACGCACTCGCTCAAAGAATGGAAAGAAGCATGTGGAAGCTCGCGTGCTGCGACAAGCGCCTTCGAGCTCTCCAGATCGCACCGGTCTCGCCTGGTCATGTCGTCGTGTCGGCCACACTGCTTTT
The DNA here is from genome assembly GCA_003104975.1 of Candidatus Methylomirabilota bacterium. NCBI lineage: Bacteria > Methylomirabilota (SeqCode) > Candidatus Methylomirabilota bacterium. The sequence goes on from PQAM01000008.1 coordinate 168,065, forward strand.
CGAGACGAAGGGCTCACCCAGGTCTGTACAGGAGCGGCCGTACCCGATCAATCTCAACTTCTACCTTGAGGAAGAGCAGTGGCGGGTTGACCTCTCCGGTCTGAGCCAGCCATGATAAGCGACCTGCCAAGCCGCTCCCCGTTCCCGCTAGCCGAATCGGCTTGGCGCAAGGTCCGCCATGCAATCACCCCAACGCTTCAGGAGGCCATGCGGCAGCACTCGAACTATCTGTCCCACCTCAACCTCCCTCGCCTCCCTCCGCAGGTCATCTGCCCCGGCAGTCTGCTGCTCAACTGGCTGGCCGTCACACGGCCTGGTCTCCCAGACCTCGATCAGATTGCCATGGCCGAGGACCTGCTGGTCTGGGCGGCCTACCGCGACGCGAAGACCGTCTGGCGGATAGAGCCCTGCCTGCTTGACGCCCTCTCTGCCCGTGGCCGGACGAGACACCCATGGCGGCCATCAGGCTGCCCAGCCGCTGTCCCGTGCTGGAATGGCAGGGCCCGGACGGGCCCATCGTGGTCTCCGCCTGTTACGATCTGCTGACCGGGCAGGAAGCAACGGGTAAGCTTGAGCTGCGGCTACAGCGGCTGCATGAGAACCGATGGGTCCCCCTGGCCATCCTGTACAATAACGCCTCGACCCTCAGCGCGGCCCTGGAACAGGCTCAGGCGGCGGCCTTGGACGCGGCTCGGAAGGTCCAGGCCGAATCGCTTAACGTGGGTACTCCATTCCGATCCGACCTTGCGCGTGTGACCTTGATCCTGCTGCTGTACTTGAGCGGTGAGCCCGATGTGGTCAAAAGAATGCACCCAGGCGCCAAACCTCATCGTGACGCCAGGATGCGCCGCAAGGACCCTGAACGATGGGCCGACATACGGGAACCGATGGTATGGGATGTCGGCGTCGGATACCGGCAGGCCCTAGAACGATGGGAGATCGATCAGGTGCGGGAGACCGCCGCCCATTCGTCAGACCGGTCGGTCAGGCCTCACATGCGCCGAGCCCATGCGCATCTGTATTGGACCGGTCCAGGCAGAACAGAGCCGCGGGTGAGATTTCTGCTGCCGATTGCGGTCAAGGGAAAGCAGGCTGAAGAAGAGGCGGCACGCTCAAGTCTGCAATTGATACGATGAATGATCGGGTCTCCGGTGGTCACGTCCTATTCGGCGGGTAGTCCTTCCTGGGCGCAACGCACGCTGGAGTCTCATGGGCCGGGTTGTTCACCCAAGCGTCCACCGCGTGACATTCCATCTCGTCAGATGGGTAAGGGGTAAGGAGGGGAAGCAGTCTGGCCGGCTCCTGGATCGCGGGATCGAGCCAGACGGCCTCGGCCTCTCGCGTCAGGATCGCCGGCATCCGGTCGTGGATCGGCCGCAGGAGTTCGTTGGCGTCCACGGTGATGATCGTACAGCTTTTGACCTCTTCGCCCTCCGGTGAGCGCCAGGTGTCCCATAGCCCGGCGAACCCGAACGGCTCGCCGTTTTTGAGCACAATGCGAAACGGCTGTTTCGTCCGGTCGCGCTTCTGCCACTCGTAGAATCCGTCGGCCACTACGAGGCAGCGCCGCTTCCGGAGCGCGGCCCGGAATGCGCGCTTAGTTGCTACAGTTTCGGCGCGCGCGTTGATCATGCGGTTACCGATAGCGGGATCTTTGGCCCAGGACGGAACGAGGCCCCAGCGCATCCGAGTGAGATAACGCTGCTCGTCGTCGCCCACCACGATGACGGCCTGGGTGGGGGCGATGTTGTAGCGGGGCTTGTAATCGGCCTCTTCGAGGCCGGTCCGGACCTTGAAGCGCAGGGCCGCGGTATCGAGGGTAGTCGTAAGGGTGAAGCGTCCGCACATCAGTTAGGGTTACCGTCCTCGACGCATCGGCAGCTTTCGACGTACGGCCTGCAGCCCGTCAAGGAGCTCCTGATCCGTCAGCAGGCCTTTGCGCACCGAGAGGCGGCGGAGGGCCTCTTGCTCGTAGAGGCAACTGCGGAGCAGTTCCTCAACGGTCACGACTTCCTTTGGAGTTCATGTGTTTGGCCATCTTCACTTCCCGTGTGTGATCGCGAGGTTCGAGATGAAATTCCGGCACCCCCCAGGAATCGCCTCAAGGGACACAGATGATCAGGTAAAAAGGGGCAATTGGGTTCGGCAGAGCTTTCTGCTCATTAGAGAAGCCGCGTTCCCTTCACCACTTTAAGAAATGGCGCGTCGGTCAAGCTCAACTCGTGGCCATCAGATTCGATTATTCTTCGCCAGTCTCCAGTAGTACCGTCCCGATGCTGTGAGTCGGCAGGCCTTAGATTGCATAGCCGCATCGTACATGTGTGGCGCATCGACAGGTACGACTACGTGAACACGGCTGAGCATTTGAAGTTTGCGGAAGACTTCCGTCTTGGCGGCCTCCTGTTTTTCACAACTAGGCTCGAACGCGGGCGACAGTGGCAGGTCTTCTGCTGGCACCGGGAATATGATCGGCAACTCACGAATGATCGCAGTCTCCACGGCAGGCGTACACTTTCTGAGCGCGATGAGCTTTGAGACGTGTGACTTAAAAAGCGGTCGTTGATCCCATGCGCCTAAGGCAGCTTCGACGAACGCATAGATCGCCGGTGCTGTTACGTTGCCCATAAGATCGGCCGCGCCACCTTCGAGTGCATCCGCGACGAGCGAGGTAAACAGTCCCGCGCCACTAGCCTCAACCGAGACTTGATCGCCACGGCTGGCGGTCAAGATCGACACGCCTTCGCGGAGCAGAGCCTTCGTGTTGTCGATCGCAGGTACATTCCCGAGATTGCCAGAGTGGCAGCAATCTAGCAGAATCACAACCTCATCCGCCTTCGAGTCGTTCGCCATTTTCAGTATGTCTGTCATCGATACACCCTCGTCGTAACTTTTGGCGTCTTGAGTGACGAGGTAGCCGCCGAGGTTGTTTTCGGTGCCATGGCCGGAAAAGTGGAGCACAGCCAATTCAGATTTATCTTTGAATAGTTGCTCTATTGCCTGCTTGAGCGACGCGCGTGTGGCGACGTCGTTTGACCCGCCGTTGGGAGCCACCATCGTGCGGCACCCGAAGTTGGGTGAACCATCCTCGTGCTTTTCGAGCAGAGCAGCCATACGCGTCGCGTCACTGACGCAGCCGCGCAGCGCTCCGAAGGAATACGAGTCGATACCTACACACAAAGCTCGCCGCATGACTGGTTACCTCGCCCCACCGATCAGCGCCTTCAAATTATCCCAAGTCCATCTGTATACCTTATCGGAGGTTTGGGCCGTGGTCGGTTTGGTGCAGTTCTTGTCAGCATATGCTGCGAGCAGGAAGTAGTCCTTGGATTTTTCTCGGGCGATAGTCAACTCCTCTGCAACGCCTTTAGCCGTATGAGTCCGCTCGCCGCACAACACGATCACCAGGTCAATGTTATCCATCCGTCGGCGAACTTTCTCCTTCCAGTCTCCGGCTAGAGGGTCTTTTACCGAGGCGTCAGTGAAATCGAACGGGCTATCAGGTAGCTTGGCCTGCCCGGCTAGCATCGTCTTCGCGCCTTCGTCGTGATCGTAATCGAAACTGATGAACACACGCTTCTTTGCCATTGATATCACTCCTGTATTGAAGTACAGTTCCGATTGTTCTGCCGTTTTATTGCAGAAGACCAGCGTTTCTCCTCTTACCGCCATCACTGTAATGCGCCGACGGGCGAGTGCGCCGATCACCGGGTTGAGCGGCGAGCATCAATTGCTGACGAGGCGCTCGTCCGTTCCAAATCACTTTTCTGTGCCATCCTAGGCTAAAAGCGCGCTCCACTCGTTCACTCACTACCGTACGCATTAGAAGGACCCCCTTGCCTCCTGTAAGCGAGAAATGTCGCTCATCCACATCGTGATCGACCGTGGTATCTGCAGTCGACCAATGAGGTCCGGATGCTCCGTGAGGTGACGTGCAAGGAAGAATTCCTGGTATGCCCGATGTGCGAAGCGCAGCCTGAGACGCTCACCGACCGAAGCTCTCGGAAGAGGAACCAGCAGACTGTTCAGGAAGAGTCCGGTCGAATCTGTGATACCAGAAAAACCCCTTTCTGCCGACAGGACTTCGTCTAGGGAGCAGGACGGCGTTAACTCGAGACTTCCATTATGGACCTGCGTCATGCGATAGGCAGCGGTAGCCATTGCGCAGAAGGCCAGGTACACGACCATGTCAATACTTTCGCCGTGCGAGGTAACCGGTGGTCGGCCAACAACTCCCCAGTTCATCGGTCGCGTCACGTCCCGGCGTATCTTCAGTTCTGCCCACTCTTGAAACAACGCGGCACGCCCAACCTCGTGAACGTCTCGCTCCGCTACCGTCTCTAGAATGAAGCGAAGAAACAAAGGCCGGCGAGGTATATCTCCATAGAAACGCGTGTAGTCTCCGCTCTGGATAGCGCGGATAAAAACGTCCACGCGGGCTCTCTGCTCTGGATCGGCTATGGTCGTTCGGTACCGCGAGGCGAGTGTGCGAATCTCATCATCCGACCACGGCAGGAGTTCGATAAGTCGTATGCGCTGCCGTCGGGGTATTCCATGTCGTGCTATTGCACCGAATGAAGCTGTGAAGTCGCCTTGGCGCTCGTGCCAGAGTTCGGAGCGCGCGAGGAGCACAATGGGCACTCGGACTTCTCGCAGCAGATTCAGAAGCGACTGGATGCCGCCTCTCCGACAGAGATAGACTGACTCATCAACGCCATCGATCATTAGGATCATAGGGGTTTCAGGGTCCTTGAGGATGTGAGCGATCACCGGGCGAGCAATTCGGGACAAGGTAGGTTGGTCTGAATCCTGAACATCTCTGAGGAGGGTATCGAGGCTCACGCATTGCTCCAGCAAGTCCTTGGTGCTGACAGTTCTGTCAGAGATGCTCGCCCCGGGCACGTAAAGCACTTGTCTGTTCCCTACGCCGAAGGAGCGGAGAGCAGCGGTGGTCTTTCCAAAGCCAGCCTCGCCAATGACCACGCACAGCCTGACATGCGCGGCCAATATCTGCGTCGACGGATCTGCGAGAGAACGGGTCGGCTTCGAGGAGGACAGCAGACGGTGTTGATCCACGAGAAGCTCTGAGGTCTGGAGCGGTACGACGTCTAAGGGTGTGCATAACTCTGGTTCCATCCGTGCATGAATGTTGGCGACAGACAGATTCCATTGACGTATGCCCACCTGCACGCGCTTTAGCACGCTGTTGAAGGCTTCTGTAAGGATGCGCGACAGGTCCCAAAGCTCCGCCTTCTCGGCGCACCCCGAGTTCATGAGTTCAGACAACGCTTGTTGGATTGGCTGGCGAAACTCGGCGCTTTTACCGGGTCGATTGTGGACAAGCAGGTATACTTTTGTGGTCAAGCCGCTCCGCGCAAATGATTGAATTGAGGCAAGGCATTGCCTGACCTGCTCACGCCCGAGTTCCTGCTCGTGAACCTGGAAGCCCTTGCACTGTACAACTAGTGGAAACGGGCGGCTATCCGACCACACCAAATGGTCAATGCCAGCGCGATCGAATGTTCGACGTGCAGGGACGCCGACCGTATCAGGCCAACTCGCACGTAGAAGTGGCAGCACAGCTCGCTCGAACGTGCGGTCATCGGTCACAGCTAGCTCTCCGAACAGATGCCTGTATTCGGTCTTATCCGTCCACGCCTTGGCCATATCGCACCGTTTTACAGGCGACGCTAGCGACTTGGCGAACGCGGTCGCTATAGAAGTGATGAAGCCGCCATCGTTTCCGTTAATGGCATCGCCTGCCTATCGAATGTTCGCGTGGCAGAAAGGCGCCGACCTTCGGCCTCCCACGCTGACGACTAAGCCGCCGAGATACGCCTTGTTAGCCGTTACTCGAAACGCCCGTACACGTTGTCATTCGGCACAAATGGTTCCGGCAGTTCTTGCCCAAGCACTGCTGCCCGAACGACCATCACGAAACTCGGCGCGCCGAGGTCTCCTGGGAACCCTTTGACTGCCTGTACAGCCGCCTCACTGAAGTCGAGGTCATGAAGATGAAAGAATCGCCTCGTGAACTGATACGACAGCGAATGCGCAAATCGATACAACCCGTCATCGAACTGATTAACGGCTGCGGCGAGTTCGAGGGGAACGGTAGGTCCGTGTGTAACGCGTGCTTGGCCCATTCGACGGCTGTAGAACGAACGAGGATGCCAATCCCAATCAGGGTCAAAGCCTATCTCGCCGTCTAATACAGGAGAAGCCTGGTGTGCCTCGACCTCGACAGAATGCGGTGCACCTGTTCGTGGCGCACCTGCCTAAACTTGTTCGAATCGCGGGCGCGCAGTTTCGCTTCGAGGAAGCCAGCCGCCTCTACGTCGCATCCTGAAGGGAGCCGATACCTGACGAGAACGCCGATATCGCCGTACGATGTCTCCCTGGATCCATGTAGCTTGTACGCCTCCCGCTCAAGCTGGACGGGATACCGGAGGCCATGGAGCGTCACCGTGCGAAACCGGTTCCGAAACCTGATCAACAGGTCATGGGTGATAACGTCCTCTTTCCAATCCAACGGATAATGGCGCTGGACTGTTTCTGCGAGTTCGTGCTCTATCAACCCTTCCATTTCAATAATGTGCATGACCCACCCTGTACCGAGGTCCCTGGGGTCTTATCCTTCCCCACGTGCGCGATCCTCGTCCCGATACGATATATAAGTCGGTGGTATGGAGCACGAAACATCCCTGCCTCCTGCGCGACCTAGACCGTCAGCTCCACTACCACCGGACAGTGGTCGGACGCCTTGGGCTCATTCAGGCCCACCCCGGGGAAGCGTGGGCCGCTATAACGATCCGCGCGTTTCGGCATCCCCCGCCGTTCAATGGAGGGCGCGTTCCCGTTGGCGTCGGCGAGGCTCTTCGACAGCAAGAGGTAATCGAGCTGGCGATAGGCGAACGGAAGATCGCACTGCCTGTTCCCTTTGAAGAACTGGGTCCAGCGCTCTTCCTCCGGCAGACGGTCTACGATGTTGACCACCTGGTCCCACTGCACCAACTGAGCGATCCCTGTGTTGCCATGGGCGTCTGTCTCCAAGTAATCGTTGAGGTGGGCTAACACGATGAAAGGGTGCTGGCCCGCACTTTCTCCGAAGCGTTGGGTGACGATCTCCTTGACGGTTGTTGCCTGCTTCTCGCACCTGGCTTGGGTACGCTTGCGGCCCTGGCGGGGATCCCGTCGTTCCATCATCGATTTGAGATCGCTTCAGGGCATCGAGGTTCTCGACCTCCTGGAGGGCCAGGACATCGGCCTTGGTGGCGAGAATCGCCTGGGCCGTGATCTTCTTGCTGACCTCGTCATAAATGTCGAAGTGACGCTGATCGGCGCGCCAGCCGTCGATGACGGCCTGCTGGGGATCGACCCCTTTGTTGAACTTGTACCGGGCGAAGAGGTTCTCGACATTGAAGGTACCGATACGGATCGTCGCCATAAAGACCCTCCTCTCGCAGTAAGAACCTTTTTATGGTTGCGTTCCCATTGGGGTAACTTTAGGCTTGGCGGCGCGAACCGTCAAGGGAGATCCGAGTCGAGGATCCGAGCCGAGGGATCGAGGTGATTCTCAAACCTTCTATTGAGAACTCCCATGTCCTGCCCGGCATTTTTTGCAGGCAGGACTAACTACCCCACCCTAGCGTCCTCCCGTATTGAAGGTCCTTGACGATACTTCGCAGGCGAGCCTTGTCAGGTGGCAACACCTAGGGTACTATCTGCATAAACTTAAAGCTGAAACTTGATCGAGTCAGCCATGGTGAAACAGTGGAAGGACGGTTCCGACGTCCCGCGATCCTTTCCAACCTTGTGCTTCCTGGGGGGTTAAAGCAAGCCGATGGCCCGATTGGAAGACGTGACACGAGGCGCAACGGTCAAGGGCATCCTGCCCGATCGCCTCGTCACCATAGTGGACGTCAAGTGGCACGGCTCGACCGTGGTTGAGGTGACCTACAAAGACGCCTCCGGCCGTCTCGCCAACGAGTTGCTTTACCGGGATCGCGAGCCTGCGCTGGAAATCGTAACGCAAGGCACGCCGTTCAGCTTCGACGGCGACGGCGCCCAGTTTCGGCTGGCCTCCGAGGCGCGGCGCATCAGCCTGGCCTACCTGTTCGACCCGCTGCTGGCCGTCCACACCTCGCTCATTGAACCGCTGCCCCACCAGATCACTGCCGTCTATCAGGAGATGCTGCCCCGCCAGCCGCTCCGGTTTCTCCTCGCCGACGACCCTGGCGCCGGGAAAACCATCATGGCCGGCCTGCTCATCAAGGAGCTGATGATCCGCGGCGACCTACGTCGCTGCTTGATCTGCTGCCCCGGCAACCTGGCCGAACAGTGGCAGGATGAGCTGGACTCCAAGTTCCACCTCCCCTTCGACATCGTCGATCGATTCGCCATCGAGGCCGCGCGGACCGGCAACCCCTATGTCGAGAAGAACCTCGTCATCAGCCGTCTGGACGTCATGAAAAAGGACGACGTGCTCCCGAAGCTGGAACAGACGGAGTGGGACCTCATCGTCGTGGACGAAGCCCATAAGATGTCGGCCTCCTTCTTTAGCGGCGAGATCAAGGAGACGAAGCGCTACAAGCTGGGGAAGGTTCTTGGCCGACTCACGCGCCACTTTTTGCCTATGACGGCGACCCCGCACAACGGCAAGGAAGAGGACTTCCAGCTCTTCCTGGCGCTCCTGGATGCCGACCGATTTGAGGGGCGATTCCGGGACGGGGTCCATGTCGTCGACGCCTCCGACCTGATGCGCCGTCTCGTGAAGGAGACCCTGCTCAAGTTCGATGGAACGCCGCTTTTTCCCGAACGGTGGGCGTACACCGTCGCCTACCGTCTTTCGGACCTTGAAGCCAAGCTGTACGCCGAGGTCACCAACTACGTCCGGGAGGAGATGAACCGGGCTGAGCGGCTTGCGGCAGAGGGTCAGGGCCGTCGCGGCAACCTCGTCGGATTCGCTCTGACCATCCTTCAGCGACGCCTGGCTTCTTCCCCGGAGGCCATCTACCAATCCCTCAGACGCCGGCGCGAGCGGCTTGAACGACGGCTGCGCGAGGAGAAACTGCTCAAGCGCGGCGTGGACGTCGTGGTGGACCCAACGAGCGGTTTTCGCATCCTCACGGAAGAAGAGATCGAGGACCTGGACGAGGCGCCAAGCGCTGAGGTCGAAGAGACCGAAGAGCAGGTGGTCGATCAGGCCTCGGCAGCCAGGACCATCGCCGAACTGGAGGCGGAGATCGGCACACTTCGGCGACTGGAAGAGCTGGCCCAGCAGGTGCGCCACAGCCGCACCGACAAGAAGTGGGAGGAGTTGTCGAGGCTGCTTCAGAACAATGCGGAGATGTTCGATGCCCAGGGACACCGGCGCAAGCTGGTGATCTTCAGCGAACACCGCGACACCCTGAATTACCTGGCCGATCGGCTTCGCACGCTCCTGGGACGGAGCGAGGCGCTCGTGACCATCCACGGCGGGATAGGCCGGGAGGAGCGCAAGAAGGCGCAGGAGGCCTTCACCCAGGACAAGGCGGTTCAGATCCTTGTCGCCACGGATGCCGCCGGAGAGGGGATCAACCTGCAGCGGGCTCACCTGATGGTGAACTACGACCTACCCTGGAACCCGAATCGGCTGGAGCAACGCTTCGGCCGCATCCACCGGATCGGCCAGCCCGAGGTCTGCCACCTCTGGAACCTGGTGGCGCACGAGACCCGCGAAGGTGAGGTTTTCGAACTGCTCTTGGAGAAGATCGGTGAGCAACGCAAGGCCCTGGGCGGCCGTGTATTCGATGTCCTCGGGAAGGTGTTCCAGGAGAAGTCGCTGCGCGACCTGCTCATCGAGGCCATCCGATACGGTGAGCAGCCGGAGGTACGCGAGAAGCTCCGGCAGGTTGTCAGCTCAGCACTGGATCGCGAGCACCTCGTCAAGCTGCTGGAGGAGCGGGCGCTCACCAACGAGGCACTTGATACCGGCGCTATCCGGCGGATCAAGGAGGAGATGGAGCGGGCCGAGGCCCGCCGCCTGCAGCCTCATTTCATCGCATCGTTCTTTCTCGAAGCCTTCCGTTCCCTCGGGGGCACCGTCCGGGAGCGGGAACCTCGGCGGTACGAGATCACTCACGTACCGGCGACGATCCGGAATCGTGATCGTCAGATCGGGACAGGTCAGCCGGTGTTGCAACGCTATGAGCGGGTGACGTTTCACAAGGAGCTGATCAGCGTGGCGGGGAAGCCCATCGCCGCGTTTATCTGTCCCGGACACCCGCTTCTGGATGCGACCATCGACCTGGTCCTGGAACGCTACCGCGACCTGCTGAAGCGAGGGGCTGTCCTCGTGGACCCGCGTGACGAAGGCGGCGAGGAGATCCGTGTGCTCTTCTATCTTGAGCATTCAATTCAGGACGCGCGCACGGACCGTCAAGGGAACCGGCGACTCGTCTCGCGGCAGATGCAGTTCGTCGAGATGGACCAGACGGGTAGTGTCCGCACAGCAGGGTATGCCCCCTACCTGGACTACCGGCCTATCACCCAGGAAGAACGCAAGCTGGTTGAACAGGAGCTTACCGCCGAGTGGCTCAAAGGAGACTTGGAGAGCAAGGCGCTCTCCTACGCCATCGAGTACCTCGTACCCAGCCACTTCAACGAGGTCAAGAAGTTCAAAGAGGAGATGATCACGCGGACCATGGCGGCGGTCAAGGATCGCCTGACCAAGGAGATCAACTACTGGGACCGCCGAGCCGAGGAGCTCAAGGAACAGGAACTGGCCGGTAGGGTCAACGCCCGGATCAATTCGGCGAAGGCGCGCGAGCGCGCCAACGATCTTGAGGCCCGGCTCCGCCAACGGATGGAAGAGCTGGAGCAGGAACGCCGACTCTCACCCCTACCCCCGGTGGCCACCGGCGGCGCCCTGATCGTTCCCAACAGCCTAATCCGGCGACTTAAGGGTGAGCAGACCGAGGCGCCAGAGCTGTTCGCCCGGGAGACCCAGCGGGTCGAGCGGCTGGCGATGGAAGCTGTCTTGGCCTTGGAGCGGCAACTGGGCAGGAAACCCCGCGACGTCAGCTCCGAGAACCTGGGTTACGACGTGGAATCGAAAATTTCCCAGGACGGCAGGCTTCTGTTCATCGAGGTCAAGGGACGGGCTGCCGGCGCCACCACGGTCACCATTACCAAGAACGAGATTCTTACGGCGTTCAATAAGCCGGACGACTTCATCCTGGCCATCGTAGAGGTGGATGGCGATGAAGCCAAAACGCCGGTCTATATCCGTCGGCCGTTCCAGAAAGAGCCCGATTTTGGGGTCACCAGCGTGAATTATAGCCTCAGTGAGCTTCTCTCGAAGGCGGAGGTGCAGACGTGACCCCCGATGAGTTTCGGACGCTCCTCGAACGATCGGAGGGAAACCGTATCGAGTTTAAGACCGCATCGAGAAGCTTTCACTTCGAGGAGTTGGTCAAGTACTGCGTGGCCCTCGCCAACGAAGGAGGGGGCAAAATTGTACTCGGTGTGACTGATACACGACCCCGTCAGGTGACCGGGACCAAGGCCTTCCAGGAGCCGGGCCGGACCGAGGCGGGCTTGTTCGACAAGCTCCGGCTACAGATTCGAGCCGAGGAGTGCCGCCATGGCGATAACCGAGTGTTGATCTTCCACGTGCCGTCCCGGCTTCCCGGAACGGCATTACAGTACAAGGGCTCATTTTTGATGCGGGCGGGCGATGCGCTTGTGCCGATGTCGGACGAGCAACTTCGCCGGATCCACGAGGAGACCGGTCCGGACTTCTCGGCCGAGATCTGCCCTGCGGCCTGCCTGGACGACCTCGATCCAGTGGCCATCGAGGTGCTACGGAGTCTGTGGCACCGGAAGGCTCCCGCTCAGGACATTATGACCCGGCCCGTAGAGCAACTTCTTACGGATGCCGAACTGATCGTCGAGGGGAAGATCACCTATGCCGCACTGATTCTGCTCGGCAAGCATGCCGCCTTGGGGCGGCATCTCGGCCAGGCCGAGCTGATCTTCGAGTACCGCTCCAGCGATGCGCCAGGCCCTGCTGCGGATCGGCGTGAATTCCGGCGCGGGCTCCTCCCCGTACTCGATGAGGTGTGGAGCCTCGTCAATCTCCGTAACGATCAGCAGCACTTTCAGCAGGGGCTGTTCGTGTGGAACGTGCCCACCTTCAATGAACGGGCTGTTCGGGAGACGGTGCTCAATGCCGTCAGCCATCGCGACTATCGCAGTAGCGGCTCGGTCTTTGTGCGACAGTATCCTCGCAGGATCGAGATCGTCAGTCCGGGTGGATTCCCGCCTGGCATCACGCCGGAAAATATCCTCTGGCAACAGCATCCGCGCAACCGGCGCATTGCTGAGGCGCTGAGCAAATGCGGGCTGGTTGAACGGGCGGGCCAGGGCTTCGACCTCATCTATCGCGAGTGCATCCGCCAAAGCAAACCCCTCCCTGACTTCTCCCATACGAGTGAGCACTCCGTGTGGGTGACGCTCCACGGTGAGATCCAGGATCCAGAGTTTTTGCGCTTCTTGGAGGAAATCGGAAATGAGCGACAGGCGTCCTTCAGCACAGAAGATTTCCTGGTCATCGACCTGATCCACCGCGAGCAGCCGGTGCCGGAGGTACTCAGACATCGAATTCCGCATCTATTGGAACAAGGCGTGATCGAACGGGTCGGACGTGGGCGTGGTGTAAGACATCTCCTGTCGCGCCGCTTCTACCGACACCTCGGTAAGGCTGGAGTGTATACACGCACACGCGGCCTGGATCGGGAGACCAACAAGGAACTTCTGTTCAAGCACATCCGTGATTCAGGGCTGGAAGGCTGCAAGGGACGGGACTTCCGTCAGGTCCTCCCCCATCTGTCGCGTGGGTCCATATACAGCCTGCTGGCTGAGCTGAAGAGGGAAGGAAGAGTTCGCGTGGAGGGGATGACCAGAGCCGGAAAGTGGTTTGCTCAGTAGGGCGAAAAACAATCTTTGCAGCAATGCAAAAGCAATCAATCTCGTAACCTACTGAAACTACAAGCGTTTATTGCTTCGATAATTCGGCGAAAGATTGCTTCCAAGGAACAATAGGAAATGACTCAGCGGAAGAAGCTCATCGAAGTGGCGTTACCGCTGGCGGAGATCAACGACGCCTCGGCGTATGACAAGATGCCAGGTATCGGGCCGCACCCCAAGGGTATCCATCAGTGGTGGGCGCGGCTGCCGCTGCCGACCGCCCGGGCTGTGCTCTTTGCCTCCGTCGTAGACGATCCCTCCTCGCATCCGGAACGGTTCCCGACCGAGGCGGCGCAGATTGCCGAGCGCGAGAGGCTCTTCGACATTCTACGACAACTGATGCAGAAGAAGCTGCATGAGCATCCGGAAATCTATGCTCTCGCCAGGGAGGAGATACTCAAGCACTGTGACGGAAAGCTGCCGCCCGTTCTCGACCCCTTTGCCGGCGGCGGTTCCATTCCGCTGGAGGCGGCGCGGCTCGGGTTTGAGTCGCATGCCGCAGACCTCAATCCCGTGGCTGTCCTGCTCAACAAGTGCAACCTGGAGCTGGTTCCCCGCTGGCTGGACCAGCCGGCGGTGAATCCGGAAGACAGAAGTCAAAAGTCGGGAGGCCGGAGACTTGTGTCGGGCGAATGGCGTGGATCGCGCGGGCTGGCTGCCGACGTGCGCTACTATGGCCGAGTTGTGCTGGAGCGTGTCCGCAAGAAGATCGGTCATCTCTATCCGAAGGTGAAGCTCCCCAAAGAACATGGCGGACATGAGGCGAATGTGATCGCCTGGCTCTGGGCGCGGACCGTGGCCAGCCCTAACCCCGCGGCTCGTGGTGCGCATGTACCTCTCATCAGTACCTTTTGGCTCTCAAGCAAAAAGGGCAGTGAGGTCTGGCTCGTACCGGTAGTGGATAGGGCTCACGACATGTGGCAATTCGGGGTACGAACCGGGACCCCTGAGGATCGCACAGCGATCAAGGCCGGTACCAAGACCGGGCGTGCGCAGTTTCGCTGCCTCCTCACAAATGCGTCCATCGACGATGATTACATCAAGGCGGAAGGAGTGGCCGGAAGGTTGGGGATGCGACTCCTCGCCATTATTGCTGATGGCACCCGCAAGCGGTGTTATGTTCCGCGGTCGGCTGAGCAAGAAGAAATCGCGTTGGCGGCAACGCCTGAGTGGTATCCAGAAGGCGACGTGCCTGTAAGGCTTACGGGTGGTACCTGCACGCCGTATGGTCTCACAGCATGGGGCGACCTGTTTACGCGTCGCCAACTCATAGCGCTGGTGACGTTCAGCGACTTAGTGAGGGAGATCAGACAGGACGTGTTGAGAGACGCTGTCGACGCTGGCTTGTCGCCCAAGGACGGAGAGGAACGTGCCGAGGCTGTCACCACCTTTCTGGCGCTCAACCTCAATCGTTGCGCAGATCTTGGCAACTCCTTATGCACGTGGAATCACTCCGATCAAGTCGTGCGAAACCTCTTCAAGCGTCAAGCAATCCCGATGGTTTGGGACTTTGCGGAAGCGAACATCCTAGAAGACGTTGTCGGCGGGTGGTCCACCTGCATTGAACGTACGGCAAAGTGCATCCTAACCATGTCCGTGAGCCAGATAAGCTACGGCAGGCAGATCGATGCCGCGAGCGCCTGGGACGATCTTCAGAACATCTTGGTCAGTACCGATCCGCCGTACTACGACAACATCGGCTATGCGGCCCTCAGCGACTTCTTCTACGTGTGGCTCCGGCGGACAATTGGCGATCTCTACCCAGAACTGTTCAAGACGATCCTAGTGCCGAAGGAACCGGAACTTGTGGCCGCACCGGAGCGCTTCGGTGGTGACAGGCAAAAGGCGAAAGATCACTTCGAGACGGGTTTTCGCAAGGCGTTCACCGTCCTCCACGAGAAGATGGACCATCGTTTCCCTCTCACAGTCTACTATGCCTTCAAGCAGGAAGACGAGGAGGCAGGCAGCGAGGAGGAAGACGACCGAAGTCAGGAGACAGAACGAAGAAGCCAAAACGGTGTGGATCGGACCACCGGATGGGAAACGCTCCTGGAGGCGCTTCTGGGCAGCGGCTTCCAGATCACTGCGACGTGGCCCGTCCGGGCATCGCAGAAGTGGCGCATGGTGGCTATGGGAACGAATGCTCTGGCATCCTACATCGTCCTAGCCTGCCGACCTCGGTCTACCGACGCCCCTCAGTGCAGCCGTCGTGAGTTTATTGCCGAACTCAAGCGCGAACTTCCTGAGGCGCTGAAACACCTTCAGCATGGAAACATCGCGCCCGTGGATCTCGCGCAGGCCTCTATCGGCCCCGGCATGGCAGTCTTCTCCCGATACGCCCGCGTAATGGAGTCAAGCGGGAATGCGATGACCGTGCGCACGGCGCTTTCCCTCATCAATCAGACGCTGGACGAGGTCCTCGCCGAACAGGAGGCGGAGTTCGATGTTGACACCCGCTGGGCGCTGGCGTGGTTCGAACAGTACGGGATGGCCGAGGGGCAATTCGGAGACGCGGAAACCCTCTCCAAGGCCAAGAACACGGCCGTGAGTGGGCTGGTCGAAGCGGGAATTGTGTCGGCGCGTGCTGGCAAGGTCAAACTTATCGGTCGAGACGACTTGCCTGAGGACTGGGACCCTACCAAGGACAGGCGTCGAACCGTATGGGAAGCCACCCAGCACCTTATCAGAAGTCTGGAGCAGGGCGGAGAGGGCGCATCGGCGGAACTTTTGAGAAGACTGGGTAGCGGCATGGGTGAAATGGCGCGGGAACTGGCTTACCGTCTCTATAAGATCTGCGAGCGCAAGGGCTGGTCGAAGGAGGCGTTGTCCTACAATGGGCTGGTCGTTGCCTGGCCAGAGATCGTCAGACTGGCCCACGCGCCAACATCGGAGAGCCAACAGCCTGAGCTGTTCGGGAACGATTAGGGAGGCGAATCATGGCAAAAACCAATCGTGACCGCGTCGGCGAGGCCCTGGGCCTTCTGAGCAAAGGGCTCGCGCCGTTCGTGGAACGCGAACTGAAGGCCACGTACAAGGCCAAGTGGGCGGATGTGGCTGCGGAGTCCTTTGGGGGGAAGAAGGTCAACTGGGCCGATCCGCAAACGACCTTGATGGTGATATGGGACCAGTGGAACGCCACCTTCAAGAACATCCTGGGGCATGCCGAGCGGAGCCTGGTAAGCGAGTTGCGGGATATCCGCAATCGATGGGCGCACATGGAGAACTTCAGCAGCGACGACACCTACCGCGCCTTGGACAGTGTCGGGAGGTTGCTGACGGCGGTCTCAGCGCCCGAAACGGCGGGCGTCGAAAAGCAGAAAATGGAACTGCTGCGCCTGCGGTTCGAGGAACAGCGGCGGTCCGAGGCCAGAAAGGCTGCGGTGTCTCCGGTAGAAGGCAAGCCTGCGGGACACCTGAAGCCCTGGCGGGAGGTCGTGACGCCGCATCCGGATGTTGCCTCCGGGCGGTACCAGCAGGCTGAGTTCGCCGCCGACCTCTGGCAGGTGTATTTGGGGGAGGGATCGGATGAGTACAAAGACCCTGCCGAATTTTTCCGCCGGACGTTCTTGACGGAAGGCCTGAAGCATTTGGTGACAAGGGCCGTGATGCGACTTGGCGGGAATGGCGGCGATCCTGTGGTTGAGCTCCAGACCAACTTCGGCGGCGGCAAGACGCACTCAATGCTCGCGCTGTATCATCTGTTCTCGGGCACGGCGGCCGCAGAGCTGCCAGGAGTGGACGACCTCCTGAAACAGGCCAACCTATCCTTGCCCAAGGGGGTCAGGCGTGCGGTGGTCGTCGGGACAAAGGTATCTCCAGGACAGTCGCACAAGAAGCCGGATGGCACCGTCATCCGCACGCTGTGGGGTGAGATCGCGTGGCAACTTGGCGGGAAGGAAGGCTACAAGATCATCAAGGAGGCTGACGAGACCGCCACGAACCCCGGCGATGCGCTTCGGGAGCTGTTTAATCGATACTCTCCGTGTTTGATTCTCATTGATGAGTGGGTCGCTTACGCCAGGCAACTTCACGACAACGGAGGGTTGCCCGGGGGAACCTTTGATACTCAGTTCACCTTTGCTCAGGCGCTCACCGAGTCTGCGAAGGCGGCCAAGAAGGCGTTGTTGGTGGTGAGCATCCCGGCCTCCGAAAGCCCAAGTCCTCAGGAGGGAAGAGAGCGGGTCTCGGAGATCGAGATCGGTGGTGAGCGAGGCCGCGCGGCCTTGACGCGGCTGAAGAACGCCATCGGTCGGGTGGAGGCTTCGTGGCGGCCGGCGAGCCCTGATGAGGGCTTCGAGATCGTGCGCCGTCGCCTGTTCCAGCCGATCACTAACCCGGCCAAGTTCGTCGATCGCGATCAAGTAGCCCGAGCCTTCGTCGAAATGTACGGGACCCAGCAACAAGAGTTCCCGAGCGAATGCCGCGAAGCGAACTACGAACGGCGCATCAAGGCCGCGTATCCCATCCACCCCGAGCTATTCGACCGCCTCTACAACGACTGGTCTACACTTGAAAAGTTCCAGCGGACGCGCGGCGTCTTGCGCCTCATGGCGGCTGTGATTCACTCGCTGTGGGAGCGACAGGACGGCAACCTGCTCATCATGCCTGCGAACGTCACGGTGGACGACCCGCGCGTGCAGTTCGAGCTGACCCGGTATCTGGAAGATCAGTGGGTGCCCGTGATCGAGAAGGACGTCGACGGATCCCTTTCGCTCCCGTTGTTGCTCGACCGCGAAAACCCGAACCTGGGCCGGTATTCTGCCTGCAGGCGCGTGGCTAGAACCATCTATGTCGGTTCGGCACCGACCCAGCGAGCGGCGCACCGCGGGATCGATGACCGACAGGTGAGGCTAGGGTGCGTCCAACCGGGCGAGAGCGCGGCTATTTTTGGTGACGCGCTTCGGCGGCTCACCGACCGCGCCACCTACCTCTACGTTGATGGCAGGCGATTCTGGTTCTCCACTCAGCCTACCGTGACCCGTTTGGCCGATGACCGCGCCGCTCAACTCCGTGACGAGGATGTCCTGGTGGAGATCGGTAGGCGCCTTCGTCTGCAGGCGCGCACGAGGGGCGATTTCGCCAAGGTGCACCCTTGTGCATCCGGCGGTGACGTGCCGGACGAGCGGGAAGCTCGGTTGGTTATCCTCGCGCCTGAATATCCACACACCGGCAGAGACCAGAATAGCCCAGCTCTGCGCGAAGCCGCTGCAATTCTTGAGTATCGGGGCACCGCCCCCAGGACCTACAAGAACACGCTCGTCTTCTTGGCGGCCGATGGCGGGCGACTGAAGGAGTTGGAGCATGCGACGCGACACTACCTAGCATGGAAGTCGATCGTGGACCAGCGAGAACCCCTGAACTTGGATCCTTTTCAGTCGCGCCAGGCCGAGACCAAGTGCCGAAGCGCCGATGAGACGGTCGATGCGCGAATCCCCGAGGCCTATCAGTGGTTATTGGTTCCCGGTCAGCCCGACCCGAAAGGATCGGTGCAGTGGAACGAGATACGGCAGCAGGGTCAGGAGGCGCTTGCGGTGCGCGCCTCGAAGAAGCTTAAAAACGAAGAGATGCTGCTCGTCGAGCTTGGCGGTGTGCGATTGAGGCATGAACTGGATCGCATTCCGCTCTGGCGCGGCGATCGCGTGGGCATCAAGCAGTTGGCCGAGGATTTCGCCACGTACCTCTACCTGCCCAGGTTGTGTGACGACTCTGTATTGATGAACGCCGTGAGAGATGGTCTGGCCCGCCTCACGTGGCAGCCAGAAACATTCGCCTATGCCGATCAGTGGGACGAACAGCGGAAAAGATACGTTGGCCTCCAGGTCGGCCAAGGCGTCCGCGTCACCTTAGATGAGCATAGCCTCCTGGTGAAACCCGATGTGGCAAGCTCTCAGATGCAAGCCGACAAGGAACGCCAGGTCGATGTGCCACGGCCTCCCACCGATAAAGGTGCGGCATCTTCCACAGGCCCAGAAGAGGTCCAAAGTAGGCCCCTAGCTCCTGTCGTCGCTGCTCCCCGTCGTTTCTATGCCACCGTCGTACTCGATGCTACGCGTATTGGGCGCGATGCCGCGCGGATCGCAGAAGAGGTTGTCCAACACCTATCGGGGCTCCTGGGGTCCCACGTCGAAGTCATGTTGGAGATTCGTGCTGATGTTCCAGACGGTGTGCCCGACCAGACGGTACGGATCGTAACGGAGAACTGCCGCACCCTGAAGTTCAAGACCTACAGCTTTGAAAAGGAATAGCAAGAAGGCTCCTCTATACTGTCTGGTTTTCGCTGGCCACAACCCGACGGGGGTCGAGATTGCTGACGAAATCTTTGGAAGTTCTTGAAGATGGGTTAGCTTCATATTGCTTTGTCAAAATGACGCAACCGATATCGTAAAGAGCATCAAATAGCAAATCGGGTAGCAGGAGGATACGGTAATGCGGGACTGGGCCGTTTCTTGTGAGGTTAACGCAAATGCCTTTTCTCGGCGTAGGCGGATCTCGCCTGGCCAGCATCTCGTCGCATCTTCCCGAGGCCTCTCCCGGGTGCTCTCACGCCTCACTTGAGTAGCTATGTCAAGCCAAAACACTCTCAACTCAGTCAACAAAACGAGTGAGTCCTGACGGAGGGGGACATGCCTGCGGCATATGCGCACATCACGCTGGTGAACATTCTGCGGGAGACGCACCGGCTGCAAGCGATTCCGGGATTCCCACCTGAGGCGATCACGGCGGTCCTCGATTACTCCAAGTTCTGCGAGCTGGGAGCGGTGAGCCCGGACTACCCCTACCTGGCCATCGGAGATGCGAATGCTGCCAAGTGGGCGGACCTGATGCACTATGAGAAGACGGTGGAGAAGATCCGGGAGGGGGTACGGGGCCTCCAAGCGTGGCATGGAGAGGCACAGCGGAAGGGTCTCGCGTGGCTCCTGGGGTACGCATCCCATGCGGCCGCCGACGTGGCGATTCACCCCGTAATAAACCTCA
The DNA here is from genome assembly GCA_003104975.1 of Candidatus Methylomirabilota bacterium. Classification (NCBI taxonomy): domain Bacteria; phylum Methylomirabilota (SeqCode); species Candidatus Methylomirabilota bacterium. The sequence continues at coordinate 188,048 of PQAM01000008.1, forward strand.
AAGTTGGTCCATACGAAAAGAACAAGACCGCTCACCGCATCTGTGAGATGCATCAGGACGTGTACATATACAGTCGCCTAAACCTGGGGGGCATCGGGCTGTCGGAGCACCTGCGTTCCGGAATCTGGGCCTGTCATGATTCCAACGACACAGAGCGGCTCGACCGGGACATCGAGAGCCTGTGGCGCGCTATGCTCCGAGCGACCCACCCGGAGGAGTACGCGCAAAACCCTCCGGACCCGAGCTGCTGGCGTCAGCGGTTCCAGCTTGTGGTCGACAAGGTCGCCGAGGAGGGCGGAAGGCTCTTCCCGTTCGCGCGACACGTCGCCGCGGGATTGGGCTTGACCTACCCGGCGCAAGAGGAGGTAGACGCACAGTTTATCCGAGGGCTGCGGACGCCCAGGGGAACCTCGGACTATGATGCGGTCTTTGACCTCGCGGTCGAGCAGGTCGGGCGGGTGTGGCAATGGATCGCACAAGCAGTCCTGCGCGGCGACGAAACGACACTAGCCGAGGTAGGGGAGTGGAACCTCGACACAGGCCGAAACGAGGCCGGTCAGCTGGTCTTCTGGGGGTAGCCATGCGAGTCCATCGGATCGGGACGATCGTTGCACTCCTCGTGCTGACGCTGACTACCTGGGGCTGTGCTCATGTGGCCTCCTATTCTGAAGAGGAGATGTACAGCCTGGCTGCCGCCCTCACTAAGCTCAGCGCGGCCGTCGAATCGGCAGTGGCTTTCAAGGATCCGCCGGAAAAGCTCAGCCAGAGGGAACTCCTTGAATTTGCCACGCAGCACGATCCTTCGCTCCTGCAACCGTTGGACAGATTTACGCTCCACGTTCTTCGCCAGGGCGGCCACGCTGGCGTCCTGGTCTGTACGCCAGAAGGCGCCCGGGCGTTGCTTGAGGATGCGGGTTGCACTGCGCGACTCGAGAGACATTGGTGGAAGGAGGACCTGCAGAAACCGTGCGCGTTTACCCTGGACCTCTCTGTCGCTTGCCCAGTTCGGTGACCCTGGGGGGCGTAATCTCGTTCACCATGTCAACTTGTTCAGCAGTTCAAACCTCCTCAAGATACCGCTCATACTCATCCCTGGTGAACCAATCCACCAGCGGCTTCCCGATCCGTTCCGGCAGCTCCCACTGAATCGCCACGGTATACCCCTTGCCGCTTTGATCGGCCCTGGTGACCTCGCCGTGGGTCCCCTTTGGAACGCCGGAGAACTCGACCAGGCTCTTGATCCGCCGACCGACCTTCGCGAACGCCGCGCGCTCATCAAACAGCATCCGATTCGACATGGCCACCTCCTCGCCTCAGGGTTCGCCCTGGCAGGCTTACAGGTTATGCTGACGGGACCGGCCCAGCATCCACCAGGCCGGCCCCACCCGCAAGAGGGTTCGTTTCACTGTCTACGCAATGTCCGTCGCGCATCGCCGGCGGAAGGGGCACTCGCCGCACCGCCAGCTCCGTACCGGGTAAAAGGCGCCTGCCTCGATCGCGTGCAGCACGCGCCGGATCAGCACCAGGGTCCAGGTCTCGTCCTGCTCGGCCTTGACGGCGTAGCAACTCTCCATCTCCGGGGTCTTGGTCTTCAGCAGGACATCGAACCGGATCAGGATGTTGGAGCCGTCGGTGGTATATCCCAGGCGCCGGAGGGCGTAAGCGTATAGGGTGGCCTGCAGATGATTCTCGGCCTGGCGCTCGGTGTAGCGGCGGCTGGAGGTCTTCAAGTCCGCAATGCCCATGGTCCCGTGGCCGTCGCTCTCGATCAGATCGAAGATCCCCGCGAGCTTGGTGGGCAGGATCTCGCCCGTCGCGGGATCCACCAGGTCCACCAGGAACGGCATCTCCACCGCCTCGATGGTCTGAGGGCGGACCTTGGCGGAAAACACCTCCAAGAGCGCGTCGCCTTTCTCTCGTATCGACCGTTCGCTCTCGCCGTCCTTGTACAGGATCTCCAGATCTTTCGACAACGCCTCCTTGAACTCGGCATGGAAGCAGGCCTGGAGGACGCCGAGGATGAGCGGATCCCCGAACTGCTTGAGGTGCCGGTAGTAATGGGCCACAGCGGCGTGGATGGCCCGGCCGAAGGCCAGCGAAGCGGGCAGGTGCTCCCAGGGCGCGCCCTGGACGTACTGGTAGTGGTACTTCTGCGGGCACCCCAGGAAGGTGTCAAGCTGGCTGTGGGAGATGTGCAGATGGTTGCTGAAATCGGTGGGGTTCATGGCTGATCCCTCCTTTCAAAAAATGAGGGGTGAGGACCCGGGGATCGGAACAAATCCGAACCCCTTGATCCTCACCCCCGCGTTAGTCTTAGCTACTGACTCGATTGCTAGGCAGGCGCTTGCAGGTACTGGATGAAGTCGGCGGCGTTCTGGTAGGTCAGGTACGGGACCTGGACGCCGTACCGGTTGAGCGCCTCCTGGTTCAGTTCCACCTGGGAGAGCCCGCGCCGCTTGGCGATGGTCAGGATCGCGCCGTGCTGGGCGTTGGCGAGACGGCCGTTGCCGTTGGAGCCCTCGGGCTGTTCGGGCTGGCCGTTCGTGGACTCCGGCGCCCTGGTTGCCGGTTCCCGGCTCGCGCGGCGAGTCGCCGGCGCCTGCCGTTGGCCGTTACTGCTCTCCCGCCCGGTGCGGCGCGCTGAGCGCTCGCCGTACAGGTGAAGGCCGACGCCCAGGAAGGTGGCGCACTTCTTGAGGGCGTCGGTGGCGGCCGCTTTCAGGTCGTCGCCGAGGGAGATGATCTCTTTGCTGTCGCGCTCACGGGTGATCTGGGTGGTCCCGAACTGCATCTTGACCACCCCGTCAGCGGAGAGCTTCCCCAAGACCAGGATCTCGTCCCGATCCTCGACGATCTCATGTTTGAGGACCTCAAACGACCAGGCTCCCTCGAAGGCGTCGTTGAGGCGCTGGATGACGGAGTGGCCCTCCACGTAGTCCAGCATGCCGTTCCTGCCCTTGCGCTGTTTGATCTGGGCAGGGTCAAAGGGCTTCTCCAACAGTTGCCGATTCATCGGAACCTCCTTTCTCGTCTGCTCCATCCGGATCGGGAACCTGCACGCTCGCCAGCCATCGGGTGGCCGGGGTGTCGCAGGCGATCCAGCTCAGCACCGTGTCCCAGTACTCGACGGCTCCGCCAGGCGCGGCACAGTCGTTACCGTTCTCACTGCCTGCCGCGTTCGTGACGCGGGCAGGCGCCAGCCCCTGTTCGATCATGGTGTCCCTCCTCTCTGCTCGCGCTCGATATCGAGGGTGTGGGCCAGCCGCCGCTCCACCTCGCGGGTGCGGGCGAGATCGAGGGCCTCATCCAGCGGCATGGCCTCCAGTTCATCGAGCCACTCGTCGTACCCTTCGTAGTCACGCTGATCAACAGCCATCGCTTTCACCTCCCTTCGCCGTCGCCGCGCCGTTCTGCCCGACGTGGGCCAGTTCCCCATCGACGGTTGCCAATGCCTCCTTCAGGATCCCGCTCACCAGGCGCGTCATCGGGATGCGCCTCGCCTTGGCCAGCCGGTACAGGGGCGGGATCAGCGCCTCATCGATCCGTGGGCTGTACATGAGCCTCACCTCCTTTCACCAAGCCAACAGACCCGATCACATTCCCGTCAGGGAATTCCTCGGCGGATGAGGTCGGACGGCCGGCGCGCAGAATCGCGTCGGCGGCCTGGATGATCCGGTAGGCCGAGGCGGAGAGGAACGCCGCGCCTGCCTGTGTGTGGCACGCAGACAGGTCGCTGAGATACGCCTGGATGTAGCCGCGGCAGTAGGCGGCCCCCGGAAGCCCCAAGGCCTCCAGGACCAGGAGCGCGACCCCCTCAGCCTCCCCCTCCTTGAGGGCGCGCGGGGGATCGATCGGATCGTGGGGGGCGGACTCGGTGTGCCCCAGCAGGATGTGGCCGAGCTCGTGGAAGAGGGTCTTGAAGGGAAGCTGGGCGATCGGGGAGATGGCCACGCTGCGGCCGATCGCATACCCCTGGCAGTTGCCGTCCAGCTCGTCGAAGGGGATCTCGCTGACGCCCAAGCGGGTGAGGGCGGCGGCCTTGTCCCAGGCTTCGGGCGGCTCCACCGTCACCGGATCGCCGTCGGTCTGGGAGAGGACGAACCAGCGCGGTTTCCAGATGAAGACCGTACGCGGAACGGTCTGAGCCTTGCCGGATTCCGACTCATTGTCGGCGTCAAGGTCATCCTTATCTCGCCGGTGCGCGGTGATAGTCACCGGCATGCAGAGGATGAGGGCGCGCGCTCCGCGCCTCACCTGGCGCCCTTTGGCTTGCCACCCCGCATAGGTGGCGATCGGCCCAGGCCGGATCCCCCTTTCCCTACACTGGGTCAGCGCCGCAAGCTGGTTGCCCAGGCTGAACCGGTGAAACGCGGTGTAGGCCTCCAGGATGAGGCCGGGAGTCGTTACCGCCTCGTGCAGTAAAAGACGCCAGGCGAGTCGTGTCGTGGGTGCCATCTGCACCACCTCCTTTCACCCCACAACAGACTGGATCCCAACCGGCGGAGCCGGAGAACCGTCGGTCTCTCACAATGGCGATCAGAGGGGAGGTGTCAGAACGGGGGCGGGAGGGCGCGGAGCCTGGGGGTACGGATCAGGCGCAGCCTGTTCCGTGAGGCGCGGCAAGGGAAGGCCAGGGCGGCCAAGCGTTGCAGCTTTTCTGTGCAAGGCGCAGGACGCCCGGCCCGAGCGAGGTCCTTCAGAGGACGTCGCAGCAGCCGCAGCCGCGCCGTCCCCAGGCGAAGCGCCCGATCGGCGGTCGGGGGAGCCCCTGGGGGCGATGGCGGGTGGGTGGGGGAAGCGATCAGCGGGGCTCTTGAGCGTCAGAAGGGCGGCGGGAGGCGTGAAGTGAAGACTTGTGGGCTCGGTCTACAGGCAGGTCTTCGGCACTCTGTTAGGTCTGGCGACCGATCTCGGCCCCAAGAATATGGATAGCCTGAAGGGTGAGCTGGAATCGGTTCAAGGTCGCTTGTTAGACCGCTTCAACGTCAAGTTTTTGAATGTGTGGCTTCAGTGCCTTTTCGAGCCGCATCATTGAGTCAACGGTGGCGGAATAAGCATCCGGCCATTTTTCTCGGTCTTTCCAGCCACCAAGATTGATAGTTTTTCTAATGCGCGACGCTCTTTTGCTGTCGAGGCGCTCCCACTCTAATGTGTCACCAAAAGACTTTTCGACTTCATCCTTCTTCGCGTAAAGGATATCGAATAGTGCTTTATTTTCTGAGTCACTGTTCTTTCCTCGATCAATATAAAGCTCGACGCTCGTTTCATGTTCCCAGACCACGTAGTTGAAACTGAGTCCTCGTTTCCCTGCGCCTGTTGCGATCCAGTGATAACGTCCCGGTGAAATTCCCGCATGAAGTCTCGTTTTTGTTTTTGCATGTTCAAGTAGCTGTGTCCAGAAATCTCGACGGATTTCGTACCGCTCAGCGAACTCCTTTTTTGCCTTGCCCACAGCCTCTGTCGCATCACTGGGCCCGACGATTAAAGTAAGGAGAGGTGCGGGGGCGGACTCGCCGATCTTTATGGCCTCGAGTTTTAACAGATAGAAGCTGGCCGAAGATGACTCATTTAACCAGGTAATTGCACTGACGTGTTCTGGCCTTGGCTCTGATACGATCCAGATAGCTGCTCGTGCCTCCATTGCAACCAAATATGTAATCAGTTTGCCAAGATGGTCGTGATTACTCTTTTCAAGCTGATTTTCAATTATCACTTTGTTTCCCGCCTCGTCTTCAGCGACAAGATCAACACTAAAATCGCCTGCAGCGGCTTCAGGCTCGGCGTTCGACAAAGTAACGTCGATGCAATCGTTCAGAACGTCGAGATTATCTTGCAGCCACTTCGTAAAGTCGTAGGCCTCGTGCTTGAACGCTTCACGAAGCGGAATGCGTGCGATCTTCTGGATCATTGTTGTTCTCGCGGGCTAACCAATGCCAAGCTCAGATCACCGCTACTTGGGTTCGGTCTGAAACGGGGTTAGACCTACAAGTTCAGAATTTCAGTTTTCTCTGCCTATCCCGAATAACTCGCGCTTCCCGGTCACTCGTGGGCGAACGGACTAATGTCGATCTGCGCGTCATTTCTCAGAAGGCTTCCGGCTGGAACGCCAGCGAGGAAATAATGTTGGCTCCGCAGCCTCTTGAAGGCAGGCGCGGCTTCCACTCCCTTGGCGAAGACTGCATCTTTCTTCGAAAGCGGGGCGATGATTTCCTCAACGATACTCTGTCGGAACTGCGGCGTAACAGGGCCATCGTTGGTTTTATCGGCAATCGTTTTTGCTCCCATCAGGCAACCGGACCAGAGCCGTAGCGCGATGTTTATCCTTTGCAACGGGTCCCGTACATCATCAATATAGCCGGCGGTTCTTACACCAAGATCACGGATTCGTTCCGCTGTCCGGCTAACTAGAGTAACACCCAGGACGTGCTGAGATAGCCGAAGGTCCAAACAAAAAAGGTCGACAACCAGGGGGCCATCAATGTGATCGACTACTTCAGCTCTTTTCGCGGTAGGCTGAAGCGACGCGGGAAGTGCAGGGGGTACGTCAACAAGCCCCTGTGCGAAAAGTAAAGCCCAATGCATATTCGGGTCTGGCACGGTATGGATCCTTCTAGACGATCAAACCTTCGGCTATCTCTGATTAATAAAAAAGCGACGACACCGGAACAAATGTGACCGGTCTAACACCATGCCGCTCAGCCGCGAGCGGCGCTGTCCGTGTGTCGACTGGACCCACTGTTCCCGCCCAGCTCGCCGGTAGCAGCGGCATGTTAGGCTGCGCTATCCAAATGTGACTCGGCCTGCCGAGAGCATCTGCCCGACTTCCGCAACGACGGTGTCGATGCTTTGCTCAGTGGATACCTCCAAGATCTCCACTGATGCCTCGGCGCAGATCTGTCGAAACGTGCCGCGCGACTCGTCAGCAATCTGTTGTTCTAGTACCTCTGCCGGCACCGGCCGCGCGCGCCGCGAGTTTCGTCGATGCGCCTCGGCTGACGTAACATTGCAGTACACAAGTACTGGAGTCAGGCCACGTCGTCTGATGGATTCAAAGAGGCGCGGGAGAACGGCGTCCGGGAGTTCGGAGCCGGTCTCGACTAGGTCGTAATGCGTGGTGGCCACGTGCTCGAGGACCTCGCGGTAGACATCTCTGATACGGTCACCGACAACGTTCTCATTCCCATATCGGAACACGAGGGGCAGAACGAAATCCTCTAGATCGAGCCTGCGTGCGATTAGCTGTCGGGACAGGCGCCTCATGAGGGTGGTCTTGCCCGAACCGGCCTTGCCGTAAAAGATGAAAATGCGATTCGCTGCTAGCGCGGTAAGGGTCTGGTGCCGGTAAAATCGGGAAAGGAAATTCGGATCTGGCAATCCCAGGTCATGGGCAAGCTTGGACGCAGGAATGCGCTCTTGCAGTGGCGCTACATAGTCGGCGCAGTATGTATACAAATCCTAAGCAGCTGAAGAGATCCAGAGTCTCTGGAACTCGCGTTCGAGTGCGTCAGCCAAAGCCATCGTCTTCAGGAGTGCCCACGAGTGACTTGGCAAATATGAAGATACCGCTGGGGTTGTATTTGCGACGCCAACCAAGGTCTCAGCCGCGTCGACTTTCAGAAACCGAAGATCGGAGTGAAGCATCTCCGGGTTCAAACGGACGTCAATGTCATTGCCTTCTTGGAGCTCGTACGCTCCGGGAAGTTGTCCCTGCCCAGTTCCAGCGAGCACGCGCACGGTGAGGCCACGCTTTCGGGCTTCCGCGAGTGCGCGGTTGATCCTCTGAGCCTTCCAGTTTACGTCGGAAGCATGAACAGTGTGCAAACACAAGCTGATCGCGATCCGCGCATTGTTGATAGCTGCTTCCTGAGAGTCGACGAACGTCTTCTCGTCAGGCAACTCGTCGACGCTGCGGCCGGTCAGCGGCTGCTCTCTGTGCCATCTCCCAAGCCACCAAGTTAGAAAGAGACCTCCGACGGCTGCAAGGGCGGCAACCGCGGCCCAAAACACGCCAGAAGTCAAAATGCCGAGTACAAACTCCATGGCCTGTAATCAAGATAATAGGTCAAGCACCACACACCCGTTGTCTTAGCTCAGTTTAACCATTAAGTGGACCACTTGGCTTCTGGGATAGACTGCGCACCCTATCTCGTTTCAGCTTATATCGGTTCCTCATGAAAACATCGAGGATCCACCACTTAGTGCCCCTGATCCAGGCCGCCTCGGAAGGGGCACCGTCGAAATCGTCACATGGTAATGCCATCCCAACGCAGGTGTCAATCCCGGAGTCACTGAACTGAGCACATCCAGAGTTCCGGGACAGTTTTCCAGGGTGGTGCAGTGGCCGAGCGTTGCCGCGACAGCGATCTGCAAGGCGAAGGCCCTCGCCATGGAGGGGGCGTCCCCTTGTGGGGACAGCGGTGGGTGGGTAGGGGAGATCGGACCGGAGGGCCAGAGCAGCAGCCCTTCAGGGCCTTCCGAAAAAAGGGGAAGACGGCCCCGGCTACGACGCCAAGGCCGCCTTCCGGGTGCTGTAGGCCTGCCAGATCGCGGCCCACTCGTGCGAGGGCAGCGACGCCAGGCCGTTGTGCTGGCGGCGGTAGAGGTAGGCGCCGAAGCGCGAGACCCCCCGATGCGACACCCGCTGAAGCTGCTGCATGAGCTGATGCGCCGGTGGGGAGAGACGCAGCGTGCGCTGCAGGTGCTCTTTGCGGAGGCGATACCAGGTCCAGGCCACCCCCGCCTGTTCGTGGGTAAGAGACATCGCGTAGAGCTGCTTGCCCAGTTCCGCCAGCTCCGGAAGCGACGGGCAGGACTCGATCCGAGTGAGCAGCTCCTGGAACGGTTGGGATTGCCGAGCGATCCAGTCCGGCTCCTCCAACTCCGGCCCGAGTGAGCCCACGACGTGATAGGCCAGCGAGGGCATCGTGGGCACTTCCTCCTCGTCCGGCTCTTCGACGTAGGGCTCAGCCTCGTCCATAGGATCATCGGCCTGCTCCAGGGCGGCCAGGCCGACCACGAGCCGGAACAGCTCCCGCGTGACGGCGTCGACGCCCCACCGAACCGCTTCGCCCGCGTAGTGGCCGATCACCGTCTCATCGGCATCGAGGGCGACGAACAGCTCGCCCAGCTCCACAGCGGTGGCCACATCGCACCCGAACCGCTTCCGGAGGGCGGGAACACTCAGGAACGCCGGCCGGCCATCGGATTCGTTCGGGTGCGGCGCCAGGATCTTGTCCCCCACCACCTCGCACCGCTCGAACCAGAGCCGATCACCCAGAGGAAGGGCGGTGATGTGCGTGAGCGTGTCGTGCACCGGCATGCCGACCGCGGGAGGAACCGCGACGATCTCGCGGAGAGGGGTCGGATCCTGGGCCGTCGCGGTGGGGTGTGTCGCCCGAGGCCGCCACCGGAACGCCCCCGCCAGCGGCCCATCGGTCACCGCCACCCACCGGCCCCCAGGCAACGCGCGAGGAGCACGCCCGGAAGAGGTCACCACGACCACCGGACGCCCGAGACGGATGGCGTAGCGGATCGTCAGCCACGTGCCCGGTGTCGCGCCGTGCAGGAACGCCAGGACGCCGCAGGAGGCATCGACCACCAGTTCCGTTCGGACCCGAAGCGCCGCAGCCGCCGAATTGTAGCCCGGACGGCCCGAGAGCACCGTGTCCACCCGCCCGCCCAACGCCGCAAAGCGCCGGAGCAGCCCCCGAACGGCCCGAGGCATCAGATCCACCGGCCAGGGCAGGATGAGCCGGGCGCGATCGACCGCCCCCGCCAGCAGGACAGCAGCCAGCGCGTGGGTGTCCGCCCCCAACGCCCCGCCGGTGATGACCCCGAAGCCCCGTGTGAGGAGCCAGCGCACGATGCCCGACACCAGCCGTTCGCGCCCCCATGAGCGAGACCCAACAACCGCCACGTACCGCACAGGAGCCATAGCCACACCTCCCGAAGCAACGACCGGGACCCGCCCCGGCAGCACCCGCAAGCCCAATGCCAGCAGGTACTAAAAAGGGACTGCCCCAGGTGGAGTAAGGCCGATGTTCGGAAGACAGAGTGTCGTCATGGCGAGAGAGAGGGCAAGGTCGAATCAGGACGGGTGGGCAACCAGCAAGAGGCCGCCGCGACACGGTTTCGTCGTTGTCACCGAAGGCCGTAACATCGTGAAGGACCCCCGTTCCAGCCCCCGAGGAATAAATGGAGGGGACCCTCTGGGGCGTCGGCCGTTTATGCCGCAGGGGGCGGTCGGCGCGGCGGATGTTTTGTTGCAGATGCCGTGACGAGGGGCGGGGGTTGACCACGGCGAAAGGGGCGGTACAATCAAAAAAGCTGCGTGCAAGGGAACCGCCTGCCACAAGACACACACCGGTCGACACCGCTTTTCGCTCGCCACCGCGGCCCCCAGGCCGCCATCATCGGGCAACCAGCGTCCGGTGATCCAGAGAAAAGGGGGAGGTGTGGTCAGCGGGCTGGGAACGTGGCCCGATCACGATGGTCGGCGCTACGATCGTCGATAGAGCTACCGCAGGATGGTTGCGCGCCTCATCGGCCTGGGACCCGGAACGCTCGCGGCAGGCTCTCGGCTCGGCTCTGGCACCCAGGCCGCGGCCACGGGGACGGCGCGGCGCGGCCCATGCCGCCAACGGCATGCATGGGGCGTGACGCGCCTATAGGTCTGGAATGGGTTATAGATGGGCTCTTCCAGGTCACCTCAAGTCCTTCGACAGAGCTCAGGATGGGCCTGTCGAAGGGTTCAGGCTTTGGATGCGTCCGCTTGACCCAGGGTGGTGGATAAAGCGCTCTGCTTCTCCAGACGATGACACCCACCTTTGTGACTTGACAGGGGTGGGGGGTACGTTATAACTTCGTTTTAAAAGCTGAGCCAACTCACATCGGTTCTTGGGCGTGACGATTTTGCCGTGGAGGGTCGGACTATGACCACCCAACACGAACCGGGCCGCCCCGATGCCATTGAACGCGCTTTTTGCATCTGTACGCAGGCTGCAAAAGGCGCGTTTGTATTTGTAAGGCCATCAGCTTAGTCTGCCAGGCCAAGGAGGATCAGAAGAGACTGCGGGGGTAGCAGGGGAGGTAGGGAAATGACGCAAGGGACCGATCATGAAGCAACGAATCGGCTGGTCCTCATCCATTTGGAGCCGGAAACATACCAGGATTTGCCTCCAGAGCGCGACGCACAGCTTCTTCTTGAGCTTGTAACCGCGGCGCTCACATATAGGGAAGTTCTGATCAAGGACACAGATCTAATACTGAATGACCGCGTAATCCGCGCGTTACAAGGGCCTTCTCAAAGTTTCGAACTGTTTGCCCAGTTAATTAGTCAAGGTCTTGTCAAGATATTACTGCGCCCACACGATCACGATTATGCTAACACGGGCCTCGATCCGGCGGTTTCCCCCATTATGATCAGGGCGCACAATACTCCGTTCAAGGACCGTCCCTGGATACCTGAGGAGCACCATAAGAGGTTCTATGCTGCTGTAGACAATCTGCTTTGCAGGTACCCGCTTGGTATGGCGCCTGTTACGTTATTTCCCCGAGACAGAAACCCATTTGCGCAGTGGCTAGGCGATCTGCTGCCCCAATGGCAGAGGATTGTTCAGATACCAGATTTTAAGGGTATCAATGCAGAGATTGCCTCAATATTCACGCAGCTTTGTCAGGAGGAGGGGACGTGGTTCAAGTTCCTGAAAGAGAAAAACCCCAAGGCAGTCAGCCCAGGAGACGAAGATCGACCACTCTCTCGATCTCCGATATACCGTTGCCTAGCGGCCTTCGAAGGGGAGCATAAAGGATTCAAGCATCTCGTGCAGTCCATTTACAACGCGTGTTATTGCCACGCGGAAAGAGCGGCTGGGACATTCCTAGATGGTCACCTTGTAGAGCCTCCCGGTCTTCTAGCGTCTACGGAAGAGCAGTTGGTGAATGAGCAATTTCACCATCTCGAACTGATTGGCCTCGCCTCAACGAACATACCGATTACCCCTGAAATCGCAGAGGCCCTTCTTGAAACCAGGCAGAGCGTGGCGTGGGAGACGCTGCAGCAGCTCTTATCCGAGATGAAAAGGGGCTCTGTTTCAAAGATAACGGCGACCAGAACTCTGAAAGACCTGGCTGGCGAATTCGGTCGGAATTGCGAACGACTTACCCATCGCAGTGTTGACGCAAGATTGTGGAACGTCGCATGGACCATGGTCACGGGCGCCGCAGAAATTGCTGGGTTTCACTATAGACCGGTCGAAATGCGTATTATTGCCGCAGCAAGCGGATGTGCGACCGTGGCCCCCTCGGCGCTGGACTGGATTCGATCTCAAGTGCGGGTGAGAACGATTAGGAAAAGTATCGTTGATGCCTTCCGATTTCGTAGATCCCATATAATCGTTCCAAAGCACATTGATTGGCTGGCAGCTAGCCGGAATCCCTAGTGAGGCATATTCAGAAGAAGAGCGCCCTAATGAGGTCTTGGTCTCGTGCTGCTACAGCAGCACGTTTGGGTGTCCTCGTCGCCGTCCTTTTGGCTGGCTGCGGGAGGTCTCCTGAGTCGACCGTTGAAAGCTTTTACTGGGCTGTCGGCAAGGGCGAGATTACGAAGGCAAAATCATACGTTTCCGCTCAAGTCATTGGGATGCTTGGCGACCCAAAGCTGACAGCCGCTCTATCGAGCGAAACGGAGCGGGTTCGTGCCTGCGGTGGAATCAAAAGCGTTGAGGTCAAATTGCAGGGCGAAGGCGAAGTCCGCACCGGGCTGGCTACAGTGACCTATCTGGGCCGCTGCCAGACGAAGACCGAACAGATGAGGGTCATTAAAGAAGATGGCAAGTGGAAGATTACGGCGGATAAATAGAGCGGCGGCCTTCATAGCCGTTCTCTCCCTTCCCCTCGTCGGGGACATCACCCTCCCCGTGTCTGCTCCCAAGGCCTCCTCTGGCATTACGTATTGGCAATCGCGACTCGACCTCGTGGATGGGGACCTTGTCTTTAGAACTGGCCGGGACATCATGGCACGGCTCGTCCTCTCGCAAAGCAACACCGCGCGATTCTCTCACGTCGGGTTGATTGTGACAGTCGATGGTAAACCGTTCGTCGTTCATGCTCTTCCCGCCGATGGCCGCCTCCAAGGTGGCGTAATTCTGGAGCCCCTTGCCCAGTTCGCTGCTCCAGAAAACGCGGCAACGATCGCGTTCTTCCGGGTTCGCAACGTGGAGAATAGTTCGCGTCATCGCATCCGTGAGTATGCTCTTAAGCAACTCGGAAAGCCGTTTGATGACGCGTTTTCGTTGGCTGATCACAGTCGGATGTACTGTACGGAATTGGCTCTTAACGCTCTCGCGGCAGGCGGAATCGCAACCGCCACAGTGCCACGACACCGAGTTATGCTGCTTACCGAGCCGGTGGTTCTACCTGACGACTTAATCTTCTCGCTCAGTGTCGAACCCTCAGCGCCCAACAGCACGTTCGCACGGGCGGACGTCCTCCCTCGCCCTTCGGGCTCGGTCGGCCGCCGCGGATCAATGTGAGCGTTATATATTACGCTTAAATCCACGGTCATCTGCTCACGACAAGGAGGGACCTTCTCAGTCAAATAATGGACCCGTGTGAAGAGGAATGAACAATGCAGTTCAGAAGTCTGATATTCCCCGTGCAAGTGATGGCCTTGTGCCTCTTCCTTCTCCTCGGGCGTGCGGCAGATGCCCGTTCGATTCAAGGAACAGCGCAAGCGTCGGCCGGAGCAAACGAGCCTCTGATCAAGGCACTCGAGGAGTTCAAGGCAGCAGCCCTCGCCAAGATCGACTCAGACATCGAGACTACGGCCCGGGCCTTCTGGAACGCCTATGACATCCAGCGGAGCCGTCGGGTAGCCGACTTGATTCTTGCTCCTCTGACGGTCATTGAGCAGGCGATCGGCGTCGTGGCGGCTGCCAAGAATGCCTCCGAGATTGGGACGGGTCTTCAGGGTGCCGAGAGCCTCCTCCAGGTGGTATCGCTCCTTATGGGGCTGAGTCAGCTCAGCCAGGCCGGCCAGAATCTCCAGGTGGCCATTGACGGTCTCACCTACAGCGCCGTACTGAAGGAGATGCTTACCGAAGCGGGGGCTTCTTCGCAGCCGGGGGAGTATGCCGCCGTGGTCAAGCTCCACCTCTACGGGATTGGGGGCCGCAGGAGCCCAGTTGGCGTCTCCTTGGTCGTCGCTGGCCCAGACAAGACGACGCACGAAGTGGTGTGGGGAGCCGCGGCCGTCAAGCGCCGGACCAGCGAGCACATTGACCAACTCATTAAGGAATTGGAAACCAAGCGCCTCGGGTCGGCTGTGCAAGTTGAGGCGATCCGCGCGCACCTTGCGTCGCTCACGACGGTCCTGAAACGGTCACGAGCGGATAACGTCAGGGCAGTCCCTACTCTGGTCTCACCGGCAGCTGACGCCTCGCCGGAGATAGAGTTGGGGACCATCGGCGCGTTCGAGCACGTCCGTCAGCTGGCTCTGACGAATTACGACAACGATCTCCGGCTGGAGCAGATCAGCGTTCTGACCAGCGCCGTGAAGGCAGGAACCCAGGTGATCAGCCTCAAGGTCGGTTACAAAACCCCTGACGGCACGCTCCTCAAAGAGGTTCGGCGGGAGATGATCCCACTTGGTGCGTTAGGTATCAACATTCTTACGAAGTTCTTTGCGACCAGCGCCCGCCGTGAGGTCAATGAGCTTCCCCACGAGATGACCCTGAGTCTCCCTGGGGAGTTGGCCAACACGTGGAAGCTGATCGATGGGGCGGTGGCCTCCGTTCGGGCCTTGCCTCAGGCCACGACTGGCGCTGGAGGCGGGTCAGTAGGGGAGAATGAGAAGGCAACGCAATGGCTTGAACTCATGCGAGGAGAGGAAAAATTCGGGTTCAAGTTGGACCGGGAGGGAATTCTTTCCTATCGCGGGAAAATGCTAACGCCAAAGCTGGAAGTTCATGGAGAGCTGGGTGACAGTCGCTATCCACCCCCAAAGGTGGTTATTTCGCGGCTCAGCCCGAGTGGAAGGTACGCCTTTGTGAAGGCGTGTGAAGCAAGTGATGAGTCCGCACTGTGCTGGTTCCTTTACCTAATTGATACGAAGAGAGGCCAGATGCTGCTGACTTTTGCAGGGAAGTACGGACCAAAAGATGGGATCAAGTGGTCTCCCGATGAAGCGTACGCCATTGTCCCGTACTCCAGTGAGGGTGCCACTTGGCTATATGGCATTGACTTGGTCACAGGCAAATCGGAAGAAATCTCCATGTGGCATCTTGCAAAATCAGATGGTCGGTGGATTTGCCCAGGCGAAAGCGGTCTCGTGGTTGATGCAGAAAGCCTCTCGTGGCGCGAAAACAACAAGAGATTTTACATCAAAGTGGAGGTCCAATGCAGCTCGCATGATTATCAAGAGACCCAAGTGGCTCGCCGGTACGAGATAGCAGTTGATGTCCCTTCCTTCCATGTCGAAGTGTTGTCTCGCAAGGCTCCAACACCAGTGTACGCCAAAGCCTCGCCCCCAGACTTCTTAACCAGCACAACTATTGATCCCGAAACCCAGGTACGATTTAGCCTCATTAGAGGCAAAGGCTGTCGACGATCCTGGGGCTACCGGGTGGAGGTTATCGGAGAGGTGCCGAAGTCGAGCGATGTCCTTAATGACAATCTCGTTAGAGGCATCTTGGAGAAGGCAAGGGATTTCGCAGTCAACTTGTGCCCCCTGTTCAAATCGGGTTCCGATTCAGTCCATGGCGACTTCATAGAAGTGTACCTTTTTGATTCCCCGATTGATAGACTCGATTTCAGCTCATTGGACGAGCCCGAGTTCAGGGGCTTCGCCGTTCACGGCAAGTTTGCTCGTAGGAACAAGGTCATGACACTAGTGACGTATGAAAACCCCCGCTTCGCACAAGCGCAGGCCGAACAACGCCGACGGGAGGAGGAGCAGCGACGGCAACGCGCGCAAGAGGAACAGCGCAGGAAAGCCGAGGAAAAGCGGAAAGCGTTAGAGTTGCTGTCATCATCTGGATCCCGAGCCCTCCCGACGATACTCAGCGTCATGAACGATAAAGATAGCGAGTTTACCCAACGGGTAGCGAAGGTCATAGAAGCGCAAAAGATCGTCCCATCGCAGGAGGACATTCCTCGTTTCATCGATATTCTTCAAAAACCGGAAAGCTCAACCATCGCGCGGACCATGGCGGCGACGGCTCTCGGGGAATTCGGTTTGAAGGCAAAGGATGCAGTTCCTGCTCTGACTGAGGCCTCAAAAGGAGGCAACTTAGCCGCGAGGAAAGCGCTCAGGCGCATCAAGTTTCCAAACTCCCCACCTGATTCCTGCAGGGACGAGCTTAGCCAGGGAATAGGTGGTCTTATTGCTTCTACAGGGTATGTTCGTCCTTGCCCCAAAGAAGGGGATGAGGAAAAGAAGGCCGCTGCTGACAAACTGTTCGTGGAATTTAATCGTAAGCATCGGGTTCAAAATTACGTGGATAGCGAGGCTCTGTCTCGGAATCCGTTTGCATACGAGGGTAAGGTGGTCGCCATGCCCAACCTGACCTTCGATGAGATGATCACCCGCGATCGTGGTCTCTTCAGTGGGAGATCCGGCGTCGCCGTGTCCGGTATCCCCCAAGGGATCTTCTCAACGCGGCGAGTTAAGGTGATCCTTGCTGGGCGGGTGCTAGGGAATATTGAGATCAAGGTCGGTCCTGTGACGCTCCGGGTCCCTCATCTGCAGTACGTAGGAGTCTACATTTGCCAAGAAACGGACTGCGCCGACTTCTCCGGCCCAGCCTCGATGCGATGAGATTTACGGTCGTTGTGAGTTGGCAGTCATCAACCTGGGTGGCTCGCAGTGGGGCCGCTTGAGATCGCCAGAGGAGTGGTAACCGTAGCCTCTGGGCTTTCCGCAAAAGTGGGTTGAAGGCGAGCAGTATCCAGTAACAAATCTTAGAATCTTCTCAGCAAGGAGGGTGTTGGAATGAAGCCGGTCGTGGTGGCACTCGTGATACTTGCACTCGGTGGCTGTGTCGGTACACAGTCGTACCCTCCTGGTGGCGGTCTTGGCACGTTCCCGGGCCCCATAGATCCGTTGAGCAGATACCAGGACTTCCGGGAGGCCCGGATTGAAGCGGCGAGCATACAAGTTTTAGCCGACGACAGTGTTGTGATCGTGCTCCGATACCTCAACAAGACTCAACAGGACTTTCTCATCCACTTTCCACCTTACCGCTTGTGCAGCGGTAGTGCCGGACTGGTCGATGATGCGGGCAACGAGTATCGCTGCACGGGCGCCACCGGAATCGACGACATGTATGGGTTGTCATTCCCTGCGGGCAGCCAGGTGACTGCCTCGTTTCGGTTTGAGCCTCCGAGGCAAATGCAGACCAAGGGGACTCGTTTCTCCTTCCGCAGTACACAGTTACTGAGTAGGCCCATAGCGAGAGGCACCCCACCGGTGGTGGCCCGGTATTCCATTACGCTTTCTGACCTCGAACCGCGTCAAAAGGCATCCACGTCAGAGGTGACCCCATCCGGGAAAACTGATCTGGGAGGAAAAGGCTCATTAACATCAGGGGGTAGCTTGCAAGACTTCCGGGAGGCCAGGATTGAGACGGCGAGTGTACAGGTTTTAGCTGACGATAGTGTTGTGATTGTGCTCCGATACCTCAACAAGACTCAGCAGGACTTCCTCATCCACTTTCCACCTTACCAAGGCTGCGTCGCTGGGCTCGTCGATGATGCGGGCAACGAGTATCGCTGCACGGGGACCACCGGAATCGACGGCACGCACGGGTTATCATTTCCTGCGGGCAGCCAAGTGACTGCCTCGTTTCGGTTTACGCCTCCGAGGCAAATGCAGACCAAGGGGACTCATTTTTCCTTCCGCAGCACACATCTGCTTAGTAGTCCCGTAGCGAAAGGCACGCCACCGGTGGTGGCCCGGTATGCTGTCACGTTGATCGATGTTAATCCGGCGGTACTTGCTGAAGTACCCCGAGTGGACGACATCTGGGATTATCCCCAAATCCGGGTAGAACTCGCCAATCTTCAAGCAGTGGGTGATGAAATCTTACTAGCGGTGCGGTACACGAATAAAACTCAGGGTCCCTTCCTCGTCCACTTGCCACCTTACTCATGTAGCGATAGCACCGGGCTCCTCGATGATGCGGGCAACGAATATCGCTGCGCGGGCACCACCGGAATCGACAGCCGGGATGGGTTGTCGCTACCCGCGGGAAGTCAGGCCACTGCCTCCTTTCGGTTTGCTCCCCCACGCTGGACACAGAGCAAGGGATCTCGCTTTTCCTTCCTCAGCACACACTTGCTCAGCATCCCCGTCGCACGAGGCACGCCACCGGTGGTGGCCAGGTATGCTGTCACGCTGCTTCGCATGGAACTTAGATGAGCCGGGTGACGTGGGGAACGTACCTATTTGCAGGATAGGGGTGTTGTCCCAAATCTCAGTTGTCTCAAGAGATGAGTGGTCGGAGGACAGCCTAGGGAGCCTGTGAGCAACCTAACAGGTTGCCCAAGTGGCGGCGGCAGGGTCCACAGGCCAAGTCTCGCATCGGGTAGCCGAACTCGCCTGGATTTGTGATAGAAGCGAGCGGAAAGGAGGACCACCTGATGCGACATCGAGAGCGAAGGGTACTGGAGTCGCTCCTCATCCATGAGAGGAGTCCCGGAAGGTCATACGCACCGGCCATATCAATTACTACGGGCAGTTCTATCGGGTGCCTGAGCAGTACATCGGTCGCCGTGTGTGGATCACCCTCAAGGGCGAGACCCTTCGCATTGAGTGCGGGAAGGAGGTCATTGCGACCCACCAGATCAAAACCGACTACCTCCGAGTCTTGCCCCGAGACAATTGAGACTTGGAAAAGTGAGACAATTGAGACTTGGACTCACAAAAGTGGGACGGACTTGACTTCTGTTCCCAAGTGCGGTATCAACAACTTAATAAATCGTGTAATTGACAGCCCAGTTTAACTGGGCTGCAACCAAGCGAGAGGTTGCATGGACTTTCAGCCATCAAATTTGTTTGTGCGAGATTGTACGCTTTTTGGGGACACAGGACGCCCGTCTTCTAGCCTTCGTTGTTTCCACTATTTTTTTAATGGCTGGAACAAGCAGTGGATCATGACTCCATGGAAGGCTAAAAGATCCCTTGTTGTCATGAAGCCGATCTGGGTGACGTCATGGCAATATTACAACGCCACAGAGGCTCGCCTAGCCCTTTCCTTACCGGGTCCTGAGCCTACCCACAAGCTCACTCTCGTGCTCTCGAACGATGTCGACGTTGAACTTTATGGTCCGTGCTTCGTGGCACCACTTCAACGAGCGGCGGCTCTGGCGGATGTTCACATGGGACGTCCTGGAAACGGTGTTGAGTATATGCTCAAGGGCCCGTTTCCGCTCCAGTTTAATTATGACCAGTACAGTGTAGAGAATCTGAAATGACGCAAGAGTTGCGCTTGCCGAGTACAGACGCCATCAAGATTGCAGCAGAGAAAATCCATATGCAGATGGATGACGCCGATCTCGCGGAGTCTTATGAGCTCAGCCTCATACGGCTCCAACCCCTGTCGTGGCCAGTACGTTTGGACTATGACGCGCCTCTCCGTGTAGCCCAGCTCGTCATCGATCTCGGCACCGCAAAGCCTGACGTTTTCAAGATGGTGCGCTCGATTTGCTGGGCTATGGCCGCCGATGAAGATCATCCAGAGACACAGCGCATGGGACTTACTGTGCTCTTTGCCATCAAGAAGGCACGCACTCTCTTTCCCAAACCTACAGCATTAGAGGAGGAGATAGAGAGGGGCGTGAAGCTGCTAGGGCTAAAAGAGTCATCCGAATCAAAAAGCGCCGCTGAGCTGGGCGATGAGGCTGGTGACCTTGTAATGGGTTGGTTTGATTGGCTCAAAAACAAGGGGGCTAAAGAACCCTCCAAGCGTTTTCTCACCTGGGCCGCGGAAAAGATATACACCCCTGCCGAATAAGTTCTAGACCCGCGCCACTTCCCAACTCATACGATCCTTCTCAGCCCCCACTCATAAAGGTGGGGTACGAGTCTATTATTTGGCACACCTTCGACAATAACATCAATAAAAAACCCCACTAGAGTCAATGCCTGCTTTAAGTGGGATAGTGTCCTAATTTGGAATTCGGGCAACTCACGAGATCTTCGAATAAGAACGCTACCAAGAAGGGAGGTCTCAACAAAGAAAGCAAGAAAAAATCGCCTCTATAGTAGGGGGGATATCGCGCAGCTCTCGTTGGCTAGAAGATCGAGAACCGATGCTCGATGTACTCCCGCTTATCGATCGCCTGTTCCTCGTAGAGCTTGCCCCATGACCGCCTGACGAAGCTTCCCTCGCTCCACGGTTGGCCGATGAGGCTGAGCAGCAGGATATCGGCCATCAGGGCCAATTCCACCTGCCTGTGCGTTGCACGCAGACAGGTCGAAGAGCCGACCCGTAGCCGTTCGCTGAAAAGGACGAGATTTTGTCCTTTTTTCAGAAAGATCGGAATGTCGGTCGGCGACAGGGAGTCCGGGGTTCGAGTCCCCGACGGGTCACCATATTTTCTTATCTTGCAATCCCTGTCGTTCACACCCCCGCTCTGCCTGGGTAAGGGAATATCCGTTGCGCTCCCAGGTTCGGCGTAGGCGCGCCTTAGTGTCCGTCGCACAATTTCGGATCTATTGTCGTATAGATCTGAGGCTTGGTGCGCGGCTGCGCGAGGCGCGTGATGTAGGTATTCATGTGATGACCGCGGAAGATCTCGTCATCGCGCACGTCCTTGAGATTGCCCAGCAGCGCGATGGCGAACAGTCTGCGGGACAGGTCCTCCCGTGCGGCCTCGAAGTGCGGGGAGTCAAGCAGCAGCAGGACGTCCCCCCCGTGCGCGTAACCGCGGGACGGTAGGAATGCCACCACGTCATCACAGCTTACGACGCGCGTGGTCTTCTGCATCAGGCGGTTAAACGCGGAGACGCCCGCGGTGTCGGTTACCTTCGGCTGGCCGAATGTGACAAGTCTTTCCACGGCGCCGCCCGCCTTCTCGATGCGCATCGCCAGCAGCAGCGCAGCGGCGCCCCCGAGGGAATGGCCGGTCAGGCCCACGGTATAGCCCGGCTTCAGGAGTTGCTTCGCCTTCAGATCCTCATCCACCGCGCGCGCAACGGCCGCGAAGCCGGGATGGACCGGAATGGCGAGCGCGCTCTCTTGCTTGGGTACCGCATCGGCGTCGGTGAGTAGCTGGCGGAAGTCTTGCGTCCCCTCGATGCCGATATAGTGCCTGTGCGCGGCATTGTCCGTCCCGAGCAGGTACGCCGTCGTCGTACCCGGCACGCTTCCGGCAACGGGGACGTCGGTCACGCGGACAAACACGGTGTTCGGAAGAGTCGGTATGCGAGACGAATTCCGATAGGCTGCTTGCGCGATGGGCGCGTAGAATGCGATGTCCGGCGCCCACGCGGCGTAACGCTCCAGCATCGAGGTACGCTCGAGAGGAGTCAGTGCCGGGGCGCATCCCGCGAGGAGGAGGGTACCAAGCGCAAGGAGCATGCGCAGCGGCGTCATGGCCGGGCGCTCATTGAGAGTGTGTCGACGGGCTGAACGGTGCAAAGTCGTCGTGGTCATGGGCAAGACAGAAGGCTTCACAGAGAACCTCCTCGCGTTATCGGCTACGTTCCTGCGAACCAGGTCCAGCGGGTGAACGCTCATGCGATCCTTCCCTCAGTGCGCCAGCATAGAGCGGGCAACAGGGGGTTGGAAAGCCTAGGGGAACAGGTCGGCGACCAAGCGGGCCAATCGCGGGACCCAGGGGAGGGTCGCCGCGCTGAAGAAACGTGTCTACTATGGGGGAACCGTATCAGACGCAGTAGGGAAGGTCAAGGAAAACGTAAACGACATCGGCTACCGAGAACCGGATGGTGAGCATCAGGCACGTCATCAGGCAATGGGACCGGGGTCGGGGATGTCGGCCTCGGCGAAGCCTTTGGCCCGCAGGATACAACTGTCGCAGGCGCGACAGGGCTGTCCCTCCTGGGTCGGGTCGTAGCAGCTCCAGGTAAGCCGGAAATCGATCCCAAGTTGGGTGCCTTGTCGAATAATCTCGACCTTGGTCAGGTGGATCAACGGGGTGCAAATGGTGAGCTTCGATCGACCTTCTACCCCAGCCTTCGTGGCCAAGTTCGCCAGTTGTTCGAAGGCCGCGATATATTCGGGACGGCAATCCGGGTAGCCGCTGTAGTCGATGGCGTTGACCCCAAGCACGATGGTGTCTGCGCCGATGATCTCCGCCCAGGCCAGCGCATAGGAGAGAAAGATGGTGTTGCGGGCGGGGACGTAGGTGACAGGGATGCCGGAGCCGATCTCATCCAGCTCTCGGCCTTTCGGAACCGGGATATCCGCGGTCAGTGCTGATCCTCCGATCTGTCGTAAGTCGAGATCGAGAATCAGGTGCTGCTCGACGCCAATCGCTGTCGCAATCCACTTTGCGCTTTCCGCCTCGCGTACGTGACGCTGGCCGTAGCGAAATGTCAGCGCATAGAGCTGATACCCCTTGGCCTTGGCTATCGCGGCTGCCGTGGCGGAGTCGATCCCGCCGCTCAACAGGACCACCGCTCGCTGATTCACTATACACCCCGCCGATCCGGATCCCACAGATATTTGTGAAGCTGAATCTGGAGCCTGGCGTCCAGTCCATCCGCCAGGATCCATTCGGCCAACTCCCTCGGATGGAGTTCACCGAGAACCGCAGAAAAGAGGACCTGGGTCTTTTCGGGCAGGGCGTGCTCTGCCGTCACCTGCCTGGCCCACTCGTAGTCTCGGCGATCCGCGACCACGAATTTGATCTGGTCCTTCCGCGTAAGATACCGGAGGTTCTCAAGATTGTTGTGGGGGTCCATCCCGCTCCCCGGCGCCTTCAGATCCAGGATCTTCACCGCCCTGGGATCGAGGCGTTCGACGCTGAGGCTCCCCCCTGTCTCGACCAGGACCTCGAATCCCTCACAGACGAGACGGTCGACCAGAGGATAGACCCCTTCTTGTAACAGCGGCTCTCCCCCGGTGATCTCGACCAGCGGGCACTTGTAAGTCCGCACCCGTGCCAGGATCTGCTCGATTGAGCGTTGCTCGCCCTTGTGGTATGCGTACGTCGTATCGCACCACCGGCACCGCAGGTTGCAACCGGTCAGGCGAACAAAGACGCACGGCCGACCGGCATATGTCGATTCGCCCTGAATACTGTAGAAGATCTCGTTGACGAAGAGGCTCAAGACCGCGTCCGCCTGTGTACATCTTCCAAAAAAAGTTGGGCAGGCTTCCTGCTCTGCGAAAGCCTGCCCACTCAACAATTTAGGCCCCGTTATGCCTACTCTTCCGATCCGATCACCACATACCGTGTGCCGCCGTCCCGCTTGACCAGCAGCAGCGTGGGCTCATCCGGCTTGGTCTTTTCCAGAACGCGCCTGACCTGATTGACCGTCGTCACCCGTATACGGTTGATCTCCAGGATCAGATCGCCCGGCTGTAACCCCACGGCATCGCCGGGACTATCCGGCTCGACCTCCGTAATCACGATGCCCTTCTCGCCCTTGAGCCCGAACTTGCGAGCAAGGGCAGGGGTCAGCTCTTGGATATCGATCCCCAGCTTCGACTTCGGAGAGGACGCGGCAGCAGCCGCCACCTGCTCCTCTTTCAGCTCGCCAACCTTGACCTGCAGCGTCACCTCGGCCCCGTCGCGGATCACCTTGACGGGGATCTCTTTGCCTATCGGGGTGCTGGCCACGATGTGCGGCAGATCGGTGGAGGACTTGACCTTCTTGCCGTCAAACTCCACAATGACATCCCCCTGTTTGACCCCGGCCTGTTCGGCTGGCGATCCCTCCATGACATCCGATACCAGGGCGCCGTTCGCCTGCTTCAGGGAGAATTTCTTGCCCAAGTCGGGGGTAATCGGCTGAATCGCGACGCCAAGCCATCCGCGGGTGACCTGTCCACGTTCTCTCAACTGGGGCAAGACCTCCTTCGTCATATCGATGGGGATGGCAAAGCCGATCCCGATCGAACCGCCCGTGGGGCTGAAGATGGCGGTGTTGATGCCTACCGCCTCGCCGTTGGTGTTGATCAGCGGTCCGCCACTGTTGCCTCGATTGATCGAGGCATCGGTCTGGATAAAGTTGTCATAGGGACCTTCACCGATGAACCGGCCCTTCGCGCTGACGATGCCGGTGGTGACCGTCTGGTTGAGCCCGAACGGATTGCCGATCGCCATCACCGGCTCGCCGACCTCCAACTTCTCCGAGTTGCCCAGCGGAATCACCGGCAGGTTGGAGGCCTCGATCTTGATGAGGGCGATATCGGTTTTTGGATCCCTCCCGATCACCTTCGCTTTCAACTCTCGGCCGTCGCCCAGCTTCACGGTGATGTCTGTCGCGTTCTCGACGACATGGTTGTTCGTCAGGATATAGCCGTCCTTATTGATAATGAATCCGGATCCCAGGCTGGTGGCCTTAAACTGCCTTGGCTGGTCTCCGAAGAATCGTTTGAAGAACTCATTGAACGGGTCGTCTTCACTGGAAGGACCACGGGACGGAATGCCTCGTTTGACGACCTGGGTGGTGCTGATATTCACCACAGCGGGCGTCAGCTCCTTCGCCAACTTGACCCAGAGCTTCCCATCCGAAATTTGGCTTGTACTGAACAGCCCACTCTCCCCTTTTTCCGTCCACAGTTGAGCGGTTGTGGCCTTTGTGAGCGGGACCAGATTGAAGGAGGCGGTGATCAGCACTCCAAGAATCAAACAGGACGTTGCGACAATGATGAGGGTTCTGGCGTTAAACCGTCTGTTGTGCATCGTATCCCCCTGCGATACTGTACCTTCTCCCGCTCGCCGTTTGGCAACTGTCGACATGTATCATATATTGATATTAGTCACGACAAACACAAAGGTGTTTAGCGGAATTGCTCCCGATTTGGGGCGCAACGTACTCCGCCTTTGTTGCCATAAGCTTAGCAGACTATAGGCGCAAATTCAACTTGGCTATTTCGTCTTGCGGTCGCGCAGAGGATACGGGAGGAATGGGGACGTGGGTCGGATCCGGGGTCTTCTGCTGCTTCTGGGTGTCGTCCTCCTGGGAGCGCTTCTCGTCAAGATCGACTTGAGACCGATTGTCGATCAGGTGAGATCCCTCTCCTGGAGCCTGCCGCTCCTATTCCTGCCGTACGGGCTCACGACGATTTTCGATACCTTCGGATGGCGCTACGCCTTTCCAGGACGTCTGCTCCCCTTCTCAATGCTCCTGCCGATTCGCCTGGCAGGTAAAGCCTTCAACACGGCGACGTTTACCGCTACCCTGGGGGGTGAGCCGGTCAAGGTCTATCTCCTCCGCCCGTGGGTATCGGTGGAAGACGGTGTGGCCTCGGTGATTGTCGATAAGACAATAGGGCTCCTGGCCCAGACAAGCGTGCTTCTGCTCGGGATCGCCTTTGCGTACCGGGTGTTGCCGGCAGGATTGCCCCTGCTGTATGCGATGATAGGGCTAGCGCTGCTCGGGATATTGGCGGTCGGGGGGTTTATCATGGCGCAGCAACGCGGGCTGTGCGGTCGATCCTTGAAGATGCTCACCCGTCTGGGGATCACATGGCACCGGGGGATAGCAGCCGCCCAGGAACTGGACGAAGCCATCGCCACGTTTTACGCCACCCAAGGCCGGCGCCTTGCCCTCTCATACCTGTTTCACCTTGTCGCGTCCCTGGTTGGAATTCTGGAGGTCTACCTGATCCTTTGGCTGGTTGGACTGCCAAACTCGTTTACGACAGCCGTCGTCATCGAAGCCTTCAGTGCCGCCATCAAGGCTGCCGCCTTCCTGATCCCGGGTGCCATCGGTGTAGAGGAAGGGGGAAATGTGGCCATCTTTCTGACCTTGGGGTTGACGGCAGGGGACGGGCTCTCCTTCAGCCTGATTCGGCGACTGCGCGAGTTGGTTGTGATGGTTGCCGGCCTGATAGCCCTGGCGTTGATTCCGAGATCCGGCCCCATTCCGCATCCGGGGTAGTGTGGTCCTGCGGTCATCGACGCCCCTGCCATCTTCCTGGATTGTACTCGCAACTCAGACGTTGAGGCACGTCATTGCGAGCACAGCGAAGCAATCTCGCCGTTCTTCGCACCTTCAGAACGCTGAGATTGCCGCGCACCCTGCGAGTGCTCGCAAGGACGAATCCCGAGGGATGCGAACGAGAACAGCTTGACGTATATGTCGGCCTGACCTATGCTTCACCTCAAACCACCGAATAGTTGTTTCTGAAGAGAGGAAATGAACCCATGAAAAGACAATCGCGCTGGATCTATCGCCTGTGTGTCGCCATCCTACTGCTCGCTGTTCCAGTTCATCCCCTTCACGCTCAGGAGATTCGGGATGATGCTGAGGCCCGTACCCTCCTGGAGGAGGCCCGCAGGCGGGTGGTCGTGTGGGATCACTTCCCGGGTTTCACGGCGAAACTAACGGTGGACCGGGATGGCAACAGGTCAGGCGGTGAGCTGACGGTCCTGTCTTCCGGAAAGGTGCAGGTGGAGTTGCAAGACCGGGAGACGGCAGAATGGGCCGGCCGGATTTTGAAGTCGCTCGTCAACCATAGGCTGAAGCTGGACACTCATAAGCATGAGGAAGCGCCGATTGGCTTTGGTCCAGAAGATCAGCATCCACAAGGCCGCCTGGTGAAGAAAGGCGACCGCGCCTCATCGACTTACCGCATCAAGGATCGACAGATCGTCCAGGTGAATCAGAAGACCGAAAAAGGGTGGTTGAGCCTGAACGTCTTGGAGTACACCCCGACGCTTCATGGCTCGTTACCCAAGCAGGTAGCCGTCTTCCAGTTCGATGAGAAGGGTTCACTTGCCACAAGCACTGTCTTTACCGATGAGTACGTCGAGGTCGAGAGTTTCTGGCTCCCAAGGTCTCGCGTGATTATCACTGCCCAAGGGGGGAAGATCGAGGTTGCGAGGCTTCAGTTCCACGAGCACCGCTTGCTTCCGAAAGAAGCGGCCAGGACCCCTGGCCCCTGATTTCCGACGCTATGAATTTTCCTTTTCGGCGACCAGCATAAGCGCCGCCAGGTTTCGGTCGTACTGACGGAATACCCGGCGCATCGCGTGTATTCGCTGGCGCGCCGCCGGATTCCGCAGCACGTTCCAGGCAATCCGGGCCATTCCAGCCACACCCTCATTCCGGATCATCTCGGAGGGCTCAAGCAGGTGCATCGGTGCAGTGGCCTGCGCCGTAATGCTCAACCCTTCATGTTCCAGCAGCGCTCGCCATTCCGACCCGGTCATCGGCCGCACCCCCACATGAATCGATTGCGAGAGCGCCCGATTAATGGCGTCTCTGATTGCCGTCTCGATATCGTCCGGAACTAAGGCCAATTCATGGATGCCGCAACGCCCACCCGGGACCAGCAGACGCTTGGCCTCTTGGATGATTGTCGCCTTATGTTCCGGCGTCTTCATGCTCAGCATCGCTTCGCAGTACACGACCGTAGCGCAGGCGTCCGGTAGACCTGACTCTTCCGCTTGTCCGACCACACAGCGCTGATTGTCGCCGGACAGATAGCCTCGGACCCGCGTGGCGGCGACCTCGTCCGCCTCTACCGCGGTATAACTGGACGGAGATTTCGCCAGCACTATCTGCGCCGTCACACCCAACCCAGGCGCAAATTCGACGACCCGGTCCGTCGATCGGATATTGAGCGCATCCAGCATCCGACGGGTGAGTTCAAGGCCACCGGGACGCAACACCCGTTTGCCCATCTGCGCCAGCAGCCAGTGCCCCGGCATCTTCTCGACGTGCAGCCCGTGTCCCGGCAGGACCTCTTTGTGTTCACTCATACGCTTTTCCGCTTTCCTTTGAAATGTTGGGGACTCAGTTCGTGCCCTGCAACCTCGACAGGAGGGCATAAAGGGCGAAGTTGCAAGGCGCCTGCAGCCCGTATTCGGCCGCCTTTCTGACGATGACGCCATTCAAGGCCTCATGCTCCAAAGGCTTGCCTGCCTCGTGGTCCTGCAGCATCGACGTCTTGACATTATAATGCTGAGAGAACGTGACGTTCCGTTCCCACACCTGCTCAAAAGCAAGGCTGATCCCTGATGCGTTCGCCACAGTGACGACCTCCGCCGTCACCAACCGCGCCAGTTCAAGGGTGTGCGGGTTCTCAAGGATGACCTTGACGGGGCCGCCAACCAGTGTATTGATCGCATTAAACGGGGCATTCCAGGCGAGCTTCGTCCAGAGGACTGTTTTCATATCGGATGAGATATCGGCCGGACAACCGTACCGCTGAAAGAACGCCTTGAGCCCGGAAACCCGCTCGCTGACACCGCCGTCGAACTCTCCGAACATGATCTTCCCGCTCTCCTGATGAAGAACGAGCCCGGGTTCCGGCGCGCTCGCCCCGATGTAGGCAACCCCCGCCAAGACCCTATCCTGTCCGATAAGGGCTGCGATTGTGCCCTCGTTGTCGATCCCATTCTGAAGCGAGAGCACATCTGTCTGCTCCCCGATTAATGGGAGGACCTGGCGAATCGTCGATTCGGTATCGTACGATTTGACGCAGAAGAGGACCAGGTCGACGGGACCAACCTTGGTGGGTTCATCGGTCGCACTGACGCGGACGGCGAAGTCCCCCTTCCAGCTCTTGACCGTGAGGCCCGTCGCCCTGAGTGCCTCCAGACGCTTTCCTCGGGCGATGAAGGTCACATTCGCGCCGCCCTTCGCCAGCAGCCCGCCGAAGTAGCCCCCAACCGCCCCCACCCCCACCACCGCGACGTTCATGACGTTATCTCCGCCCACGCTGTCCTGGGTCGCCGTTTCCGCGTTGTAGGCCCCAAGTATCACCCCCTCTGACTTGATGCCCGGTAGCGAGAACTCGTCGCTTCACAGGGGAATGTTGTAACGCTTGATCTTGCTGTTGAGGGTTTTGAGGTCGATGCCGAGCAGGCGAGCAGCCTGCATCTTTTTGCCTTTGGTGTGATCGAGCACCCGGATAAGGTGCAGCCGCTCCATCTCCGCCAACGAGACGGGACCGCCCGCGACGCCGCTCGGGAATCGGATATTGGGCGGCAGATCCTCGGGTCCGATGACGTCGCCGGGGGTAAGGATCTGCAGGCGCTCGATCGTATTCGCGAGCTCCCGCACATTGCCCGGCCACGGATACTCCGCCAGTGCATCGATCGCCTCATTGGAGATGGCCTTGGCCTTCTGACCTGTGACCCGGAATTGCTGTAAGAAATGCTCAACAAGGAGTGGAATGTCCTCCTTCCGCTCACGGAGCGACGGCAGCGTCAAGCCGACGACGTTCAGTCGATAGTAGAGATCCTCGCGGAACCGTCCGGTCCGCACCTCGTGGGTCAGGTCCTTGTTGGTTGCGGCAATGATGCGCACCTCAACCCGGTGGACCCGTGTGCCCCCGACCCGCCGCAACTCCTTCGTGTCGAGCACCTGGAGGAGTTTGGCCTGCATGGCCGGGCTCATCTCTCCTACCTCGTCCAGCAGGAGCGTCCCGCCGCCCGCGACCTCAAAGAGACCCATCTTGACGCTGACGGCGCCGGTAAACGCCCCCTTCTCGTGTCCGAACAGTTCACTCTCCAGCAGAGGATCTTGAAAGCCGCTGCAGTTGATGATCAGGAACGGCCCATTGGCGCGACGGCTCGCCATATGAATGGCCTTGGCTACCAGGCTCTTGCCGGTTCCGCTCTCGCCCTGAATCAGGACGCTCGCTTCGCTCGGCGCGATTCGTCGTACGGTCGCCAACAGAGAGGCCATAGCTGAGCTGTGACCGACCATAATCGGGGCGGGTTCGCGCTGGGCAACCATGCGCCGCAGGGCCGTATTCTCCGTACGCAGACGCTTACGCTCGGCGGCCCGTCCTAACACCTCCTCCAATTCGGCGAGCTTGAAGGGCTTGGTCAGGTAGTCGTATGCGCCCAGCTTCATGGCCTGGATGGCGCTGTCTACATCGGGATGACCGGTCAGAATAACCACCTCCGCCGCACTTCCCGAATCGCGAATCCGACGGAGCGCCTCCATCCCCCCGATCCCGGGCATCTTGAGGTCGAGGAGGACGACGTCGAACTCCCGCGCTCGCAACTGTTCCAGGGCCTCTTCACCGTTTGCAGCGCAGGTAACCATATAGCCCGCCCGCGGCAGCTCCATCTCCATGAGCAGCCGGATCGGTCGCTCGTCATCGACAACCAGCGCGCGGGTCGCGCCGCCCCGCTCACTCGCTTCAACCATCTTCGCCCCTCGCCTCCGTGGGATCAGGTTGCTTTTCATCTCTCTCGGCGCGGTCGGCCAGCGGCAGGCTGACGACCACCGCCGTACCCTTCCCGACCCCCTCGCTTCGTACCTCAATACTGCCCTTGTGCTGTTCCACGATGCTCTGGCTGATGGCCAGCCCGAGGCCCGTCCCCTTACCTACCTCTTTGGTGGTAAAGAACGGATCAAAGGCCCTCGACAGGTCCTCGGGCGAGATCCCGCTCCCCGTATCCGATACGCACACATCGAGCCACACCTGTTCACCGGCCGATTCGGTGATCCCGCGACGACGATGGGCCTCGATGCGGATCTCTCCGCCGCTCTTGATGGCATCGAGCGCGTTGGTCAGCAGGTTGAGGAAGACCTGCTGCAGCATCTGCGCATCGGCCATAACCCGGCTCCCATCCGGGAACGGCTCCACGACGATCCGTTGGTTTTCGAGGCTGGCCTGGCGCTCAACAAACGACACGGCATGCGACACCACATCATACAGATCGACCAGACTGAAGGTGGGCTCGCGCTGTCGCGCAAAGTCGAGCAGGCGGCGAACAATCGTCGCCGCGCGGGCCACCTCGTCCTGGATCATCGAGACATACTGCCGCCACTCTGCAAGGGAGGCAAGATCGCCGACGGCCGCTGTCTCGACACGCCGCTGGAGGGCCTCGGAAAACCCGGCTACCGAGGAGAGGGGATTATTCAGTTCATGGGCGAGGCCGGCAGCCAATCGACCAAGCGACGCGAGCTTCTCCTGCCGCACCAGCAACTGCTGCGACTGTTTTAGCTCATTATACGAACGGCGCAGTTCCGCATACAGGCTGGCATTCTCCAGCGCGATGGCGGCCTGCGTAGCCAATGTGATGGCGACGGTCTCATCCTCCTCGCTGAACTCGTCGGCGCCCTGCTTTTCCGTTACGTAGAGGTTGCCGAGGACCTTCCCTTTTGAGATGACGGGGACACCCAGGAAGGAATGCATGGCGGGGTGGTGAGGCGGGAACCCGTGCGCCCGCGGGTCCGCCATGAGGTTTGTCAGGCGCAGGGGCTTCCCCTCGCGTACGAGCACGCCCAGAATCCCCTTCCCCACCGGCGGCGGACCGATGGCCTGCCGTGCGGTTTCCTCGATCCCCGCCGTAATGAACCGACTGAGCCCTCCCTTCCCGTCCAGGACACCGAGGGCGGCGTATTTGGCGCTCATCAACTTGCAGGCCATGTTGACGATGCGCTGCAACACCTCTTCAAGTGAGAGCTTCGCGCTGAGGATCATCCCGGCCCGCACAAGCATTCGAAGCTGATTTATCTCGCGTTTGGTTGTTCGCTCCCTTTCCTCCACCCACGTCAGCGTGATCAGGGTCTGAAGCCGGTGCGCTACGGGAGCGTAGAGGTCGACAAGTCCGGACAGACGATCGACGTCTCCCCGATACGTTCTGAAGAGCGATTGCCTGCACACATCGTGCAGTATCGCCAAACGATCGACGATCTGTTCCGGGGTCCGGCCTCCAAGCACCCCCTGCCGCGCTCTCAGATGGGCATAGGCCATAGCCGTATTGTACTTCCCGCTCTCCAGGCACTCCTGAAAGACAGCACAGAGCGTGCTGGATTCGGTCTCTATCTCCTCAAGGGTCAGGCCCTTGAGGAGACCTTGCACCCGCATCCGACGAACCCACTCTCGCCGGAGCGCGTCGCCGTGCGCTGAGAAGTGCCTGACGAGCTCGTCATGCAGTGCAGTCGACTTTCGAATCATGAATGTACGCCTCAGTAGCCCCTTCGGGAATGGTTCACACCTGTCATCTTCCGACAACAGATGCGTCCTGTCCCCATCGATGGAGAACGGGATGAACGTCGGGTTGACACACCGATCGAAGACCTTTATGCTCCTATCCTCAATGCGGCTGCCGCGGAAAAAGACACAATATGAAGCTTATCGAACAGATCCTCAGTACAAAGGTCGTCTACGCGGGGCACTATCTTTCGACCGAACGACAGACGGTGATCCTGCCGAACGGGCGGCAGGCGATCCGCGACATCGTCCGTCCTCCCGACGCGGTGGCTGTCGTGCCGATCGATAACGACGGCCGAATCTATCTGGTTCGGCAGTACCGGCCGGCCATCCGGCGGGCTATCTACGAGATCCCTGCCGGGATCATCGATCATGGTGAACGTCCTGTGGCAGCCGCCCGGCGGGAGTGCGAGGAGGAGATCGGGCTGCGCCCGCGCCGGCTGCTCCGACTGTGCACCTTCTACTCCTCGGTTGGCTTTTCCACCGGTTCTATCCGGCTATTCCTCGCTCAAGGGCTGGCAGCCGGCCGGAACAGACGCCACGACGATACCGAGTTTCTGCAGGTCCATGTAATCCCGTTCGAACAGGCCTATCGCTGGGTCTTGTCGAACACGATTGTCGACGCCAAGAGCATCATCGGAATTCTCTGGGCCAAGCAACGGCTTGACCTCCCCACCCGTTCGGGCTGAGCCTGTCGAAGCCCCGTGTGTGCACCCTTCGACAAGCTCAGGGTGAACGGAATGTGTAAACGAATTTAAGCATCAGCACACTGGAAATATTCAGTATGGCCCTGCTCGTCACTCGCGACCCAGAAACTCCAGGATCGCTCGGTTGGTCGGATCAGGCGTCTCCCACATCGGGATATGCCCGCTTTCTTTGATGACGACCAGGCTGGAATCCCGGATGACGGCGTGAAGTTGCCGTCCGACCTCCACGGGCAATACCTCATCCTGTTCGCCCCAAATGATCAGCGTCGGCTTGCGCAACGTTTCCAATATCCGGGCATACCGACCGACCTCGTCGGCGTGGCGCACCGTCGAGGCCAACACCCGTGCCGTTCCTGCGATACGACTGATCCGATATTGTCGTTCGACGACGGCGTCGGTGACCAGCCGATGATCGTAGACGATCTGCGTGAGGGCAGTGCGCACCATGCGACGGGTTCGAATCGCAACAGCCAGATACGGCAGGAGCGGGACGTGACGGATCGCGAGGAACCCGCGCAGGAGACGATTGCGAACGGCAGCCACCACCCGCGGGGGGATACTGTCGATCAGGACGAGCTTGCCGACACGCTCGGGATGAGCCAGGGCGAACGCCCAGGCGATCCCCCCACCCATGGAATTCCCGATCAGATCGGCTGTCCTCACGCCGACCTGGTCCATGAACTGCCTGATCATCTCGATAAAGAGGGACGGCGCATACTCAACCCGCGGCCGATCCGAATAGCCGTATCCGAGGAGATCGGGGATGTACAGGCGGTACCGTTGTGACAGCGCCGCAACCTGCCTTTCCCACATCCAGATCTCTCCCCCAAGACCGTGAAGCAATACCAGCGGGGGCCCTTCGCCGGTAGCGACATACGCGACCGTCCCCCTGTCAATCCGCGCCGCGCGCGGTTCGAGGGTCGGATTCCAGTCAAAGGTTGCCGGCCGGATCGGCCGCCGGACATCAGCCGTTGCTGTCGCGTTCCCACCCATCGAGACCCTATCCGTCTCTGCCTCCTCCCTACGGCGTGTCGTCGGATCGATGCCATGGCTTCGGCGCCGAAGGCGGAAGCGAAACAAAACAGTTGCAGAGATCACAAGAATGTATTAGCATCACCACGTTTTTTTGTCCACCCTCTCCTTGGTGGACACCGGCAAGACGGTACCTCTATTGATGCGCTTTATACTGCTTCGGTCGATTATTCTCGCGATACTGGTCGCATCGCAGCTCTATCTCTTCGTCAGAGGAGATCGAGCACTGAAACGATTCCCCTGGAACTCGCGATACAAGGCGCTGCTCCGCCTTATCCTGATCGGGTTCCTTACATCGACGCCGATCATCTATCTCGCCTTCGCCTTTCGATGGGCACCGCTGGAGCATCCATCTCCGCTGATCCTCTATACGGTGATCTATCCGGCCGCCGTCTGGAGCTTCGGATCGCTGTTTTCATCCGCGTTGCTGCTCGTAGCGGGTCTGGGTGGCCGATGGGTCATATGGATCCGCGCCGCCATCGCTAAACCGACCGGAACATCTGCGCCTATGCCGTCGTACGATTCCTCGCGCCGGATATTCATGCAAACCTCGTTAGGCGCGCTGGCCGCAACACCTGTATTGATTTCAGGCTATGGGGCCGCCTACGCAAGCAATGGGTGGGAGGTGGAGGAGGTGCATCTTCCCTTGAGCTCGAACCGGCCCTTTAGTCCCCCGCTCAAGGTTGTCCAGGTGTCCGATATTCACTCCGGCCTCTTCATGACCCCCGCTCAGATGCGCCAGTGTGCCGAGGCGATCCGTCGACTGGAGCCTGACCTGTTTGTGCTGACGGGGGACTTCATCGCGAATTCGGCAGCCGACCTTCCCCCCTGCATCGAGGAGATGGCGCGGGTTGAGAGCCGGTATGGGAGTTTCGCCGTCCTGGGTAACCATGATCTTTGGTACGGCAAGCCGGCGCAGATCATCGTCGCCTTCGAGGAAGCGGGAATCTCGGTTCTTCACAATGCGCACCGAATCGTCGACACCGAAGGCGGCCCTATTGCCATTGCCGGTATCGACGATCTGCGCGTCGGCCGACCCGATCTTGACGGGGCGCTGGACGGCCTGAATCCGACAACCCCGGCGATCCTGTTGTCTCATCGTCCCGAGATCTTCCCTCAGGCCGCCGCTCGCAACATCGCCCTCACCCTGTCCGGCCACTACCATGGGGGGCAGATCAAGCTGAGTGCGCTCGGACTGAGCGTCAGTCTGGCTCATCTGCTCAGCTCATACCCGGAGGGGCTCTACCGCCAGGGGCGCTCCCACCTGTACGTCAACCGCGGCCTCGGGACCACCGGCACTCCCGTCCGCGTCAACGTCCGTCCGGAGATCACACTCTTCCATTTGACCTAAGGGCGGCGGATGGGACAGACGGCCTGGTCGTGAATGGGGGCGTTCGTACAGGACAGCGGACAGGCCGAGCGCCTTGGAATGACCTCCAAGGTGTAGCCCGCTATCTGGAAAAGATCATCTTCAGCGAGATCAGGAAGAGCGCGGCCCCGAACAGCTTTTCCAGTACCGAGTTGGACAGGCCGACCGCCAACCTGGCGCCGAGTAATCCGCCGACAAAGAACCCGACACAGATCAGGCCGGCTACTCTCAGGTCAACATACCCTTTGCTGTAGTACGTCCATGCCGCCAACAGGCCGATAGGCGGCACCAACAGGGCCAAGGTCGTGCCCTGGGCCTGATGCTGCGACAATCCGAACATGAAAACCAGCACCGGGATGATGATCACGCCCCCGCCGATCCCGATCAATCCGCTGAAGATTCCCGCAACCACCCCCAGAAGCACGTAGAGCAGTGTCTCCGACATGCGCACCATCCTCGAATGAGCCGACGCCGAACGCGTCCGAGCCGCACGTTCCCGCGCTCTATAATCAGCGGCCCAACGCCACGA
This sequence comes from Candidatus Methylomirabilota bacterium, assembly GCA_003104975.1. NCBI lineage: Bacteria > Methylomirabilota (SeqCode) > Candidatus Methylomirabilota bacterium. The sequence continues at coordinate 223,787 of PQAM01000008.1, forward strand.
AATTGTACAGTCCCCCGCTTGCGAAAGGCAAGCGCTTTCCACCCCCACTTCCCCCACGCATCGGATGTGACCCGCAACACCGGTACAACGTAGTATAATTTAGTTGGTGTGGGTCGACAGGCGAACGTTCGATAAAACCAGGGTGACGGATGATCCTGGACAGGAGGAGCGATCATGAGACGACGGGCAAAGATCGGTACAGGAACGACGATACTACTGCTCTGCTGTCTGCTCGCGGCTGCCCCCGTGTGGGCGGCGTCGGCCGCAATCGGCGGTGCACGCCCGGCCGGGATCAACGCGGCGAATGGGTCGACCGCAATTGTGACCGCTCAGACGATTCCCTCCTCTTTTGCAGAGGTTGTTGCTGCCTTTACAGCCAGCCCAACCGCCGGGGGATTGGGGGATGCGATCGCGGCATCACGCGACACCTTCTCGAGTGCAGAGACGATTGAGTTCAACGGCGTCCTGCTGGAATCCGGCTTAGCGGGGACTACGCGGAACCTGGCGCTCTATCTGTTTGACCTGAGAGGAGGGCTGGCCTCGGGCCCTTTCTTGCTCAATAATGTCGTCGCTCCTGACGACCGAACGGACTTTTTCATGTTGCAGGAACCCGGATCGCTGGGGGTGACAGGGCGATTTAATTGGGTGATGACGATCAGCGATGTCTTTGGGGGGTTTTTCGTGACCGGACTGCACGGTATTGAGATCCAGTGAGGCGGGGCGATACGTCGCGATCGGCCGTACGCCTTGAACGAATCGGCAGCGGTTGGCAGTTAGAGGTTGGCCGTCTCGATCTCGACCTTTGCCTTGGCTCGGACCTGACGAACCCAGTCGGCGAATACCTGCTCCCGCTTCCTTTGCAGAAGCCCACGGCTGAACTGGGCCTTTTCGCGTTCGAAGTCCGCAGGGCTCGGATCTTTCCGATCGATCACGCGGAACAGATAGCCCCCCTTTGCGCTCGCGATGATCGGGCTGATCGTCCCCCTCTCCATCGCCAACGCCGCCTCCTTGAACCTCTCCTGGTCCGGTATCTGTGGGAGGTTGCGATCCCATGAGAAGAGGTCGCTGACCACAGGCCTGAGCCCGGACGCCTTTACGATCTCATCCCACGATTGTTTTTCCTTCACCAGTGTGGCGACCTTTTGGATCGTAGCCTGTTGCGTCTTAGGATCCGAGAACGACAGGTACTCGACCTTGACGGAGGCTCGGTTAAAGCGAAACGCCTCCCACGCCTCATTTGGCAGGAGGTGAACTCCCCCCTTCACCCACTGCTCGACCCTGCGCAGCAGGAGATCCTCGCGCAGACTCTCCTCGAACGCCTCCGGGGTCAGACGCACCGATTGAAGGGCCTGGAGATATCGGTCCCGCTTAAAGCCTGTCGCGTCGCTGAAGGCCGGTATCGTCGTGATCTCGGCGACCAGTTCGTCCGGACTGATCACGATCCCCAACCGTTTGGCCTCTTGAAGGAGCAAACGGCGTCCGACCAGCGCCTCCACAACCTGTCCCTTCAGGTTCAGTTGATCGAGGATCTTTTCACTGAACTTATCACCCAACTGCTCTTGGTACTGACGATATTGACGCTGGTAGGCCTGCTGATATTCCGTGTAAGGGATCTGCTCGCCCTCGACGGCGGCAACGGCGTTCTGCCGACCGGGCCCCGATGTGGAACGAAATCCCCAGACAAAAAAGGTGGTTCCTACAAAGGCCGCGATCACCAGCCACAACGTCACCTTCAGCACATTGCTATACCCTCGCATTCGCTTCAGCACGGTTCCCTCCATCATGTTCCCATCATCCACCTATCGATCTAATATAGTGATTTTTATGCTATCGCATTGTCGGGGCCGACGCAACCCCCTTTATGGTGCGGGCGGGATGTGAATTCCGGATATCACTTGTATTGTGCAGGGTTCTATGCTAAAAAAATCTGTATTTTTGTATGCGTAGAGGTTCCCCCTTACCTTGGGCGTTGCACGTTGGAATGAGGAGCGGTCTATGATTTTCGACTGGTTTTTCGGCTTGTTCTCCAATGATCTGGCCATCGACCTCGGTACCGCCAACACCGTGATCTACGTGAAGGGGAAGGGGATTGTGCTCAGCGAACCGTCGGTGGTGGCGATCAAAAAGGGGACCAATATGGTCCTGCAGGTAGGACGCGACGCCAAGGAGATGCTTGGTCGAACCCCTGGGAGCATTGTCGCGATTCGCCCGTTGAAAGACGGGGTCATCGCCGACTTCGATATTACCGAATCGATGATCAAGCATTTTATCGTCAAGATCCACAACCGCAAAACCCTTGTCCGACCCCGAATCGTCATCGGCGTCCCTTCCGGGATCACCCAGGTCGAGCGACGCGCCATTCGCGATGCGGCAGAGCAGGCCGGCGCGCGCGAGGTCTACCTGATGGAGGAGCCGATGGCGGCGGCTATCGGGGCCGGACTGCCGGTCCAGGACCCCGTCGGCAGCATGATCATCGATATCGGTGGCGGCACGACCGAGGTCGCCGTCATCTCCCTGGCGGGGATCGTCTACGCCCAGTCGGTCAGGATTGCCGGGGACGAGATGGATGATGCGATTGTCCAGTATCTCAAACGGAAATACAATCTGCTTGTGGGCGAACGGACGGCGGAGAGCGTGAAGATCCAGATCGGCTCGGCATTTCCGTTCGACGAACCCCATAAGATCGAGATTAAAGGGCGCGATCTGATCGGCGGTATCCCGAAGACGATTACCATCAGCGACAGCGACATCCGCGAGGCCCTCCACGATCCGATCCATGCGATTGTCGATGCGGTCCGAACAGCCCTGGAGCGGACACCGCCGGAACTCTCCGCCGACATCGCCGATAAGGGAATCGTCATGGCGGGCGGTGGGGCCCTGTTGCACGGCCTGGATGTGCTGATCTCCCATGAGACCCACCTCAAGGTGCGGGTAGCCGAAGATCCGCTCTCGTGCGTCGTTCTTGGGACAGGGAAGGCCCTCGACGAGTTGGACCTTCTCAAGCGGGTGTGTCTCGAGGCATAACGGTGGTCTGCCGCAGGCTTGCCGATCGTGTCGTCTTCGCGGCACACTTCTCGCCGCTCTCCACCGCTCCGTAGGCAGTACAGACAGCCATGACCCGACTGCTGCTTCGATATCGACGGATACTCGTTCTTTCAACGGCCCTGCTCCTGGCCTTCGTCCTGATGACGTTGCAGGCACGCAGCGGGGGCTCCGTCGCGCTCACCGCAAAACAAATCCTCCTCACCTCGATTTCGCCGTTCCTGCGGATGATGACCAAGAGCGTCGATGTCACCACCATGGTCTGGAATGAGTACGTCGATCTTCGTCGGGTTCGCCGTGATAATCAACTGCTGCGGGAAGAGGTTCGGCAACTTCGTGTCGAGTTGGGAGAGCTGCGCGAAACCGCCCTGGAACACGCCCGCTTGAGCCGTCTTCTGCAATTGGACGAGCGGGTGGAGACGAAGGCGGTCGTCGCCAGGGTGATCGGCAAAGACACGACCAACTGGTTCAGATCGATCCTGATCAATATAGGCACAAACCGGGGAATCCGGCGTCATATGGCGGTCGTCACCAATGAAGGACTGGTAGGGCGGGTGGTGGAGGTGACGGCGCTCTCGTCCCGGGTACAGCTTATCACCGATCCGGAAAGCGCGGTCGGCGTGCTCATCCAGCGAAGCCGCGCCATTGGGGTCGCGGCGGGAAGCCAGGACGGGGCCATTCGAGTCGAGTATCTGCCGTTGATGGCCGACGTGGCCGTCGGGGATCGGATCATTACCTCCGGCATGGGCGGCATCTTTCCGAAGGGTATCCCCGTGGGTCAGGTCGTGCGGTCAAGCCGCCCCACAAACGCCACGTTGTTCCAATTGATTGAGGCGCAGCCCTACACCGACTTCTCGAGCCTGGAGGAGGTGATGGTGCTTACACGACCGCCGGCAAGCGGTCTGCCGTGGGCTCGCGAGGAGCCTTCGCCATGATGATGTTTCTGCCCGCGCTCCTGGCCGTCTGCCTGCTCCAGACCGCCATCGTCCCCCACCTCGCCATCGGCGGAATTCAGCCGGACCTCTTTCTTGTCCTTCTCTTCGGAGTGAGCCTCTCGGTCGGACCGGAACCGGCGTCCGTTGCCGGCCTGCTCATCGGACTGTATCAGGACTCGCTGTCGGGCGCGCCCCTTGGCCTCAGCGCATTCACCTTAAGTCTGATCGGCTTTCTGGTGAGCGGATTGAGCGAGCAGGTCAAGACAACCCAGCCGGCCTGGCGATTTGTGCTGCTCTGCCTGGCCGGTCTCTTGTCCGGGCTTATCACGCTCTTGCTCCTGCGTTTCTTCCATGCGCCCCGCCCTTTGGCCTCCGCCCTGCTATGGACCGCACTTCCCGGAGCGCTCTACACCGCGATAGTCGGGACCGGACTGCTCGGTATGCTGAGGCCGAAGACCAACAGGGGTGTAGCCTGATGAGCGGTGAACGCGACATCTCCAACCGCACCGCCCCCTTTCAAAAACGGATCAGGGTGGCGGCCGCTGTCATCTCTGTCGGCATCCTGATCCTGGTGCTTCGCCTCTGGGCGCTGCAGATCCTGGAGGGCGATCGCCTGTACCAGCTTTCCCTCAATAACCGTCTGCGGCTGCGGCCCGTTGAGGCGCCCCGCGGGCTTATCTTCGATCGACACGGAGAGCTCATGGTCGAGAATCTGGCGTCCTTCGACCTGTATGCGACACCGGAGGATATGCCTGATGTTGAAGAGACCGTACGGCGCCTTGCAGTGATCCTCCAGGTGTCACCGGACGAGTTGAGGCAGCGCCTCGCCCAAGGGCAGGGCTCGTCGTCACAGCCGGTACTCGTGCGCAAAGGGGTGGATGAGCGAACCGTGATCGCCGTCGAGGAGCAAAAGATCGATCTGCCCGGCGTCAGCCTCCAGGTCAGGCCGGTGCGCGCCTATCCGAACGGCGGATCGGCCGCCACCCTGCTGGGCTATGTCACCGAGGTGAGCCATACGCAACTGAAGTCGAAAGAGTTTCGAGACTTCCATCCGGGCGAGACGATGGGGCAGGCCGGGATCGAGCGGCGGTACGACGCGTTCATACGGGGCGTCGACGGCGGGAAACAGATCGAGGTCGACGCGGTCGGACGGATCAGCCGCCTGATCCGACAGGTTGAGCCGCAGTCCGGATTCAATCTCCACCTCACGCTCGATAACCGGTTGCAGCGGGTCGCCGAGGAGGCCCTGCAGGGCAAAGCCGGCGCGCTCATCGCCGTTCATCCGTCGACCGGTGAGATCCTGGCGATGGTCAGTCAGCCGTCATACGACCCGAATCAGTTCTCTCAGCGCCTGACGCCCGAGCAGTGGCGGAAACTTGTCGCCGATCCTCGCCATCCTATGCAAAATAAGGGGCTCCAAGGCCAGTATGCGCCGGGCTCGATCTTCAAGCTGGTGACCGCGCTGGCCGCCCTCGAGAAGGGGGCCATCAGGCCCGACACCAGGTTTACCTGCGACGGCACCTTCAATCTCGGCTCGCACGTCTTTCACGACTGGAAGAAGGGCGGCCACGGGTCGCTCGATCTTCAGCAGGCCATCGCCAACTCCTGCAATATCTACTTTTATCACACAGCCCTCAAGGCCGGGATCGGCGAGATCACCCGCGTAGCGCGCGAGCTGGGGCTTGGCGCCCCTTCCGGGCTGGGCCTTGGGAGCGAGGCCAAAGGGATCATTCCCCCCAAAACGGCCGGTTCGCCAGAGGCGGCCGGATGGTACCCCGGCAATACCGTCATGGCCGGAATCGGGCAGGGGATGGTCACGGTCACGCCGATGCAGGCCGTTATGATGGTCTCCGCCATCGCGAACGGAGGAACGCTCTACCGTCCATGGGTCGTGCGAAAGGTCGAGGCGCTGGATCGTGAATTGATTGAAGAGTACGGCCCGGAGCGGATCCGAACCGTCAATATCGATCCCGACAACCTGGCGATCGTGAGGGAGGGGATGCAGGCGGTCGTCAGTGAAGGAACAGGGAACCGCGCGAAGATCCCCGGGCTCAGGGTAGCCGGCAAGACAGGGACCGCCCAGGTTGTAGAGAACAGCGATTCCCAGCGAGGCGACAAACGGGATCATGCCTGGTTTGTTTCGTTTGCGCCCGCAGACCATCCCCAGATTGCTATCGCCGTCGTTGTGGAACATGGCGGGTTCGGCGGTCAGGTCGCTGCACCGATTGCGCGAAGCCTTCTGGAGGCATGGTTTAAGCTATCCGACGAGTCGATCCCGACTCAACCGGCTGGACCTGAACCGACAGAGGGCGACTGATGGACACCTACCTGATGTCGACCTCGCGCCGTACACTGCTGACCTTCGATTGGCGGCTGTTCGCCGTCGCCGCCGGGCTCGCCGCTCTGAGCGTCCTGGTCATCTACAGTACCAGCGGGGCGCATGCCTCGCTTGCCAGACAATCGCTCTACCTGAAGCAGGCGACGTGGGCCGTGATCGGGCTTGTCGCGGTGATCCCGCTCTGCCTCTTCCCCTATCGGGCGACCTCACACCTGGCGTATCTCATCTACGGTTTCCTTTTGGTTTCACTGGTGCTTGTCTCACTGATCGGCCGTTCCGGCCTTGGCGCCCAGCGATGGCTCAGCATCGGACCGTTTGCCTTTCAACCCTCCGAGTTCATGAAGCTCTCGCTCATCATCCTGCTGGCCCGTTACTTTGAGGATCGGAGGGAGCAGTTGCATACATCCCGGATCTTTGTTCTGCCGATTCTGCTTACCCTTGTGCCGATGGCCCTGGTCCTGCGCCAACCCGATCTTGGGACCGCTATCATGCTCCTGCTGATCGCTGCCAGTATCCTGATCGTCATGGGACTGAAGATCCGCTATTTCCTGTTGGTCGGCGCGGCCGGGGCTGCCGTGACCCCGATCCTCTGGCATTTCCTGCACGACTACCAGAAGAATCGAATCCTTGTCTTTGTCTATCCCGATATGGATCCGATGGGGGTAGGCTACCATGTCGCCCAATCGAAAATCGCCGTCGGCTCAGGGGGGTTCATCGGGAAGGGATGGATGGCGGCCACGCAGAGCCAGCTTAACTTCCTGCCGGCCAATCATACCGATTTCGTCTTCGCCGGACTGGCGGAGCAGTGGGGTTTCATGGGCGCGCTGGGTCTGCTGCTGGTCTATGCCTACCTCCTGTCACGGGGACTGCGTCTCGCCAAAGACGCCTCGGATCTGTTCAGCATGATAACAAGTTTCGGTATCGTCAGCATGATCGCGTGGCAGATGGTGATCAACATCGGAATGGTGACCGGCATCATGCCGGTCGTCGGGATTCCGTTGCCGCTGCTTTCCTACGGCGGGTCGTCTATGCTCGTCAATATGCTGGCCGTCGGTCTTCTGCTCAACATTCAAAAGTATCGCTATCAATATTGAGACAGGACTGAAACCTTGACAGACACCATCGTCACTGCTATGAGAGACAGGGTTGAGGGTCTAGGGGGTAGGGTGTCGTTACGCTCGGCCTCCTACACCCTGGAGTTCAGGGATGAACTATAAAGAGACGCTGAATCTGCCCACTACGGCCTTTCCGATGAAGGCGGATCTCCCCGTGCTTGAGCCGTCGATCCTGGCGCGGTGGGAGACCTTGCGTTTGTACGACAGAATCCGTGAGGTCCGTGCTGATCGGCAGGTCTGGATTCTCCACGACGGCCCCCCCTACGCGAATGGCCACATCCATATCGGCCATGCGCTCAATAAAATTCTGAAGGACATCGTGGTCAGGTCGAAGTCGATGTTCGGCTATCACGCGACCTATGTCCCCGGATGGGATTGCCACGGGCTGCCGATCGAACACCAGGTCGATAAGAACCTGGGCAGCAAAAAAGCGGAGGTGTCGTTAGTCGAAAAGCGTGCGCTCTGTCGCGAGTACGCCGCCAGGTTCGTCGACATTCAGCGGGACGAGTTCAGGCGTCTCGGGGTGCTCGGCAACTGGACAGCCCCCTATCTCACCATGGATTACCTGTACGAGGCGACGATCGTCCGTGAGATGGGGCGGTTGTTCGGAGCGGGTGTCGTCTACAAGGGGAAGAAGCCGGTCCACTGGTGCGCCTCATGCCGGACCGCCTTGGCCGAGGCCGAGGTCGAATATGCCGATCATACATCGCCGTCCATTTACGTCAAGTTTCCGCTCACCCCGGATGCCGCGGAGCGCCTGCCGGTACTGCAGGGGAGACGGGCGTTCGTCGTCATCTGGACGACGACGCCGTGGACGTTGCCGGCGAATCTGGCCATCGCCGTCCACCCGGACGCACCCTACGTCATCGTCGAAAAGGGTGACGAGTATTTCATCCTCGCGAAAGATCGGCTGGAGGTAACGCTTGGCGCCGTGCAAGTACAAGAGGGTCGGGTCGTCGAGGAGGTGACGGGCCGCACGCTGGAAGGGCTAACGGCCAGGCACCCCTGGATCGACCGATCTTCAAGGGTCGTATTGGCCGACTACGTCACGATGGACCAGGGGACCGGGTGTGTCCATACGGCGCCGGGCCACGGTGTCGAAGACTATGAGACCGGCCTCCGCTACGGCCTCGATATCTATAACCCGGTCGACGCCGCCGGTCGGTTCGTGGCGGATCTTCCGCTCGTCGGCGGCCTGAGCGTCTGGAAGGCCAACGGGACGATCATTGCCGAACTTGAGCGCCGCGGCCTGCTGCTGTCTGAGGTACAGGTCGAGCACTCCTATCCCCATTGCTGGCGGTGCAAGCACCCGACGATCTTCCGGGCGACCGAGCAGTGGTTCATCTCGATGGATGCCGCCATCCTGCCTGATGAGGGGGGCGGACGGACCGGACTGCGCGCAAAGGCCCTGGCGGAGATCAAGCGAGTCCAATGGATTCCCTCCTGGGGTGAGGATCGGATCAGCAATATGATCGCTTATCGCTCGGACTGGTGCATCTCGCGGCAACGGGCCTGGGGGGTTCCGATCGTCGCCTTCTACTGCGCGCATTGCGGCCATATCCTGGCCGACCAGCCCCTCGCCGAGCATGTGGCGAGCATGATGGAGCAGGCCGGGGCCGACCTCTGGTATACACACACGGCCGCCGAGCTGTTGCCGTATGGGACCGTCTGTCCCAACTGCGCGAAGGCCGACTTCGAGAAGGAACAGGACATCCTGGATGTCTGGTTCGATTCCGGTGTCAGCCACGCGGCCGTCCTTGCGGTCAGGTCCGACCTGCAGTGGCCGGCCGACATGTATCTGGAGGGGAGCGATCAGCATCGAGGGTGGTTCCACAGCTCGCTGCTCACGTCGGTCGGGACCAGGGGACGGGCGCCCTATCGATCCGTTCTGACCCACGGCTTTGTCGTCGACGGCGACGGCAAAAAGATGTCCAAATCCCTCGGCAATGTCGTCGCCCCCCAGGAGGTGATCGAACGGTATGGCGCCGAGATCCTTCGTCTGTGGGTTGCGGCCGAGGACTACCGCGACGATATCCGCATCTCCGAGGAGATCTTGAAGCGGCTGGCTGAAGGGTACCGGCGGATCCGGAACACCTGTCGCTATCTCCTGGGCAACCTGTCCGACTTCCGGCCGGCCCACGATACGTTGCCGCTCAACGAGCTCGAAGAGATCGATCGGTTCATCCTGCACCGGCTGGGTCGGCTGATCGAACGATTGCGCCGGGCCTACGAGAGCTATGAGTTCCATCTCCTGTATCATGGCCTGCACAACTTCTGCGCCGTCGACCTGTCGGCCTTTTACCTGGATATCCTCAAGGACCGGGTCTACACCTCCGCCCCACGCTCCCGTGCCCGGCGCGCCGCTCAGACCGCGATGTATCTGATCCTTGATGCGCTCGTCAGGCTGATGGCGCCGGTCCTCGCCTTCACTGCCGATGAGGTCTGGCAGTTGATGCCGAAGCAGGGGGGCGAGGGGGAGAGTATCCACCTCGCCGAATTTCCGACCGTCCGGTCCGATCTATTGGACGAGGCGCTGGAAGCCCGATGGGAGGTCTTGCTGTCGATCCGCGATGAGGCGCTGAAGGCGCTTGAGGCCGCACGCAAGGCCAAGCTGATCGGGACCTCGCTGGAGGCGCGGATCGATCTGCTGGTTGAACCCGCTTTATTGCCGATCCTCACCCAGTACCAGGCCGATCTGCCGATGCTGTTCATCGTCTCGGCCGTGAGCATCGCCGGCCTGGCGGAGGCGGAGGCAGCCGGCAAACGGGTTGAGGTACGGGTCGAGCGAGCCGAGGGGTCCAAGTGCGCCCGCTGTTGGACCTATAGCGACAGCGTGGGCCGGTCCATTCCGTATCCGGACGTCTGCGCCCGGTGTGCCGGCGTCCTTGAAGAGATAGGGTATGGAGGCTAAGAGACCGGGGTGTAGGGTGTGGGGTGTAGGGTGTGGGATACGTATCCCACACGCCACGTCCCCGATCCAGCGCCCAATGCCTCATATCCCCCACTGACCGATGCGGTTCTATGCGGTTGCGCTCGCCGTTGTAGCGCTCGATCAGATCTCGAAGCTGTGGATACAAGCGACGATCCCCCTCGGTCACAGCATCCCCCTGATCCCTGATTTCTTCGCGATCGTCCACGTCCTGAACCCCGGCGCGGCATTCGGGTTATTGGCCGCACAGGCCGCAGGGGTCCGCAACCCCTTCTTCATCGGCATCTCCCTGCTGGCCATCGGGTTCATCCTGTACTATCGGCATCGCCGGCTTGACGACCATCCGTTGGCCTCTCTGGGGCTGAGCCTGATCCTCGGCGGCGCCGTAGGCAACCTGACAGATCGGTTGAGGATCGGCATGGTGGTCGACTTCATCGATGTCCACTACTACCAGTACCACTGGCCCGCATTTAACGTGGCCGACTCCGGTATTACCATCGGTGTCTCGTTGATGATGCTCACACTCATCCTCGATGAGCGTCGAGGGCGCCATCGCGGGCCGGCCTCATGAGCGCCGATGAGGTCCGCGAAGTCGTCGCCGATGCCTCGGCGAGCGGTCTGCGCCTGGATCGCTACCTGACGGCCGCCACCGGCCTCCCACGCTCCCAGATCCAGCGCTTGATCAAAGGCGGCCGGGTGCTGGTTGATGGTCGCTGCCCGAAGGCGAGCGCCACAGCCGTTCCCGGCCAGCAGATCCGTCTCTCGATCCCTCCGCCGCAGCCGTCCAGCCTTACCCCCGAACCGATTCCGCTCGACATCCTGTACGAAGACGCCGATCTGTTGATCCTGAATAAACCGGCAGGACTTGTCGTCCATCCGGCCCCCGGACATCAGGCCGGCACCCTGGTCCATGCCATCCTGTATCACTGTCCCGACCTGCCGGGGATCGCTGAGGAGCGACGGCCGGGCATTGTCCACCGCCTCGACAAAGAGACGTCGGGCGTCATGGTCGTAGCCAAGACCGACGCCGCCATGGCCTCCCTGGCCGGTCAGTTCAAGGGACGGCGGGTGAAGAAGACCTACATCGCACTGGTGCATGGAGCGGTGAAGGCACCCGAGGGACAGATCGCGGCCGACATCGGCCGTCACGAACGGGATCGGAAACGGATGGCTGTCGGCACACGCAAAGGCCGGGAGGCGGTGACGACCTATCGAGTGATGAAGCGTCTCCCCGGCCTGACGCTGCTTCAGCTTCAGCCGTACACCGGTCGGACCCACCAGATCCGCGTCCACCTGTCGGCCATCGGCCATCCGGTCGTGGGCGACAAGGTGTATGGGGGACGAAGAGAACGCAAGCGGGAGGCGGGAGGCGGGAGGCGGGAGGGGACAGCGGAGCGGCATCTGCTGCATGCGTGGAAGTTGGGCCTCTTCCATCCAAGGACCCATGAATGGATGGAATTCGAAGCCCCGCTACCGGAGGATTTCAGACAATGGCTGTTCGATCAATTGTCAGCGGACGCTACCTCCACCGGATTGTCTCTAGTGTTCTGAGCCTGAAATCCCTTCATATTTCTGGACGTCATTCCGGCCACGCCCGCACAGCGGGCGCGAGCCGGAATCCAGGAGACAGTAACGGGAAAGGATACCCGGTCAATAACTGTTGCTCATAATCCCTGGGATGCTTGCGCGGCTCGTTATCAGAGGCCGGAATAGCTGACACAAATGCAGCGTTTGCCACCGTCAGGATTCACAGGGATTTGTTGCTAACTCCTCGAGAACGTTATACCACCATCTGCCGTAACTTCATGCCGGGATAGTCGAGATGGGCCGATCAGCATACGTAATAGTTATGTCCCCAATGGAGAGAGATGGATGGAACGCGTAGATTGGTGGAAGAACTTCAGCATGCAAGCCGAACTCGAGGTGTCCGGGGCCTTCATTTACATCGGTTACGCCCTTCCAAGAATTACACGCCTATGTAATTTTTGCGTGGCCTCAGAGACACCATCCTGACACGCGCCAAGCAAGAAGGCCCCACAAAATCAGGGCCTTCGGGAGGCGCCTCGCTTGGCAACATCTATGCAGCATCAATGCGACCTCGCCTAACAGGACGACGCCGCCGCCGGGTCGCGTCTCCCATGTCTCAAGACACGAAAGGAGGGTGTGAGATGAAGTACGCGCTGGTTGTCGCCGGCCTTGCTGTCGCAGCCGCCTCGGACCTTGCGATGAGGCCCGCACCGGTCTGGGCGGACAAATTCAACATTGGCGTGAATATCGGGGTACCGGCGCCTCCACCGCCTCCGCAGATTGCCCTGATTCCGCCGCCGCCACCGCCGATTGCCCTGGTAACGCCACCGCCGCTGGTCGTCGTCCCCGGCACGCCGGTCTACTACGCGCCCGGCTTAAGCCTGAATTTCTTCGCGTATGGCGGGCGATACTACAGCCACCATAACGGGGCCTGGTTTGTGGCTGCGAACTCCACCGGCCCATGGACCTTCATCGCGGCGAACCGGATTCCCCGACCTGTCCTTGCCGTACCCGTATCCTACTACAAGGTCCCACCCGGCCACAGGAAGAAGATCGGAGGCCCGCCGCACCGGGGCGGCCACGGGAAGGGACGCGGGCATAAGTGGAAGGATGATTAGCGAGACAGTGAATCGGATCAGAGAGGCACGTGGCCCGCCTATGATGGGAACCGCGGGTTACCTGTGTAGCCCCAGAGCGAGAGAATAGATCAGATCGTGGCGGGCTTGAACACATCATTATGCCAGCATAAGGAGGGGAGCACGATGAGAATAAGAGTGGACAGGGGTTTGGGCGTGGGGGTGATGCTGCTCGCATTGTTGATGGTTCTGGCTGTGCGACCTGCAGAGTCCGCACGGCGTGGCCGCTCAGGGCTGCCGCCGGGGCCGGGAAATCCATTGGCCGCCCTACAGGAACAGATTAATGGTTTGGATGCGCGGCTGGACGCGCTAGAGGCTACCGGCAATGCGCCCGCCGTCATGTGGATCGAGCATCTCGATTTCCTGTCTGGTGATCCGACTGACCTGACGACCTCGTTTAACTCGACCAGTTCCGGCATCGGGGGCGGTCTGGCAGGCTTGATTATTACCTCCGCATCCGTAGGGGACACGTTCCCGGCCGGAGGTAATAAGGTGATTGAAAAGGCGATCCAGGTGCCCCCGCGCTTTACTGTGACTGGTGTGCGCCTCTGTTATGAATGGTCTGCCGGCGCGACAAGCAATATCACCCAGATTCGGCTCGCACAGGTCCAGGACCCACCAAGCAGTGCCCTCGTACTCCTCGACGATGCAACCGTGCAACCCAACGTTGGCCCAGCGGAAAACTCGGTGTGCGTCGATAGCGCTGCAACATCAGTTGATCCAAGCCTGGGCGCCGTTCTGCTGGGCTTAAGGTTAAATATTGGTGATACTGCCGACAGGCTCGTCCTGCGCGGCGTCGCCCTGCACCTTGCGCCTACACCCTAACCTTCGCTGCATATTGAACCAGCCTGAATGACGGAAGGTAAAGGCGGCGGGGCAACACGCCGCCTTTACCTTCCGCGCATCGCACCGTTCACGGTTTCTCCACCGTCACAATTCTGGTAGAACCGCACCGCAGGAATTTCCCCAGCGCCAGGTCGAACGTCATCACGCGGGAAAAGAGGGCGTCGAAACCTGGGGCCTCCTTCCGTTGGCGGAAGAGGAGCGACGGAGGGAACAGCATCGTCAGGATGTTCATGCTCCGGACCTCAATAAGCCGCAGATTGTGTGCCTGCAACAGGCGCGTCAACTCCGGCCAGGTGAAGGTCTTAAACTGCATCTCCTTCCACTCCCGCAGGTGTCCACCCTTGGTCGTCAGAGCCTGCCACAGCTCTTTCGGCAGATAGAGCAGGTCGGGACACCACTTCGAATCGATCTCGAACGAAATCAGGCCGCGCGGAGCGCAAACCCGGACCATTTCTCTCAATACCACATCGACTGCGGTAAAGTTGTGGCCGATGACATCGCCGTAGGCCACCATCGCCTGGGCGCATCCGTCTTCGAATGGCAGTCTGGTGATGTCGCCGGTTACAAAGCCGACGTTGGACCGACCATCACATCGTCTGCGGGCCGCCTCGATCATCTGACCCGAGATGTCGATTCCGATCACCGGACCGCGCCGTCCGGTCAGCAGGATCGTCTGCTTGCCCGTCCCGCACCCCAGGTCAATTGCCAGGCCGTCGGGCCGCTCGCGGTTAATCCACTCGACCGTTTCTTGATACACCCGGTAGCATTCGGCGAAATAAAACTGGCTCTCGATCTGGTCGTACTCCGCCAGCATGGCGTTATAGACCGCCGCCACATGGGAGCCGACATCATGCCGGTTATGCTGAGCCGTCATAGGAGAGGGGACGTCGTCTCGCGTTATTGCTTGGCCGCCTGCAAGGGTGGAAGATAGGCCAGGCCGTGCGCATCGGCGACAGCGGGATGGGTGACCTGACCGAGGGCAATGTTCAGTCCCAGCGCAAGTTCCTGACACTCCAACACCGCCTGGCGCCAGCCGCGGTCGGCCAGTCGGAGGGCATAGGGAAGGGTGACATTGGTAAGCGCAAAGGTCGAGGTCCTGGCGAAGGCGCCGGGCATATTGGCGACACAATAGTGGAGGATACCGTCTACGACATAGACAGGATCGCTGTGAGAGGTAGGGTGGCTGGTCTCGATGCAGCCGCCCTGGTCGATGGCCACGTCGACAATGACCGATCCCGGCTTCATGAGCACGATCATCTCTCGGGTGACCAGCTTGGGCGCCCTGGCCCCGGAGATATAGACCGCTCCGATCAGGATGTCGGCCCGCCGCACGCACTCTTCGATGCTCATCTGATTGGAAATGAGGGTCGTCACATTTTCGGGCAGGATCTCGTCAAGGCGGCGCATACGGGACTGGTCGATATCCAACAGATAGACCCAGGCGCCCATTCCGGCCGCCACCCGTGCGGCGTTAGCCCCGACGGTACCGCCGCCCAGGATGACGACGGTGGCGGGGGGGACCCCGGGGACCCCGCCGATCAATACGCCCCGCCCGCCATACGGGGTGGCCAGGTAGTGCGCCCCGATGTGAACCGCCATCCGTCCGGCAATCTCGCTCATCGGCTCAAGCAGCGGCTTTCGCCCGTCCGGCGTCTGTACGGTCTCGTACGCTACCGCCACCACCCCCCGCGCAAGGAGTCGTTTGGTCAGTTCGGGCATGGGCGCCAGATGCAGGTAGGTAAACAGTACCTGTCCCTCCCGGAGCATCTCGCACTCATGATGGATCGGCTCTTTGACCTTGCAGATGAGGTCGGCCTCACCATAGACGGCCTGCGGATCGTCCGCCAACTCCGCCCCGGCCTTGGCGTAAGCCTCGTCCGGCAGGCCCGAGCCGACCCCGGCCCCTCGCTGGACCAGCACGCGGTGTCCATGCGCCCGCAGCGCCTTTACGCCGGCCGGTATGACCGCGACCCGGTTCTCAGCCTCTTTAATCTCTTTTGGGACCCCAATGACCATCGCAACTCTACAAGTTTTTCCCCTCTCCCTCTGGGAGAGGGTGCGGGTGAGGGCACTTGCTGTGCAGACAGTGACATATGATCCTTGACAATGTCAAGGATCGATCCCTCCACGCCATACGTCAGGCGCAGGTGGCGCGCCCATTGGCGTGAAAATCCCGCGGCTCCGTCATTGCGAGCGACCAACGAGAGCGCGGCAATCTTACTGTACTCTACGCTGCGAAAGACGGTGAGATTGCTTCGGTCGCTGCGCTCCCTCGCAATGACGTGAGTGGAGGGCTTTGTTCAGTCCAGGCACAGCCGTTCGAGAAGGGTGAGATCCAGATATTCGAGACTTCTGGCAACAAGTTCCGCGCCGGTGAAGTCCTGCCCCTTGGTATAGTCGTTGTAGATCACCGCGCAGGGCAGACCCGCACCCTGAGCCGCCTTGAACCCCTTTTCAGAGTCTTCGATTACCAGGACCTCAGAGCTGTCGCATCCGAGGCTCGCAGCGCACCGGGTATAGAGCGCCGCATTCTTCTCGCCGGCGTGCTGGCCGAAGATCGGATCAAAGACATCGAGCGCCTCGGGGATCTGCGCCTTCAGCAGCGCGATGATCTGCTCTTCGTGGGTGACCGACACGATCGCCAGTCGAACACCCCGATCGATCGCCTCGCGGATGATCCCGGCGACGCCGGGCCGAAGCGGCAGCCCACCGACCCGCTTCAGATATAACGCCTTTTTCAGCTCGAACAACTCCGGCACGATCCGGTCGATGTCGGCCTCTGAAAGCGGCGTCTGGGCCGAGAGCGCGAGTCGCATCCGCCGGGCATTGCCGGGGATCTTCAGCAGTTCCCGGAACTCCTCCCAGCTCCAGCGGATATTGAATCCCATCTGCGCAAACGCCTCGTTGCAGGCGACCAGATGGCCGTTCCGCTCCGTATCGGCCAGCGTCCCATCAACGTCGAAGATCATCGCCTTGAGTCTGCCCATCGCTCCTGTGACTCTTTCGCTCACTACCGATTTACCGCCCTCCTCGATCCAAAGGTCCGGTCATTGCGAGCGACCAAGGGGAGCGCGGCAATCTCGCCGTTGTTATTCCGAAGCACTGCGAGATTGCTTCGGCTTTGCCCCGCAATGACTTGGCCGTTAACGAAAGATAGTACGTCGATGGGTGGGGGAGCAAGCAGAATCTAGGGTTTGATCAGTTGCTTCGAGGCTCTTGTCGTACAAAACGTGACAGCGAAATCACATTTTTGTCTACAGACCTTCTCGACATCCGGATTTATCTTAAATGGAGGGGTGGTTTCATGCGTTTTGTCTCTTCCGTCCGAGGGCGGAGATAGAGCAAGGAGCGAACGGAGATGTCGCTACACATATTGAAGCCGGTGGCGAGCAGAAAGGAAAAGCTCGTCGGCCGTTATATCCAGCAGGTCAGGGAGATCGCCAAGGCGCGGCTGAGCCGGCGGGAACTACTCAGGATGGGGCTGGTCATGAGCGGCGGCGGCCTGGCAGGCTTGCACGGGTTAGGAAACGCGCGTCTCTCCTGGGCTCACTCCGAGAGTGAGTCGTCACCGGTCTGCCTGGGTATTCCGCAAGATGTCTGGATCAACGATCCGACGACACTCATCAGCCCGCGTAACACCCCATTCGTCGATCCGCTGCCGATTCCCCCCGTCGTCCAGACGACCATCCTGAACCCGACACCGACGAAGGGGCCGAATCTCGTGGCGTCGGCGGTTACCGGTTTTACGGAAGCGCCAAGGCCCGACCACCAGCGCTGGGAGGAGTTCGGAGGGAGCGCGACCGGCCCCGGCTTCAGTGGCCCACAGTATGAGCTGATCGAGCAGGCGATCTCCCACAACTACTATCCGGCCGTAGACGGCGTGCCGCCCGGCACCATCTGGGCGTTCGTCGACGCCACCAACGGGAACGCCGGCGCCCTTCGGATCAAGGCCAGGTACGGGGAGCCGGTCGTCGTGCGGATTCACAACGCGTTATCGAATCTGAACGACGGGTTCGGCTGTAATCAGACCTCGACCCACCTGCACAACGGCCACACCGCCTCGGAATCCGACGGCGGGCCATTTCACTTCTATCAGGCGGGGCAGTTCAAGGACTTCCATCACGCCAGCGTCCGGGCCGGCTTTGCCAGCACCCACCCGACCAGCAACTTCAACGGCAGGACCGTCCCAGGTGATGTCCGGGAGACCATGAGCTTCCTCTGGCTCCACGACCATCGAGTCGGCTTTACCGCGCAGAATGTCTACAAGGGGCTGGCTATGTTCTATCACCTCTTCAGCGACGACATCGACCTGGACACCGACGATGAGACGACCGGATTGAGACTTCCGAGCGGCGAATTCGACATCCCGATGATCCTGACCGATAAGGTCTTTGACCCTACGACCGGACAGCTCTTCTTCGACCTCTTCAACCTGGATGGGATCCTGGGCGATAAGTTTGCCGTCAACGGTAAGATCCAGCCCTTCCTGGAGGTGAAGCGGCGTCGGTATCGCTTCCGCATCCTGGACGGCGGGCCGTCACGCGTCTATGAACTGTTTCTGAGCAATGGTCGAAACTTCATCCAGCTCAGCAACGACGGCAACCTGTTACCGCGGGCGCTCGCCCGTCGGAGCATCACGCTGGGGGTGGCGGAGCGGGTAGATGTCATCGTAGACTTCACCGATGCGCAGATCGGCGAGAGGATCTATCTGCAGAATCGGCTGGAACAGCTCGACGGCCGCGGTCCCACCGGCAAGCTGATTGAGCCCACCAATCTTGTCGAGTTCCGGGTTGAAGGCGACGCGGCGGACGATAGCCGGGCCTATCAGGAGGGCGAGGCGCTGCTCCCACTTCCGGACCTGCAACCGGTCGCGCGCGAACGCCGCTTCGCGTTTGACCGATCCAACGGCGCCTGGACGATTAATGGGGAGTTCGTGAGCGAAGACCTGAACCGCCCACCCAACTTCCGACTGCCGCAGGATACCGCCGAGATCTGGACGTTGACCAGCGCCGGCGGCTGGCAACACCCGGTCCATCCCCATCAGGAAGAATTCATCCTCTTGGAACGGGACGGCAAAGCCGTTCCGATTGACGAGGTCGCCAGAAAGGACATCGTCAGGATCGGTATGAATGCCGGAGGGAGACAGAATAGCGGCAAGGCCAAGTTCTTCAGGCAGTTCCGCGACTGGTTCGGCGACTACCCGATGCACTGCCACAACACGCTTCATGAAGACCACGCCATGATGTTGCTGTTTGAGGTGGTGCCGTAAGAAAGGATAGAGACGTCATGAGCAGGCGACAATTCCTCGGTTCCCTTACAGGGACTCTTATTGGTTCGACCATCATTGGTTCTACCTCCCCTGCACCCCCTCCCTCCCCCTCCGAGGGGGAAGGGGACGGGTGGGGGCATGCGGATCGATGCCCTCCGTCGATGACCGTCGCCGAAGCGCGTCGAAGGCGCCGCTTCCCGAACGTCGTCCTCCGCACCCATGAGAACACGGCGGTCAGGTTCTACGACGACCTGATCAAGGGCAAGACCGTTATGATCAACTTCATGTATACGGCCTGCAAAGACGACTGCCTGCTCACAACCGCGAATCTGGCTCAGGTCCAGAACATCCTTGGTGATCGCGTTGGGCGCGATATCTTCTTCTACTCGATCACCCTCGATCCGGCGCACGACACACCTGCCGTGCTCAAGCGGTATGCTCACCGCTTTCGCGTGCGACCGGGTTGGCTCTTTTTGACTGGGACGAAGGACGATATCGGACGGCTGCGCCGCGCATTCGGTGACGACCCGTCCCAAGACATTCGCCGATCGCAGCATCTCAACATGGTCCGATACGGGATCGAGCCGCTGGAGCGGTGGGAAGGCTGCCCGGCCCTTGTCCCCTCCGAATCGATCGCTCGCTACATCACCTGGCTGGAGCCGAACAAGCAGGGTGTAGGGTGCGGGGGGGTGGACAGCAGGTGGCGACGCGTCGTCGATGGCAGGCGAAGCATGGACAGCGCAGCCTGCCAGCGCCGATTCGAGCCGTACAGGGACGTACGGCGAGATTAAGCGGAGGCGCCTGCTGTCCACCCTGTAAACCACATACCCTGTCTTTTCTACCCTCTTGTAGGACAACTACCAATATCGGATTCCTCAAAATCCCACAGGAAAATCCGCCAATTTCTGATATGCAGCGCCCCGAGTCTGCTCCACACTTCATGGAGAGCGTGGGAAGAGGACCATGGTGGAGCTAAATAGACGGCAGGGAAGGAGAGCGTCTACGGAGGGGGCAGATGGCGACTATTGTGAAGTATTCCACTGAACGAAGGGCGCGCAACAGCTTTCCTTATGAGATTATTTCGCCACCGTTCCCCAGTCGGTGCTGCTCGCGTAGGATGGCGCGGGTGGGAGCGGTACAGGAGGAGGACGAAGAGAAATTTTACTACCGGCGCTGTGAGAGCTGCGGTTTTACGGTCCGCGAGTTTCTATCAACCCTCGATCCGAAGCGAAGCGTGGGCGCGGCGACTTCTATCGCGGATCCGACGTGGCGCTGGATTGCGCGTGTTCAGCGCCAGGCGAGCGCTGAACACGCAGCATGAATTCGTATCGGCGAGTAGGGTGCCGAAGGGGGGATCAGGGGGACTCAATGCGGAAATGAATATGCCTATGGGGTCGCCTGGGGGCGTTGGTGAACTCTGAAGCCACAGGTTATCCCAGCCAGATCAGCAGCTTTGTCACATACCGCATCGCAAACATCGAGGCCAACAGCAGGGCCATCCCCAAAACCAACTGCACGTGGCGCCACTTATCAGGTTGCATACCCCTTCCTCATGCACGCCGACGACCGTCGGCCTCTTTATACCGCTCAGGTCCCGCCAAACCCGATGGTTACCTTACCCTGCTCTACAATGACAGGGACATCGCGTGAGCCCTTCGAAAATTCCAACATCCGGGCCAAGGCTTGGGGATCCTTCTGGACGTTGAGGTACGTGAATGGGACGTTTCGTTTGGCATAGTCCTCACGGGCCGCCTGGGTATAGGGTCAGGTATCCTTCCCGTAGATGATGACCGGTGCTTCCATGGCTTCCTCCATCGGCTTCAGTCCTTCTGATCTCGGCCGGTCAGACTCGTGTTGTGTATCGGTCGGCCTCTGTGGTCAGCCGCTCGTACGCTCGCTTGATCTCGCGAATCTGCGGGTAGAGCTCCTGGATCCTCTCATGGGGAAGTGGAATGACCCGGCTCAATTGAGTCAGCCGCTCCCCAAGCAGCTTGGCCTGCTTGAGGATCTCGATCTTCTGTTGTGCCGGCGCGGAAAGCGTCGCCTCTTCCAGAAGTGCCAGCATCCCGTCCTCGTCGCGTGCCTGGTACAGCGCCTCCAACTGTTGCGCCTGGTTCTCCGTGAGGCCGCTTTCCACCAGGGTGTGGAGGGCCTTCATCCGATCGATTCGATATCGAATATCGAGCATGGTCTCTCCTTCGTGCACCGTCCAATCATCATTACGCCGCGTGCATCTTAGCACACCTTGTGCCTTACCACCAATGTCTGAACATATGGAGGTGAATGGTGATTTTATATCACCAAAATTACGGCATTTTGTCAACGACCCGGTAATCGCCTTGACGCCCATCCGCCACGACCCGGCTGTATGTGATATATTATGCTCGGTATGCAGTGTCTCGTGTTGAGCGACTAGTGGGGGAGGGACCGAACCCGGCATGAAATTCCCGTTTACCCTTGATCGTCTGGCTGCGCAAGACATCCGGATGATCTTCCGTGTCGTCGCCGAGTTTGTCGACGGATTGGAGGCGCTTGCCGCGATTCCGCCCGCGGTCTCCGTCTTCGGATCGACCCATATCGGACGAGATGACCCCGCCTATACGATGGCGGAACAGATCGGTCGCCTGTTGGTTCAGAATGGGTATGCCGTCCTGACCGGCGGGGGTCCCGGGGCCATGGAGGCGGCCAACAAGGGCGCCTTTGAGGCGGGCGGCGTATCGATCGGCCTCAATATCGAACTCCCCCAACAGCAGGAACCTAATCGATACCTGACCAACCTTGTGAATTTTCAGCACTTCTTTGTTCGGAAGGTCATGTTCGTGAAGCATTCCGTCGCGTTTGTTATCCTGCCGGGCGGCTTCGGCACGCTGGACGAGCTGTTTGAATCGATCACGCTGATCCAGACCAGAAAGATCAAGCCGTTTCCGGTCATTCTGGCGGGGAACGATTACTGGCGTGGCCTGGGGGAGTGGCTGCGTGATCCGGTCATGCACGGGGGGAAGATTACACCGAACGACCTCACACTGCTCAAGACGGCCCATAATCCTGAGGAGGTCATTCGGATCATCAAGGATTCTTCGATCTCCGAATTTCATACCCCGTAGCCCGCTATGGTCGTCGGCGTCCCGAGGCCCTTGAGGACAGGGAGATGATCACGAACAGACAGATTGATTCCGTCTTGCGGTCGGTTCGCCGGACGATCTCCGCGTGGGAGCCCGCTGTCGTGGGTCAGATCGCCGAGGCGTCCCGTGATCCGTTCCGGGTTCTGATCTCGTGCATCCTGAGCCAGCAGACCAAGGATCCCATCACAGGCGAGGCCTCAGAGCGGCTGTATAAGCTGGCGGACCGACCCGATACGATGCGTGCGCTGAGCGAGCAGCAGATCGCTCGAGCTATCTACCCGGTCAGTTTCTACAAGACCAAGGCTGCAACCCTTCGCAGGGTCTGCCACGGCCTGATCACTCGATTCGGCGGGCAGGTCCCCGACACGATTGACATGCTGCTGACGCTCCCTGGCGTCGGGCGTAAGACCGCCAACCTGGTGGTCACCGTCGGCTACGGGAAACCGGGGATCTGCGTCGATACCCACGTCCATCGTATCTCGAATCGCTGGGGTTACGTCAACACCACGACCCCAGAGCGGACCGAGGCGGCCCTCCGACTGAGACTCCCGAAGCGGCACTGGATCTGTTACAACGACCTGCTGGTCCCGTTCGGTCAGCACGTCTGCCGCCCGATCTCTCCCTTTTGCAGTCGCTGCCCCATCGAACGCTGGTGCGCCCGGGTCGGCGTGACACGGCATCGCTAGGGTTACACATCAAAGACGACCCGGGCGCACCAGCGATTGTTGTCCTGCCGACATTCGAGCAGATGATAGGTGGCCGCCTTGACCACACCCCTCAACTGAGGGCATCCCGTCTCTATCGACTCACCCACCAACTCTCCGGTCGCGCGCACGCCCTCGACCGCTGTCACCCGAATATCGGCGGGCGCCCATTCCTCGGCCTCGCATCGGTATAACAGCTCGTTCAGCCATGCAACCAGCAGGGAGGGCAGATCACTTCCGCGCGCCTCAACAGACAGCAGGCCGGCAGGGCGTACGGTTGCCGGATCGACCATCAACGCAAACATCCCTCGTGCGGCGTTGGCGAACAGTTCCTCCACCGTCTCGCCCCAGACCGTAATCCCGACATCCGCCGTTGTCTCGAACGACTCATAGCCAAGATCTGTCATGTCTGGCCTCTGGAGGGCGCAGCAAGCAGCGCCCCTACGGCCTTGGGTGGGCGGCGGGTGGCGACGCGTCGTCGATGGCAGGCGAAGCGCGGACAGCGCAGGCTGCCAGCGCCGATTCGAGCCGTACACGGATGTACGGCGAGATTAAGCAGCGCCACCCACCGTCCACCCCTTACACCGATGTGCCTGGCGCTGTCACTCATATCGCAGCGCCTCTATCGGGTCGAGGAAGGCCGCCTTGCGTGCGGGGTAGTAGCCGAAGAATACCCCCACCAGGGCGGAAAAGGCGAATGCCATCACGATAGCGCCTGTGCTGATCAGGGTGGCCCACTGTGCGATGTACGACACCGCTACCGATGCCCCCAGACCGAGCACGATACCGATCAGGCCGCCGATGATCGACAGGGTGACCGCCTCGACAAGAAACTGCGTCAGGATGTCGCGCGCCTTGGCGCCCACCGCCAGTCGCAATCCGATCTCGCGAGTTCGTTCGGTCACGGATACCAGCATGATATTCATGATCCCGATTCCCCCTACCACCAGCGAGACCGAGGCGATCGCGCCCAATAGGATGGCCATCACTCGAGCCGACTGTTCCTGGGCGGCAAAGACCTCGGTAAGATTGCGGACGGTAAAGTCGTCGTCCTGCTCCGGTTGAAGACGATGCCGCTGCCGCAGCAGCGCCACGATCTGCTCCTCGGCCTCTTTCATCAGCATCGGGCCTCGCGTCTGCACCATGATAGCGCCCACCGATCTGGCATTGGCCTGGCTCACGCCCAGCACCTTCTTCTTGGCCGTGGAGAGGGGGAGCATGATAATGTCATCCTGATCCTGTCCCCAGGCTGACTGGCCCTTTGGCGTAAGGACTCCCAGAACGGTGAACGGGACCTTCTTGATCCGTATGATCTGTCCGACGGGATCGCTGCCGCCGAACAGGTTCTGCGCTACGGTCTGCCCGATCAGGGCCACCTTTGTGGACCCATCCACATCCCGCCAGGTAAACGGACGCCCGGATTCTACTGTGAAGTCCCGGATTTGCAGGTACTCAGGCGTCGTTCCCCGAATGACGGTAGACCAGTTGGTGTTACCGAAGACCACCTGGGCCGTTCCCCGACTGCTCGGGGCGACGAGCGCCACTGCCGGGCACTCATTGGCAATGGCTTTGGCATCATCCTCCGATAACGTCAGAACCGACCCGGCGCCGATCCGGATCCCGCCGCTGGTCATGCTGCCGGACATCACGATGATGACGTTGCTGCCGATGCTGCGGATCTGCTCCTGGATCTGGGCTGTGGCCCCGGAGCCGACGGCCATCATCGCGATCACGGCCGCGACCCCGATGATAATCCCCAGCATCGTCAGGGCCGATCGCAGTCGGTTCACCCGTAGCGCCTTCAAGGCGATCGTAATATTGATCAGGAGATTCATAAACCGTCTATGGCCCTTCATCGGGTCCGATCTGCTGCAACTCCTCCAGCGCTGTTCTTGGCTGCTGGACCTGCTCATCGCTCAGCAGCCGGCCATCCTTGAACACAAGTACCCGCTTTGCAAAAGCGGCAACGTCCGGCTCGTGGGTGACAAGGATAATGGTCATCCCCGCTTCGCGATTCAGCCGCTGGAAGATCGCCATGATCTCAATACTCGTTCGCGAGTCAAGGTTGCCCGTCGGCTCGTCGGCCATGATGATCTGCGGATCGTTGACGAGTGCCCTGGCGATCGCCACCCGCTGCTGCTGACCGCCCGAGAGTTGACTCGGATGATGGTCCTCCCGGCCGGCCAGCCCGACCGCATGCAGCGCCTTCAGTGCCTTCGTCCGGCGGTCTCGGACTGCAGTGCCATTATACATGAGGGGAAGCTCGACGTTCGCAACCGCACTGGTCCTCGACAGGAGGTTGAATGACTGAAAGACAAAGCCGATCTTCCTGTTCCGAATGTCGGCCAGTTCATCTCGGCTGAGCTGCCCCACGCCAGCGCCGTCAAGCCGGTAGCTGCCGGATGTCGGCTTGTCCAGACATCCCAGGATGTTCATCAAGGTGGACTTGCCCGACCCCGAGGCGCCCATGATGGCCACAAACTCCCCTCGCTCAATGTGGAAGGAGACCCCCCTCAACGCCTGGACGATTACATCCCCGAGCCGGTAGTGCTTGACCAGATTCTCGATTTCGATGAGTGCCGCCATGTCCCGACCTAGAACCTCGGCCCACGCTGGCCAAACGGCTGTGCCGGTCCGCCTGCGGCCTCCTTGGACGCCACCCCGATAATAACCTCGTCGCCCTCCTTCACGTCGCCTTGGAGCAATTCACTGGCACTTCCATCCGTGATACCCAACGTGACCGGGACCGGTCGAGGCTGCTTGTCGCTCCCCAGAACCCAAACGGTCTGGCCGCCGCCTCCCTTTAGACCGCCGCCTGATGCCGTTGCGCGAACCGTCCCTTCCTTGCTTGCCTGCTGTTGTTTCAGGTCCGGAGGCCGGAATCGCAGAGCGGCGTTGGGAATCTTCAGGACATTGTCTCGTCTGTCCACGAGGAACGTGACGTTCGCCGTCATCCCCGGAAAGAGTTTAAGCTCAGGATTCGCGACCCCGACGACGGCATTGTACGTGATGACGTTCTGGATGTTAATGGCCGCCTGGCGAATCTGAACGACCTTCCCCTTGAAGATCTCACCTGGGAAGGCGTCGACGGTGAAGGTGGCGTCCTGCCCCAGTTGCACCCGCCCGATATCGGCCTCATCCACGTTCGTGTCCACCTGCATCTTGGTCAGGTCCTGCGCGATCAGGAACAGGGTCGGCGCCTGAAGTGAGGCCGCTACCGTCTGTCCGACATCCACATTCCGCGAGACGACGGTTCCGTCCACCGGCGCCCGGATATAGGTATGATCCAGATCGATCTGCGCCTGTCTGAGAGCCGCCTCACTCTGCTTCACCTGCGCCTCGGCCGCTGCGAGCTGGGCGACGGCGACGTCATGCTGGGCCTGAGCGGCGCGCAGCGCAAACTGCGCCGCTTGATCCTGGGCCTTCGCCGCCTCGAGGGCTGCAATGTTGGAGTCGTAGGTTGCCTGCGCAGAGTCACGCTCCTCGGCCGAGATGCCCCCCTCCTTGAAGAGGTTGAGGCGGCTCTTGAGCTTGATCTGCGCATCCAGGACGGCGACCTTGGCCTTGGCCGCGTTCGCCTTCGCACCCTCCAATGACGCCTTGGCGCTGGCGATATCGGCCTCAGTTTTCTGAAGCATCGCCCGGGCGTTGAGGACGGCCGCGCGAGCGTTTTCCCGGTTGCCCTTGGCCTGGTTGACCTTGGCCTCAAAGATCTCCGGATCGATTCTCGCCACCAGTTGTCCCTTCCTGACCTTGGTATTGAAGTCGGCATAGAGCGCCTTGATATTGCCGGATATCTGGCTGCCGACCTGGACCGTGACGACGGCATTGGGGTTGCCGGTCGCCGACACGGTCGACTCAATGGTACCCCGCTCGAGCGCGACCGTCCGGTATTCGGTCCGGCTCTGCCTGCTCAGGTACGTCCAGCCGCCCAGGCCGGACAGCACGACGAGACCGGCGATAACCAGCAACACCTGTGTGCTCGGCGTCTTCATTGAGATCACAAGGCGAGGCGATCGTGTTCCAGGATCGTCCCTTTCTGGAGTTCAAGATTGGCCAGGTCCTGATTGTAGGTCGCGATGGCCTGGATCTCACTGACCTCAGCGACCGCCAGATCACGCTGAAACGATAGGACGTTGAAGGTCGTGGTCACACCGGCCTCGAGTCGCTTCTGCTCGACCCGGAGCTGCTCCTCCGCGAGCACCCGCGCCGCCCGGGTGGCCTCCACACGCCGGATATCGGCCTCGATCCGGCGGACCGCCTCGCGAACCTGCGAGATGATCTGACGTTTGAGGTTGAGCAGACTCGTCTCGGCCTGATCGCGACTGAGCCGTGCCTGAACAAACGCCGACCTGGCGGATCGATTGCCTAGCGGGTAGGTGAGAACCAGGGCTGCCGACCACTGCGTAAAGTCGCCTGAGGTCAACCGATCCAGATCGCCGCCGGCGCTGCCGTTCAGACCGTTGAGGCCAACATTCCCCTGCAACTGCAGACTGGGCAGCAACTGGTTCCTGGCAACCCTCAGGTTCAAGTCGGTATTCTGAAGGGTCAGCTTTTGGGCGGCGTATTCCGGCCGCTTCTCCAGGGCCTCCTGAATGCTGGCCTCCGTGTTCACCAGGACCATGTCAAACGGCGGCTGATCGGTCGGCAGGATTGTTCTGGCCCAGAGACGTTCGCCGTCGGGAAGGTTGATGATCAGCTTAAGTTGATCCTCGGCGTCCTTGATGGCCTTCTCGGCCAGAATCACGAACTGCACCTGGGCGGCGGCCTGGGCCTCCGCCTGCGTCACCTCGACCGGTGCCGCGACACCGGCCCGCACCCGCGCCCTGTTCAGATCCTCGAGTTCCCTGGCCAGGCGCAGCGAGCGTTTCTGAACCTCCAGGTTATCGATAGCAAATACTAAATTCCAGTAGGCGTTGTGAACGTTATTGATCACCTGATTGGCCTGCTGACGGAACTGCGTCACAGAGATCGCCTGATCGTTCCTGGCGATCCTGATCGGCGCCGTGTTGACATCGACGCCGAAGTTCTTGAGAAGATCCTGGGTAATGCTGAGGTTGAGAAATGTCTTATAGGCTGGATTGATCGACGCGAAACTGGAGTTCGTCTTCAGTCGGTTATTGGTCATGCTTAACGTGTAGTTGGCGCCGAACGGCAGCTTCTGAACGAGCGAGGTATTGACATCCCGGTTCTCTATCTCGCTGACAGGGACCCCAACTCCTGCAGCAAGCTGCGTTGCTGTCGGTGAGACCGTCCGGTTCGCATCGAGGGTGAGCGAGAAGGTCGGGTCAAAGACCGCCTTCGCAATCGCGATGTCCTCTGCGGTGATTCTTGGATTGTAGCCGGCGATGGCAATATCCAGGTTGTTCTTCAGCGCCAGCACCACAGCCTCCCGCAGCGCCAGCCGCAGATCGCCGACCTCGGTCGATTCGCTGGCAGCGGATTGATCTTGAGGCGCCGCGGGGCCGGCCGGCCGCGTTAGGTCCTCCGACGGTCCGGCGCGATGCAGCGCAGGCGAGGGCGGCGGATCATCCTCAGCATTGGCGGCGACCGCACGCAGCACCGCCACACATATCACCGCTATCGTCCATACGCACACCTTGCGTTGTAGCGCCGTCATGCTACCTCCTTTGAAAGACAGGGTATAGGGGTTAGGGTGTAGGGTGTAGAACTCGCATGCTGACCTTACTTTCATACCCCGGACCCGTTTCACTCTTCACCATACCCACGTTCTTATCTTTTACCCTATACCCTATTGCTATGGTTTGCGCTCTGACGCCTTCGAGGCGGAGGCGGCCGATTCTTCTCTGCGACGCTCCTCGTCCCATCGCTTCAGAAACGCCTCAAAGCGAGGCTGCTGATCCGCGTTCAGAATCGACCGGATCCGCCGGCGCGCCCGTTGTTTCACCTCGTCGAACTGTGGCTGAAGCTGTCTGCGCAGGGCCAGAAACTCCTCGCGCGTTTCATCCAGCGCCGTATTCAACGCGCTCATCTGTTCCGGCCGAAGTTGTACGGCCTCCGTCAGCTCTTTGACGTAGCGCTCTCGATTGAATCGTCCGGCCCACACCGCCTGAGGCGCCGGCTCGCTCCGGCGCAGATAGGCGGATAAGGCGAGGGCGCCGGCCGCTACCCCCAAGAGAAAGACGATCAGAAAGGCGATTCCGACCTTCGCGCGTGTCTCGATCATCGATTCGTCCTACCTGTCTGACCTCGATTGTGTCGGCAGGTGGTCCGGGATCCGTACGGATCCGGACCCTCGCACGTCATCCTGTCCGAGCACAAACGCGAGCATCTGGTCTCGACTGGGCTCTCCGACCACCCCCGGCAGGTTCACCTCCTCCAGGGAGAAGGCGTACACCTCTGTTCCGCCATGGATTTGAACCGGAAGCAACGAGCGCGACCGGCCTACGGAGAGCGTCACACCGGCGAGCAGCAGGACCCCCACGGCCAGCGCCGGAATGAGTCGCCTCGCCAATCCCAAGGCCTGAAGCAGGCCCATGTCGGGCCGACCGGCCTCCATCTCTGCCAGTCGCGCTCGCAGACGCGGATAGAAGGTGGGCTCGGGCTCGCGCTCTTCACGCAAGCTCTGAAACAACGCCGCCGACAGCGCGGCAACCTTCAGCGCCTGGCCGCACCGATGGCAGCTCTCCAGGTGCGCCGTCAGCGCCCTGTCGTCCGTTTGGGGTGGACCGTCTCGTCCTTCCCCCTTTAACAGTCGCTCAACCTCCCGACAGGTCATCTGTCCCTCCTTTACGATGCGCCTCATCTCCCTCGCGGATCAGATACTGAAGCCCTATCTGCATGGCCCGGCGCGCCCGCCACAATCGGACCTTCACCGCCGCTCTGGAGCACCCCAGGGCGTCGGCAATCTCCACAATGTCAAGTCCGTGAACCTCCCGTAATGTAATGACCAGTCTGTCCTTTGGGGTCAGGTCGGCCAGTATCCGTTCGGCAAGATCCCTGGCGGCCACCTGATCGCGATCCTGGCGCCCGATTGACGGATAGCCCTTTTCGGTCAGGATCTGCATCACATCACGCTCGGCCTCCCCCAGATCGGTAAAGGCGACCTCGGGGTGCCGACGGGCCCTCCGCAGGTAATCGTAACAGGTGTTGACCGTAATCCGGCGCAACCATGGCCCAAACGGCGCCCCCACCCGAAACCGCGGGATCGCCAGGTACGCCTTCAGAAACACCTCTTGCGCTAGGTCTTCCACGTCCTGTTTGCGCCGCAAAAAGCTGCCGATGATGGCAAAAACATGCCGATCGTACAGTTTGAGCAGGGCTTCGAAGGCGTACTGATCACCCTCTTGCGCCTGCCGGATGAGCCGGGCTTCTCGCGTGGAAGCCTCTTGCCATCTCTCTGCAGCCTCCTGACCTTTTTGGCTGTCCATCATAAGTACGTATGACCAGGCCGTTCGGTTACCTGAAGTGAAGAAAGGGTGTAGGGGGTATGGGGTGTAGGGTATGGGTTTACAAGGCATGGGTTGTTCTCTAAACCCTATACCCCGCACCCTCTACCCTATTTCTTTCAGTAGCGCTGCGTCAGACCCTCCCGTTCAATACGATGTGGTCGATAGGAGATGTTGGTTTCACCGCACGACCTGGGGGTGGGCAGGAGTTTACCGGGGTTACACCGTGAAGAGCCGTCAAAGGCCGTCCGAACCCGCCGCATCGCATCCACATCGTCAGGACTGTACATCAGCGGGATAAAGTCAATCTTTTCCATCCCGATGCCGTGCTCCCCCGTAATGCTACCGCCGACGGCCAGGCAGAGCCTCATGATCTCCGACCCGGCCGCAAGCGCCCGCTGCAATTCGCCCTCTCGGCGTGAATCGAAGCAGATCAGGGGATGGAGGTTGCCGTCGCCTGCGTGGAAGACATTTGCAATGACGCACACATGTCGCTCCGCGATCGCCTCAACCTCCCTGAGTACCTGGGGGAGCCTGGTTCGTGGGACGACGCCGTCCTGCAGATAGAATTCATGGGTAATCCGGCCGATGGCCGCCACCGCGCCCTTCCGTCCCCTCCAGAGCAGGGCCCGCTCCTGCTCATCTTTGGCGAGTCGAAGGTCCAGGGCGCCGCGCCGCACACAGATGCGCTTAATCTGCTCAGCCTGGGCCTCGATCTCCGCAGCCGGCCCATCCAGCTCGATCAGCAGCACCGCGCCGGCGCCCTCAGGGTAGCCGATCTGCAGCCACGCTTCAAGCGCCCTGATGATGTGGCGATCCATCATCTCCATCGCCGCAGGGATGATGCCTGCGGCGATGGTTTCCGACACGACCTCACTGGCCGCGTCAACGGTGGGGAAGGAGGCCAGCAGAGTTTTCACGGCCTCCGCGCGGGGCAGGAGGCGAACAATGACCTTCGTCGCAATTCCCAGGGTCCCTTCGGAGCCGGTAAAGAGACCGGTGAGATCGTAACCGGGGCAGTCCAGGGTCCTTCCGCCAAGCTGGACAACCTCTCCTGACGGCAGGACCAGCTCAAGACCGAGGATATGTATCGTCGTCGTCCCGTACTTCAGGCAGTGGGGGCCTCCGGCGTTTTCCGCGACATTCCCGCCGATGGTTGAGGCAATCTGGCTGGCCGGATCCGGCGCGAAGTAGTGGCCGCGATCGGCAACCGCCTGGGTCAGGGCAATGTTCACCAGACCAGGTTCGACCACTGCGCGCTGATTCGCCAGATCGATCTCCAGGATCCGGTTCATGCGGTTCAGCCCGATAATGATTCCTCCCTGGGCAGCAATGGCGCCGCCGGACAGCCCGGTCCCCGCCCCACGCGGCAGGAAGGGAAGCTGCTCCCTGTCGCACAG
Source organism: Candidatus Methylomirabilota bacterium (assembly GCA_003104975.1). NCBI lineage: Bacteria > Methylomirabilota (SeqCode) > Candidatus Methylomirabilota bacterium. The sequence continues at coordinate 255,559 of PQAM01000008.1, forward strand.
TTTCACCACCTCGACCACCTGCTCCGTACTGTTGGGGAGAACCACCACGTCGGGCTTTGCCTTCTCCAGGAATGTCATCCCGTCACACTCGTAGACGCTTAACTCGTCCGGGTCCGCGATCACCCATTTGCGGCCCACGATGGCTGCCAGCGCTTGGATAATCCGTTGCTTATCCATGCGTTCTATCCTCTTACTACCCCCCACCTCCTACACCCTCCACCCTAGATCTTACCCACGAAACGACCGTGATTGAGCAGCCCTTGGGGATCGAACTGGCGCTTCAATTCCCGCATGAGGGACAGGGCGTTGCCGACCGGACCCCATACGTCGACGACGGCCTTAATGGCCGGTGGCGCCGACAGGATCACCAGACTTCCACCGTGGCGTACGACCCAGCTGCGAAAATCTTCGACCCCTTTTGCGATAGAGATCGGATCCCCGGCTGCCGGACCCGGCGCGCCCGTCCAATACAGCCGAACGATCCCGCAGCCGGCCTCGGCGATTGCCGCCGACTCCAGGCCGAGGTTGTAAGCGGTCGTCTCCGCATACCGGATCGTCTCGATCACGTCTGTCGGCAGGACGCTTGCCTTCAGTATCACCCAATTCGGACCGTTGCCGTTCGCCGACGGGAAATCCCGAACCATCTGCCACAGGGCGACGTGCGCGTGCCCCTCAACGAGGAACCCCGTCGAGGCCCCCGCTTGATCGCAGAGCGCCTGAATAGCCGTGATCTGCGCATCGACCGCCTCCGGGACGCTCCCCACCGACACCGCAACCATGACGGCCCCCACCGGAACGTCGCAAGATATCTGTCGACCGAGCGGCTGGGCCGCAACCGACGAGAGGAGCTCGATCCTGGTGCAGACGACGGTCGAGTGGAGGAGTTGAGTGAGGGCGCAGGCTGCCGCGTCGCCTGTGGGGAACAGCGCGATCCAGGTGTGCTCGACGGCCGGCAACGGGTAGAGCTTGACGGTGGCCTCGAGAATGATGCCGAGGGTCCCCAGCGAGCCGACATAGAGTTTATTCATATCGTAGCCGCTGACGTTCTTGACCACCTTTGCGCCGCCCTTTGTGATGGTGCCGTCGGCGTGGACGATGCGAATCCCGATAACCAGGTCGCGGGCGGCCCCATACCGGTGCCGCCACGAACCGCTCGAATTCGTGGCAAGGATGCCTCCGATCGTGGCCCGCTCGCAGCCGGCCGGATCGAGGGGCAGAAACTGACCGCTCCGGGAAAGGGACGCCTGGGCCTCGCACAGCAGAATCCCAGCCTGAAAGGTCGCCGTCAGATCGCCAGGTTCGTGATCGATGATCCGGTTCAGCCGCGTGAGCACAACCGCCAGATCGACCCTCGCAGGAATCCCTCCGAGGCCGACCGTCGTTCCGCCCCCCCACGGCGCCACCGACAGCCGCTCAGACGACGCCAGTTTCATGATGCCGGAGAGCTGCTGCTCGTCCCCAGGAAAGACGACCGCGGTGGGAATCCGGTCATCGACGGTATATAGGGCGCACGACTCGGCGACCAAGACATGCTCGGTCCCGACAATTCCGGCCAGCCGACGTATCAGGCGTTCCGAGTCCACGGTGTGCCGGCGCTATACTGCGCCTTCGTCCCGCATCAGACGGAACGCAGCCTCGAAGGCCCGGATGGTCTGCTCCAGATCCGCATCCGAGTGGGCTGCCGAGACCCACCCATGAAAGAGGGGAAAATCGACACCGTGCAGGATCAGCGCGCACCGCATCCGGTGATACGCCTCCTGGTTCGGATGGTCCATGAGGAGGCGATGATCGACTGGAGAGTCGGGTCGGTCGAGAACAAGGGCATGACGACGAGGCTGGAGGAAGAGATTGACGATTGATGATTCACCATAGACGCAGGCGTCTACGCCGAGGCGTGTGATGACTTCGTTGATGCCGTTCCGTAGTACCCGGCCGGCGCGATCGGCGCTACCCTGGACTTGGCCGTCGGCCAGGAGCGGGAGCGTCGCCACGCCGGCCGCCGCTGAAAGCGGATTCGCGTTGAAGGTCCCGGCGTGCCACACCCGCTCTTCCCGATTCCAGGTCTGATCCTCCCTGAAGGCCAACTGGTCCATCAGGGGGGCGGCACCGACCACGGCGCCCCCTGGGAGCCCCCCGGCCAGGATCTTAGCCAGCGTGGTCAGGTCTGCATGGATGCCATACCGCTGCTGCGCGCCGCCTGGGGCCAACCGGAATCCTGTGATCACCTCGTCGAAGATGAGGACGATCCCGTGGGCGCGAGTCACATCACGGAGCTGTTGCAGGAAGCCGTGATCGGTGGGGATGGTCCCGCAACTGCCGCCGGCCGGCTCCAGGATCGCGCCGGCGATATCGTCTCTGTCCGAAACGAGCGTCATGAACGCATCCCAGTTGTTCGGCGGACAGATGAGGATATCGTCGCGAATGCCTCGTGGGACACCTGCGGAGACCGGCCGGTCGAATGGCGGACGGATCGCGACCGCCGCAGCGTCGTGCCATCCGTGAAAATGCCCCTCGAACTTGATGATCTTGTCTCGACCGGTTGCGGCCCGGGCAAGCCGAATCGCGAGCAGCGTCGCCTCCGTCCCTGAGCCGACAAAGCGGACCCTGTCGATCCCCGGGATCATCTTCAGCACCTGCTCGGCCCACCGAATCTCCAGCTCATGACACGCGCCGTAGTGGGTGCCGCGGCCAAGCTGTTCAGCCACGGCCTGTTGGACAGTCGGATAGCCATGGCCAAGGATGAGCGCCCCGTGTCCCATCCAGTAGTCGATCAACTCGTGACCGTCGACGTCCCACTTCCTGGAGCCGCCGGCCCGATCGACATAGATGGGAAACGGATGGAGGTGGCGAATATCGTGCGTCAGACCTCCCGCAATCGTCGTCTTCGCCCGTCGGAATAGCGCCTCCGATCGAGAATGGGTGCGGCGAAACTCCTCGTAGATCGATGGTTCGGCCTTTTTCACTCTCCCACCGCCTTTCACATGGCATCGTTCAGCGGGTAGACACCTGCCACTACCCGCTCACCGCGTATAACTCCAGGCACGTTACCATGTCCCCCTTCCGGCTGTCAACGCAGCGGCCGTCTGTGATAGATCGCGTGCGTAAACCCTCTGTCGCATCGCGCTATGCCCGCCTATCAGCCGACGGCTAGGACATATGCATCATTCGTGTAACCTATTATGAATACGGAGTTATACGCCATACAAAAGATTATTTTCCCAAGCTCAAAAATGACTTGACAGCCGTGATGGGGGTGGGCTAAAAGAGACACCTCTTCAACAACGCACTGTCGGTACCGACACATGAAAAACGGTTTTCCACAGCGACCCTGTTTGTCGAATCAGCCCCTCACCAGGGATGATCGCCCCCTTTATGAGGCGGGACAGCCACTTGCGGCTTATCCACATCTGTGGATAAATCTGTGGATAATAGAAACCGCGTCCGATAGCGATTCGCTGGGAATGATAGCAGGATTTCATCGTATATTCAACGGGTTAGATAAGGAGGCTTCCTGTGGAAAACGTTGGACAAGGCGCGAAGTCGAGTCTGGCCAATTCACCCGTAAAGGCAAATGATATCTGGAATGAGGCCCTTGCGACCATCCAGGGAAAGGTCACACGCCAAAGCTACGACAATTGGTTCCGCCCACTGGCCCTGGAATCACTGGAAGACTCGTGCGTCACGGTCCGGCTCCCGAACCAGTTTTTTAAGGAGTGGTTCGAAGATCATTATCTGGACGTGCTCAAGTCGGTCTTCACCGATCTGATGTTTACAGGTGTCGACGTGATCCTCCGCATAGCCGAGCCCTCGGGACAGGCCGAGCCCACCGTCAAGCCTGAGCCTGCGGCGAGGCGCCCAGTCAAGCGATACCGGCACGAAGCCGCAAACCTGAATCCGAAGTACACCTTCGAGAACTTCGTGGTCGGCAGCTCCAGCCAATTCGCCCACGCCGGTTGCCTGGCCGTGGCTGAGCAGCTCTCAAAGGCGTACAACCCGCTCTTTATTTATGGCGGGGTGGGTTTGGGGAAGACCCATCTGCTCCATGCCATCGGCCACCTGGTCCTCAAACGCAACAACCGACTCAGGCTCTCCTACGTCTCATCGGAGAAGTTTACGAACGACCTGATCAATTCCATCCGCTTCGATTCCACCGGCGAGTTCCGCAGCCGCTACCGCAGCCTGGACCTGCTGCTTATCGACGATATCCAGTTTATCGCCGGCAAGGAGCGGACCCAGGAGGAGTTCTTCCATACCTTCAATGAATTGTACGACTCCTCGAAACAGATTGTGATCTCTTCCGACAGCCTGCCGCGCGAGATTCCCACACTGGAGGAGCGGCTGCGCTCCAGGTTCGAGTGGGGGCTGATCGCCGACATCCAACCGCCCGACCTTGAGACCAAGGCCGCCATCATCCGAAAGAAGGCGCAGGCGGAGGGTGTGCGGCTGCCTGACGATGTCTCACTCTTTATCGCGAAGAACGTACAGTCGAATATTCGGGAACTGGAAGGCTCATTGGTCCGTCTCATCGCCTACGCCTCGATGACCGGTCGCGATATCACTTTGGAACTCGCCCAGGAGACCCTGAAGGACCTGAATGCAGAGCGGGCCAAGGTCATTACACTGGCCGCCATCCAGCAGGCGGTCGCCGACTTTTATCGCGTCAAGGTCGAAGATCTGAAATCGAAGGATCGAAACTGGGGTGTGGTCTTGCCGCGCCAGGTCGCGATGTACCTCGGTCGGACGCTGACCGCCTCCTCGTTGCCGGTCATCGGCGAGGCGTTCGGCGGGAAGGACCATACAACGGTCATCCACTCCTGCGAAAAGATCAAGCAAAAGCTCACAACCGATGAGGCCTTCCGGCGACAGATCGAATCGCTCTCCCAGGCGATCACCTCATAAAACAGGGTATAGGGTTTAGGGTGTAGGGTCTAGGAAAAGCAGGGCACGTAAATTTTCTAACCCCATGCCCAATTCCTGAGCCCTGATTCTGTATCCCGCACCGCGCACCTCACGCCCGGCATATCCTTCAGTCCTTGCCTCAGATCGCCCGTTCACGTATGATTCAGGCATGTTGACGCTTGTTACGGGCGGGACCGGCTTCGTCGGTGCCGCCGTGGTCCGACTGCTGTTGTCGGAAGGCCATACCGTCCGGGCGCTGGCGCGACGCGGCAGCGACCTGCACAACCTCGACGGCCTCGATGTCGACCTCGCCTTCGGCGACCTGCTGGATAAGGAATCACTGCGGCGGGCGTGCAAAGGGTGCCGACGACTCTACCACGTCGGGGCCCACTACTCGCTGTGGGAGCCCTCACCGGAGGTCTTTTACCGGGTGAATGTGGACGGCACCCGCAACCTCCTGGAGGCCGCCCTGGAGGAAGGGGTTGAGCGGGTCGTCTACACCAGCACCGTCGGCGCACTCGGCCATCAGGACAATGGCAACCCCGCCGACGAAGAGACGCCGGCGAACCTCGTTCAGATGATCGGCCACTACAAGCGATCGAAGTTCCTGGCCGAAGAGGAGGCGCGAGGGGCCGCACGCCGCGGACTGCCGGTCGTGATCGTTAACCCGAGCACACCGGTCGGGCCGCGCGACATCAAACCGACACCGACAGGCCGGATCATCGTCGATTTCCTCAACCGCCGCATGCCGGCCTATGTCGACACCGGCCTGAATTTCATCGACGTCGACGATGTGGCCCGAGGCCACCTGCTGGCCGCCGAGCGGGGTCGGATCGGCGAACGGTATATCCTCGGCCACAGCAACCTGACGCTCCAGGAACTCTTCACCGTCCTGGGCCGGATGACGAAGCTCCCGCCGCCCAGTGTCCGTCTGCCATACCGGTTGATCGTCCCGCTGGCCTATGCGAATCACTGGCTGTCCAGTGTGACCAGGAAGCCGCCGCGCATCCCATTGGAGGGGGTGAAGATGGCCAAGCGACGGATGTTCTTTGACGCCTCCAAGGCGGTACGGGAACTGGGGCTGCCGCAATCGCCGATCGAGCAGGCGCTTGAAGCGGCGGTTCGATGGTTCACCGACAACGGGTATGTGAAGCGATAAGAGAACAGGGTGTAGGGTATCGCGTAAAGAGGGTAGAGCTTGAGGGGGACTGAGGAGCACAAACGGAGAGGGGCCGATGGGTTTTGTTGAGGACCTGGGACTCCAGACGACCCGGACCGAAGGAGGGGCGGAGGTTCGGCTGGAGGTGACGGAGGCGGTTCTGAACGGTCTGGGGCTGGTCCACGGCGGCGTGATCTGCAGCCTTGTTGATCACGCCATCGGCGCGGCGGTGATCTTCGCCCTTGGTCACGGCGGGCGGGCCGTCACGGCCGAACTGAAGATCAATTTCCTTGCCCCGGCTGAGCGTGGGGTTCTGGTCGCGAGAGGACGGCTGCTCCGTGAAGGTCAGCGCCTCCTGGTCGGAGAGGCGGAGGTCATCGATCAGTCGGGTCGATTGATCGCCAAGGCCCTCGGGACATGGGCCGTTGTACGGAAGGCCCTATAGCCGCTGCCAGAGCCATTGCGGCGTGAGGCGAAGCGCCCGATACAATCACCGATCGAGCGGGTGCTAGACAAAGCGGTTCGCTGGTTCACCGGCAACGGGTATGTGAGGCAAAAATAGCAAGAAAATTACGCTACGGCCAATCTCTTTTCCTTGTGGATGAGAACTTCTCGATTCTGTTCCGGTAATCTGACGAGCTTGCTAAACTTCAACCAGCTTCTCCAATAACCGTCAAGCTGCTGTACCTTCCCCACCTCTGTGCCGTCGTACGTAGGCCATGTAGCTGCGCAAGACCGCATTCATGCGCGACTGGTAACGTGGGCCGGAGGCCCTGAACCAGTTCAGCACATCTTCATCTACCCGCAACGAGATGGCCCGCTTGGTCACAGGCAGTACGAGCGTAGGTTCAGTCCAGAAATCGTCCGGAAGGTCAGCGAGTTCTGGTGGTGCCGTCCGAGCGATCTCGGCGTCACTCACACGCCTGAGACGCGCCAGATTTGCTCGACCCCTGCTCGGTCGCCTATTCTTGCTGGATGGCCTGATCATATAGATTCCGCTCCCGCCGGTTACTCTGTCGCGCCGAGATGATCCGACGCGCGATTTCGCCCTTCACCCCGATACGATCCGTAAACACGACCGTAAGGTGGAGGCCATCTGCCGAACCGATTGCCACAAACCGTCGTTCGCCATAGTCACGACGAGTGTCCTCCACCATGACAATGAGACCGTCAAAGATGAGCGAGGCAAACTCGAAGTCGAATCCGCGCTCCCGATAGTTCGCGTCGCTCTTACGCCGGTCCCAGGTGAACCGCATACCAACATATACTACTGTATATACAACCTGTCAAGCCCCTCTTGCAGCGGAAGGCGCGAACCCGACGCGGGCTAACGCGCACGATGACAGACCAGTCCATCGTGAAGTTAGCCAGCTCTCGTTGCTGCCCAGATTGATACCTGGCCTGAAGACGTTGAGCTACCTTAGGATCGCCAGAACGATCCGACATCGTTGGTCGATCACTGCGAACATGCTCGAGAGGTCCACATCCACGGGGCGGGTGGACTGTCCGCGGCTCCGATCCCGCGGGTCGAGCCAAAGGAACGCGATCTTCGGACCCGCGTTCAGTACGAAGTGAAAGGGATTGGTGTTGCGATGGACGACCTCGTTTCTGTAGTTGATGGTCCGGTAGATTAATCCTTCCTCCGAGTACGGGTCAGCCGGAAGGACCGTCTTTCGAGTATCAGCCGAGAGGCCTTTGAGCGGGACCAAGAGTGGGTCCGACGGATCCCGGTCCTCGAGCTCCCTTGCAACCTTGTGGACGGCGACGGCGTCGGACCGCAAGTGAAGAGAGCGACGCTCGTTGACGAGCTGCGCAAGGTACTCCGTTACGCCTAACTACGATTATGCTGGTTTATATGGCATCGACCCAAGAAGCCTGACGATATGCCGGATTTTCCTGCCAGCTCGCAGAGTTGTCAACGGAATTTCACCAGGGCCTAGAGCGCCAAAGACCGCCCTTGCCGGTGGCCTAATCCTCATAGGGCCCGATACTACAGCCCTGCGGGTGGGGCCAGCTCGCCTTTCTTAGAGTCGCTGCCAGAGCCATTGCGGCGTGAGCCGCAGCGCGTAGGCTGAGAGGATCGTGAAGTAGTTCGTCAGCAGGAGGCTGCCGACGACAACCAGGAAGATCCCACTGACCGCGTTTACAATCGGCATGAGTCGTTTAAAGCGGTCGAAGTAGTCGAGAAAACGGTTGAGGGCCAGTGCGCTCAAAAAGAACGGGATGGCAAGGCCAAGCGAGTAGGCGCCCAGCATCAGGATACCCGTAGACGCCGTCTTGGCCGTGCTCGCATACAGCAGGATGGAGCCCAGGATCGGCCCGACGCAGGGCGTCCAGCCGGCCGCAAAGGTTATTCCCACGATAAAGGCGCCCAGGTACCCGGCCGGTCGATCCTGCAGCTCGAATCGGATAGTCTTTGCGAGAAAGGGGAGCTTCAGGAGGCCGGCGATATAGAGACCGAAGAGGATCACCAGTACGCCTCCGACCTTCTTCAGCACCTGTTGGTAGTCAAACAGCAGCCGACCCAGCAGGCTGAAGGAGGCGCCCAAGGACATAAAGACCATCGAGAAACCGAGGATGAAGCAGAGGGCGTTCAGGATGATCGCCCGTCGCGTTTTGACATTCGCTACCGGGCCCGACAGCTCGCTGAAGGAGAGGCCGGTTACAAACGAGAGGTACGAGGGAAAGAGGGGCAGTACACAGGGCGAGATAAAAGAGAGGATCCCGGCCCCAAGGGCCATCCAAATAGTTAAAGCCTCGCCAGTCTCCGACATCAGCAGCCTCTCGCCTTACCCTGCTCTACTCGGAGAGCGCTGCCTTAGCCTGGTCTGCGACAACGACCAGAACGTAACCCTCCGGCTTGAGATAGGTACGCGCGACCCGTAGGATATCCTCTTTACTGACGCCCTCAATCAGCGTTCGGTACCGGTCTGCGTAGTCCAATCCTAATTTATAATACTCGACCGTTGAAATCAACCCGGCCAGCTTCGCGTTGGTGTCGAGCCGCATGGGAAAGCTTCCGATAAGGTAGGCCTTGGCATCCGCCAGCTCCTGATCGCTCACCCCCTGCTCCCGGATCCGCTGAAGCTCCCGTACCACCTCCCGTACGGCCGGGCCGGCTGTTTCGTTCTTGGTCTGCAGCACCACCTGAAAGGCGCCCGGCTCCAGACCGGGAGAGAATTGGGAGCTGACATCATAGGCCCAGCCGTTCTTTTCGCGGATTCGCTCTACCAGGCGGGAGGAAAACCCGCCCCCGCCAAGAATATAGTTCATCACGGTGAGTGCGTAGAAATCAGGGTTGTCTCGCCGGATACCTTGATGGCCGAGGACAATACTGGCCTGTGTCACACGTCGATCGATCTTTTTGACAACGATCCTCTCCTGAAGCGGCGTGGGCACCGTCGCTCGCTCGACCGACGCCTTACCTCTTGTCCACGAACCGAGCGATCTGCGGATCCGGTCGGTGATCTCATCGCGATCAACGTCGCCCACGATGGTGATCGAGGTCCGCTCCGGCGTGTAGTGATCGCGATAAAACCCCAGAATATCATCCCGGGTGATCGCCGCGAGGGAGGCATCGGTTCCCTCCAGTGGGCGGCCGTATGGATGACTCCCAAAGACCAGCCGGTTGAACTCCTCCTCCGCCACCTCGCCGGGGTCCTCCTGCCGCTTTCGCAACGCCGCCCTGAGCTCTTGCACCTTCCTGACGATCTCCCCCTGTTCGAAGACCGGGTGCAGCAGGATGTCCGACAGCAATTCCAGTCCCTTCGGTAGATCTTTTTTCAAGACGGTCAGATCCACCTCGCTGGAGTCCCGGCCGGCGGATGACGACAGGGAGGCGCCGATAAAGTCGACCGACTCGTCGATCTGGGCGGCCGTTCGGCTCGTCGTACCCCTTGTGAGCAGAAGGGCTGTCAGATCGGCCAGCCCGGCGCGCGTCTCCGGCTCCCAGAGTGAGCCCGCCTGTACCGTCACCTTAATCGTGACGATCGGCAGCGCGCGGCTGCTCCTGATCAGCAGGGTCAACCCATTGTCCAGAACCTGCCGCTCGGCCAATGGGGCCGCGGTCGCGACAACGGGCAGCAGCAGAAGCAGTAGAAGACCGACCGCTCCAGCCTTACTGTACCGACGAATCATCTCAGTTGCACCTCGCACTGGGCGCAGCAAGCAGCGCCCCTACATGACCTTGCACCTTGTGCGCCGCTACTTCTTGATCTTTTCCGGAATCAGGATCCCAACGGTGCGGTTGTCCGGCGTCAGGTAGGTTTTTGCCGCCCGTTGCAGATCCGCCGCCGTCACGGCGCGGATACCCGGGAGGTACGCGTCCCAGGCGCGCCAGCCGGCGACAATTTCATACTCAGCCAGCCGCCTGGCCAGATTGAAGACCGAATCCTGTCCGAGCAGAAAGTCGGCTTCAATCTGATTCTTTGCCTTCTGTAACTCCCGATCCGGAACAGACTCGTTCTTCAGCCGCTCGATCTCTGCCGTCAGCGCCCGCTCAACCTCTTCGGCCGTTTTTCCGGGCATTACGCTGGCGTATAACGGAAACAGGTTGGGATCGATGCTCTCCCGGTGGTATCCTCCACCGGCAAAAAGGGCAAGTTGTTGCTCGTATACCAGGCTCTTGTAGATTCTGGCACTCTTGCCGCCGGACAGGATATAGGCCAGCACCTCGAGCGCGAAGTTGTCGGGATGTTTCAGATTCGGGACGTGATACCCCATGAACACAAACGGTAGCTCCGCCTCCTTCTTCAGAAAGACCCGACGCTCTCCCCGTTGCGCCGGCTCCACAGCACGGACGACCGGCGGATCGACGCCCCGCGGAATCGAGCCAAAATACTGCCGGATCTTGGGAAGCAGTTCATCGCTGTTGAAATCACCGACGACGACCAGCACCGCGTTGTTCGGTACGTAGTAGGTGTTGTAGTACCGTACCAGATCGTCCCTCGTGATCCCTTCGATATCGGTCATCCAGCCGATGACCGGCTGTCGGTAGGGATGGGCCTGGAACGCCGCCGCCGCCATCGCCTCCCTTAAGGCGGAGACCGGATCGTCGTCGGTGCGCAGACGGCGTTCTTCCATAACGACCTTCTTCTCCGATTCCGCCTCTTTTGGATCGATCAACAGGCCCCGCATCCGATCAGCCTCGAGTTTCAGGGCCAGTTCGATCCGGTCCGATGCAAAGGTCTCGAAATAGCCGGTGTAGTCATCGCTGGTAAAGGCGTTATCCCGACCGCCGTTCTTTCTGATGATCCTCGAAAACTGCCCCGGACCCACATTGGAGGTCCCCTTGAACATCATATGTTCCAACAGGTGGGACAGACCGGTAGTGCCGGGCTGCTCGTTGCGCGCGCCGACCCGATACCAGACATGGATGGTGACCACAGGCGCCTTATGCTCTTCAAGTAACAGGATTTTCAGCCCGTTTTCGAGCGTCGACTCTTTCACTCTGGCGGCCATCTGCGCCTCAGCCAGACCCTCAAACAGCAGGAGGGACAGCACGATCCAGGCCGCTGTCGCGTCCCGCCTCCACAGGCGTCCTCTCTGTCGCACCAGCACCTCCATCATGCGCTAACGAGTCGATTCATCGTATCTGACGCGGACTGTCTGACCCGCGCGAATATCCATTTCTTGAGTAAAGCCTGCAGGCACCTCCAACACAAGATCGGCGAGGTGACTGATAACGGCAGGCGTTTCGTGCGGGCGCGGCGGAGGAATATTCGCGTGAATGGCGACAACCTCCCCCTCCCTGATCCATACAATGTCGAGTGGAATCAACATCCCTTTCATCCAGAATGTCCGGTGTTCCGCCGCATCAAAGGGAAAGAGCATCCCTTCACCCTTTGGAAGCGATGATCGACCCGCAAGCCCTTTGGCCTGCTCGCGCCTGGTCCGCGCCACCTCAACAGTAATCGTCACCCGATCGTCGATAACGACACTGCCCCTTTGAAGGGCCGAGGCGTTACAGACCCACATGACACTCAGTAAGAGACCAAGCAGCAGCGGACGCCTCATGCCTCAGGCAACTCTCCCAGGCGAACCGATACGGTGAGCGACTTACCGCCCCTAAGCACTTCGATCCTGATCTGGTCTCCCGCCTTCCGCTCCGCGTCCAGAAACGCCGTCAGATCGTCTATCGATGTGACCTTCCGACCCTCGACCGCGACAATGATGTCTCCCCCTACACCTACCACCACATTGCCGACCCGTACCCGTCTTATCGCCCCCTTGATACCCGCGCGCTGAACAGGGCCTTTAGGAGCGACCTGTACCACCACGATGCCTTCTCGAACCGGCAGCTTCAGGGCGTCGGCCAGTTCCGGCGTGATGTCCAGACCGGCGATCCCCAACCAGGGATGGCTGACCCGCCCCTTGGCGATCAACTGAGGGAGCAACCGTTTCGCCGTATTCACCGGGACGGCAAACCCGATTCCGACCGACCCGCCGCTTGGCGTATAGATCGCACTGTTGATGCCGATCACCTCGCCCCTCGAATTCAGCAGCGGTCCGCCCGAATTACCGGGATTAATCGGCGCATCGGTCTGGATAACACCTCGGATCTGCCGACCGCTCTCCGAACGCAACGTCCGGCCCACCGAACTCACGACGCCACGCGTTACTGTTCGATCCAGGCCGAACGGATTACCGATCGCGATAGCCATCTGCCCCACCTGCAAGGCATCGCTGTTGCCCATCTTCAACGGAAACAGCTTCTCCTTTGGGACGGAGATCTTGATGACGGCCAGATCGTTACTCGGATCGCGGCCGATCAACTTGGCGGGAACCTTACTTTTGTCGGGTAGTGTGACCTCCAGGCTGTCGGCCTCCTCCACCACATGGTTATTGGTCAGAATGTAGCCTCGGTCGTCGACTACGACACCCGAACCGGCTCCCTTCTGAGGTATCGGATTGAAGAAGACATCGTAGGCTAGCGCAGTACTGGTGATATGAACGACGCCGGGGCTGGCATGTTTATAGACCGAGATCACGATCTGTTCCTCGGGGCTGAGACCGGGGCCTTCGGTCTGGGTTTTTTCCGCCCAGGCATCGGTCCGGATAGCGAGGCATCCGACAGCCGCGAGTGCCGCGAATACGACACGTCGAACCCGAATGCAGCGGTAGATGGACAAACGTCTCGCTCCTTCGATTTTTGTTTGCTCCCGAAAAAGATAAAGTGGACCTTCCGTCCACCTCGATCACTGTAGAACACCAGCATAGGCTTGTCAACGTCCAAGGCGGGTCAATCTACCGTCAGTTGTGAGACGCAACCCCTTGATGCGCTGATCGATGGGGGTATGCGTCACAAGAAGATAGAGAGGTCAACGAATGGCAAGCGGCAGGATCAGCGTTCCATGGCCAGGACGCGGAGCATCTCGGCATGGAGCAGGCCGTTGCTGGCTACGATTTGGGGGTTAGACAGGCGATGCGGCCCACCGTGAAGGTCGGTCACCCGGCCGCCCGCCTCGGTGACCATCAGAATGCCTGCCGCCATGTCCCACGGATACAGCTTCAGCTCCCAGAAGCCGTCAAATCGACCGGCGGCCACATAGCAGAGGTCAAGGGCGGCTGAACCGGGGCGACGGACGCCCTGCGCGCGTGTCATAAACTTCACGAACTGATCCAGGTTATTGTGCTCGGCACCTGCGACATCGTTGGGAAACCCGGTAGCCAGCAGCGCGTCAGGCAGGCCGGCGATGGTTGAGACCTGTAAACGCTTTCCGTTGAGAAACGCGCCTCCGCCTCGCTCGGCCATAAACAGCTCCTCCTGGCTCGGATCATATACGATCCCGAAGATCAACTCTCCGTCTTGTTCCACCCCGATCGATACTGAGTAACAGGGGTAACCGTGGGCGTAATTGGTCGTCCCGTCCAGCGGGTCGACGTACCACCGATATCCGGAATCGCCCTGGAGTCTGGTCCCCTCCTCACAGAGGACATTGTGGTGCGGCAGCGCCTGCCGCACCAGGTCGGCAATGGTTTCCTCTGAACGGCGATCCATATCGGTCACGAGGTTCTTCACCCCCTTGAACTCGATGGTTCGCTGTTGTTCTAACCCCTGGCGAAGGATCGCCCCGGCCTCCTTCGCAGCGCGCAGTGCGACCTCGCGTATGGCGTCGATTTCCATCGCTCCTCCTGATAACAGTGGGTGTAGTCTATCATATTGATCCAATGCTGTCGAAGCCTCGTCGATCTGGGTCACGCATTGTCCGGGACCTATCGTAGTGATAATATGGTGCGAGAGTGTGGGTCATGCTCTCCACGTACCTGACGAAATGATCGCGAGGCAGCGGTACCCCATGACCATCGTCTGGAAGTGCCTCATCTGCGGCCACCACCAACAGGACGACCGGCCGCCGGCGCACTGTCCGAACTGCGGTGCGCCAAAGGAAGAGTTTGTCCTGGTAGAGGAGGACTGATCGTTGTTGACGCGTGTTGAGCATCGACTGAAAAGGATCGGCGACGTATGAGCCTGCCGTTACTCGCGGTCATTCTGCTGGTAGGAATCGGTGTGGGGTATCGGCTCTACAGCCGATTTGTGGCCGGGCAGTACGGTCTGGATGATACGCGTCAGACCCCGGCGTGTGAGATCAACGACGGGGTCGACTATGTCCCCACTAAACCGTTCTACCTGCTTGGCCAGCACTTCAGCGCCATTGCTGCGGCGGGTCCTATCGCCGGTCCGATCATGGCCGCCCAGATGTTCGGATGGCTTCCGTGCCTGCTCTGGATCGGCCTGGGGACGATCTTTATCGGGGCAGTTCACGACTTCTCCAGTCTGGTAGCGTCGGTCAAACACGGCGCCCGGTCCATTGCCGAGATCGTCCGTGTGCATCTTGGGCCGCGGGGCTGGCTCATCATGATGCTCTTCATCTGGCTGGCCCTGATCTATGTGATCGTGGCCTTTACCGATATCACGGCGAGCACCTTCGTCGGCAAAACGGAAGAGTTTGAGGGGGAGGTCTTCGCCTTTAATCCGGGCGGGGCGGTTGCTGCGGCGAGCATCATGTACCTGCTCCTCGCCGTTCTGATGGGATTAGTGCAGTGGCGCTTCAACCCGCCACTGTGGCTGCAGACACTCATCTTTGTCCCGGCGACCTTGGGCGTTGTCTGGTTCGGTACAAAGATTTCGACCCTCCTGATCCTGGACGTGAAGATGTGGGGGGTGCTGATTTTGCTTTACTGCTTCGCGGCCTCCCTCCTGCCGATGTGGCTCCTTCTCCAGCCGCGGGGATACCTGGGCGGGTTCATCCTGTATCTCACCCTCTTTGTCGGCCTCATCGGGATCTTCTTTGGCGGATTTGAGGTCCAGCAGGAGTCGTTTAAGACCTGGCACGCGCCGGGTATGACCGGGGCGCTGTTTCCGTTTCTGTTTGTCACCATCGCCTGCGGCGCCTGTTCCGGCTTTCACGGCCTGGTCTGCTCGGGGACCACGTCAAAGCAGATCGAGAAAGAGGCCCACTGCCGGCCGGTAGGGTACGGTGCGATGCTGCTGGAAGGGTTTGTGGCCTTTATCGCGCTGGCCACCGTCATGATCGTGGCTCAGCCTCAGCTTCAGGGAATGGCGCCGGGAAAGATCTATGGGGATGGGATCGGCAGGTTCCTTGCGATCCTCATCGGCAAGGAGCATCTTCAATTCGCGATGACCTTTGGGGCTATGGCCTTTTCCACCTTTGTCTTCGATACACTGGACGTGGCCACCCGCCTGAGCCGCTATATCATTCAAGAGCTGTTCAACTGGTCCGGCAAGCGGGGTGCGGTACTCGCGACGGCGATGACGATTGTATTGCCCCTTATGCTGATCACTACCTCCGGTGAGGGGGCCTATCGGCTCTTCTGGACCCTCTTCGGAACAGGCAATCAACTGCTGGCGGCCCTGACCCTTCTGGGGATTACGGTTTGGTTGAAACGGTCGTCTCGACCGACCTGGTTTGTCGCGCTGCCGATGCTCTTCGTCATGAGCATGACAATCTGGTCTCTTGTGATTCAGGCGAGGGGGGCCTATGCCGTCATCCTGCAGGAGGGCCTCATCCTGAATACGACGATCTTGAATGGGGTTGTCAGCATCAGTCTATTGCTGCTCGCCGTGATGCTGATCGCTGAGGCGCTGCGAAGCCTGGCCCATCCGGCGATGTCGACGGCCAAGGCCCCGACCACCTGACATGAGGAAGCGGATGCCCACAGGCGACGAACTTCAGAGGCTCCTCGACTTTGCCGTCGGTGCAGCGACACAGGCCGGCGAGATCATCATGACCTACTTCCAGACTGCGTTGACGCCGGAGCGAAAACCGGATCGGACCTTTGTGACGGCGGCCGACCGTCAGGCCGAGGAGAGACTCCGAACCTTGATCCGGCAGACCTATCCGGACCACGGAGTTCTTGGGGAGGAGTTCGGCGAGCAGCGGGGAGATTCCAACCGGATCTGGATTATCGACCCGCTCGACGGCACCGCCTCCTTTCTGCACGGCGTTCCGCTCTTCGGCGTCCTGCTCGGATTAGAGGTCGATGGGGAGGTAGTCCTTGGGGTCGCCAACTTCCCTGCGCTGAACGAAATC
Source organism: Candidatus Methylomirabilota bacterium (assembly GCA_003104975.1). Taxonomy (NCBI): domain Bacteria; phylum Methylomirabilota (SeqCode); species Candidatus Methylomirabilota bacterium. Next base: position 272,170 of record PQAM01000008.1, read on the forward strand.
GTCTATGCCGCCAGGGGAATGGGCTGTTTCTGGAACGGGCGCCGTGCGTCGGTCTCCGGTCTGGATGATCTGAAGGAGGCGTTGCTCGTGTACACCGACGGCGCCGGTTTTGAGCCGCATGGACGTGAACCCGCCTTCCGCCACCTGATCACTGCCACCGGGATGTACCGGAGCTGGGGCGACTGTTACGGCCATATTCTGGTGGCAACAGGGCGGGCGGAGGTGATGCTCGATCCGGTGATGAGCATCTGGGACTGTGCGGCGCTGCTGCCAATTCTGCGCGAGGCGGGCGGTACCTTTACGGATTGGAAGGGGAGACCGACCATTCGGGGGGGGAACGCGATCTCAACCAACGGTCGGCTGTTCGATCAGGTGATGCAGGCCGTCAAGAAGGAGTACTAACACAATACGTCCGGCGCGTCTGTCCGAGTCTCGGTTCCAATAAATAACACGGGCGTTCCCAGGTGATCCGGGAACGCCCGTTGCGATGTGGTTGTAGCGATCATCGCTCCAAGAGCTTACCTCGTTCTCTGTCCATCGCCTCCTTACCGGCCTGGTAGGCGGCGGTCAGAATGGCCTTCTTTTCTTCAAAAATTTCTCTCCCTGCCCCGATGGCATCTTCGACCCGGTCTTTCACATCGTCAACGATATCCGTACTCCGATCCTTCACGTCTGTCGCGAGGTCCCTGAGGCGAGTGCGGGTCTTACGGCCCCCCTCCGGGGCAAACAGGAGAGCCAAGCTCGCTCCAAGCGCGCCGCCGATGATAAACGCGAGGCCAACAGACGCAGGCGAACACCCCCGTTCCTCACTCATGTTCGTCACCTCCTTTTTATGAGCCTGATGATGAGAGTCTTGAGACCGACCCGAAGGCCGGTCGTAAAGGCGGCACCGGCGATCAGCTTCGGATAGACGAACTGCTGTACCAACTGATTCACATCCCGCACGGTCTGCCCTGCTTCAGCAATCGCGTCGAGTGTCCCGCCCATCTTTCCCAACCCACCGGTTACTTGATCCGAGGCGCGATTGAGGTTCCGAATCACCTCTTTCAGCTCCACCAGCGACGGTCGCAGTTCAAGCTCCACGACCCTCAGGAAATCCTCCGTCTGCCTCGCGGTACGGCGAAGCTGAAACAGCATGGGGATCGCGGCGCATACCAACACGAAGAATAGGGCGACAATTGCCCATAGAGCGTACTCTACCGTAGACATGGGCCTCCTTAAGCAAATGCCCGGTGAACTCGGGTCTACTGTATCAAAGCCACCGGGTGAGGTCAAGGCGCAAGATTCCAGAGAGCTCATTTTTAGCTTGACAATGGAATCCCGCTTGGCTAGATTACATCCCGACGCTGTTCGAAGAAAGGCTGCTGGCTGAATCCTGCCGAATGATTTGCCGGCCCTCATACCGGAGTAATCGGCGCCCGTACCGTTCGCACAGAGCAAATCTGTGGCAGTTTAATCCGAGCAGATCCGAGACGGTGAGCGGTAAGGTAGAAGGTTATACAGTACGCCGGTTATCGGTTCCTGGAAGAATGTGGAGGCTAACGCGGCGACGCTTCCGTTCAGCGCCTGAAATTGCAGGGAGGAGTTGTACTGCTCTGGTCGGACGGCCACATACCACGCGAACCTTTCCGGATTGCCGGCGATTGCAGGGTGAATCGCCGAAACACGACACGGAAAGTAACGAGTGGTGAACGTTGTCGAACGATCAGAGTTAACCGCTAACCAGTCAAACTAAGGGAGGATTTCAGTGGATCGCGGCGACACAATACTGTTGTGGCTTGCGGCTGGTGGCCTGCTGATCTTTGTGACGGTCGCTATGATTATCTCGTTCATGAGCTAGTGGTTCCAGCAGATGTGCGAGCTTCAGGGTCACACGAACTCATAAAATCAGCGCAAGACATCCCTAGCAGACCGAAAGTTGGATGCTCATCCTCGATATTGCGACTATATTACCGGGACCTATCATAATGGGCTGGTAGTATAGGCAATATCGGTGTATGGTCGGCGGGTTCGCGAGATCCGCCGCCTGTGGTGAGCGTTCGAAAAGCGATGGTCTAGGCGGCTATTAAAAAAGTCGAAGAACGTCGCTTTCGGTGAGTCGGCTTCGAGGTGAGTTAATATCAGCAAAGAAAGCCGGGCGCGTCCTGCGCCCGGCTTTTTCTCAATCCGGCTTGACTTATATAATAGCGTAGGCTGCCAGGGATCAGGCCGTCGGTCAGTCTATATCCTTAGGCGCTCCAGACCCTCAGTCGATCTCCGTACTACTTGGTCCGGACAACGAGGACGGGTCGATCGGCGTTCCGCAACACATGCTCTACGACTGAGCCGAGGAGCAGGTGCTTTACCCCGGAATAGCCGTGGGAGGCCATGACGATCACATCAGCCTCCTTGGCCGCCGCCTCCTGGCAGATTGCGTCATGGACCGCCCCGGAAATCTCCAGTACCCGTACCTCCGTTTTGATCTTTCCCTCTGTGCGAACCTCCTCGGGTACGAGCGCCTCCAGTGAGGAGAAGAGATTGTCCCGGATCTCCGCCCGCTCTTCAGCGAGGGTTTCACCGGGCGTAGGCTGGGCGTAGAGCGGGTCCGGCATCCCTGAGACGTCAACGGCGCACCAGAGGATGACAGTGCCGCCCCGTTCACCTAGGAGCGCATAGGCATGGGGAACCGCGCCGTTTCCGAGAGGTGAGAGATCAGTGGTTACCAATACCTTCTGATATGTCGGCACCATGGCACGATACCTCCTTTTGATAAGCAGGTTGTTGCCGCCCAGTTACTGACATGGGGTCATCACGATTGCGACCGTTTGTTATACCTGTCGTATATCGATTCCAAACAACATTGTTAATGTAGCCCTCTGCCGGTATATTGTCAATGGGTGGGGAAGGACCGAAAAGCTACAAAAACAGCAATGAATACTGGGGTGTAGGAACGCTTAAAGAGCTGGTTAGTGTGGTGAACGACGGATGAAGCGAGGGGTGAGATATCTGATAGGCGCGATTGCAGTGTCCTGTCTCCTTATTGCGCTCGGTGTCCGGGCTGAGGGGCTGGGGAGTTGGCGTACCGTTGCCCCCATGCCGATGGAACGCACCGAGGTGGCGGCAGCGGCGGTTGATGGGAAGATTTATGTGATCGGGGGCTTCAAGATGTTCTTCATCGGTGGCGTGACCGGTGCTGTTCAGGCGTACGATCCGGCGCTGGACCGATGGGAGAATCGGGCGCCGCTTCCCCAAGCCCTTCATCACGTGGCCGCCGTCGACATAGACGGTAAGCTGTACGTGGTTGGCGGGTATCGCCGGGCATGGCCCTGGCAGCCGGTTGCCAACCTTTGGCGCTACGATCCCTCGACCAATCGGTGGGAGGCGCGACGACCGATGCCCACTGCGCGAGGAGCGTTGGCCGTCGGCGTGATCAACGGCAAACTCTACGCCGTTGGCGGGATGGCCGACCGGGTGCTCAACGTCAACGAGGAGTACGATCCAGTGACCGATACCTGGCGTAAACGGGCACCGATGCCGACGGCCCGCGATCACCTGGCGGCGGCCGCATTGGACGGGAAACTGTATGCGGTCGGTGGGCGTGTCGGAACGGGGGTGGCCATGCTGGGTGAAAATCTGGCAGTCACCGAGGTCTACGATCCGGATACTGATCGGTGGGACGACAGGCGGCCGATGCCGACGGCCAGGGGTGGTATTGCTGCCGTAGCCCTGGGCGGCCGACTCTTTGTCTTTGGCGGAGAGGAGTCTGCGGGAACGTTCGCCCAGACTGAAGCCTACGATGCGGGTACAGATCGCTGGACAACCCTGGCGCCAATGCCGACGGCGCGGCATGGGCTCGGCGCTGCGGCGGTCGGCGGCAGGATCTATGTCATTGGAGGTGGGGTGAAACCCGGCGCCTCAAAAAGCGCCCTCAACGAGGTCTTCGACCCCTGGTCGTAAAGCGGTTCGACACACTGAGCACGAACCCTAGAGGGCTCGCGCTCTTTTGCCGATGAATTCATCGATACTCCAAACGCCAGAACCCTTAGAGGCAATGAACAGGAACACGAAGCAGTAGAGTACAGCCATCTCACCTGCATTCAGGATGGGCCAGAAGCCAAGAGGTGCGTGTACCATGAAGTACGCGACCGCCATCTGCCCACTTGCGATGAATGCAAGGTAGCGCGCCCGCAACCCCAGCGCTACCAGTAGACCACCAACGAACTCAATAATTCCCGCCGTAACCATCAAGGGGTTGGAGGGTTGACTCACCTCTCCCAGAACACCAAAAAGCTTCTGCGCTCCATGACAAGCAAACAGAAGGCCGATCACCAGGCGCATTACCGCATACAACAACTCCGAATACGCTCCGAGCCAACGATTCATAGGGCACCCCTCTTATAGTGATCTCTACAGTCGACCACGACACCCCCTTCACAACTTCCGGCGTCCGTTGAACGCTTGAGTGAAGCTGTGGCCCAACCGAACGGATAGATCTCGGAATTGCTTAAAAACGCGGTGGGGTCTGGACGTCAGCTTCAGCGAGTTGTTGGGTGGCGACCGCACCACCGCTCATATTGGCAAGACCCTCACTCGAGATTTGCTCTCGTCTACAGCAACAAGCGCCCCAGAAGCCAAGTCAGCATCGTGTTGCTTGAGGGCGGCAATCACCACGCCTTCCAGATAGTCAGGCAACACATCGTCGACACGAATCTGAAGCACGCTCGGACCCGTTGCACGCGTCAGGGCAAGCAACGCGCCAAAATCCAAGTCGTGGGTAAATACGATGTAGCCATTCGCTGCGGCCCAGTCCATGATGGTCCGGTCGGTGGCCCGTGGATCGCCTATCGTGGACCAGTGGACTGCCGACCAGCCGTGGCGCTGCAATACAGGCACCCAGTCAGGGGACAGATTCATGTCGACCAGAACGTTCACACTCATCCGGCGGCCAGCGGAACCTCCCGCTCCTCGACTCGCCACGCCGCGTAGGCTAGCGCCTGGTCAATGTCTTCCGGTTCGAGGTACGGGTATGCCTTGAGGATCTCTTCGCGAGACCGGCCGGCCGCCAGTAGTCCCACGATCGTCCCGACCGTGACCCGCAAACCCCGAATACACGCTTTGCCACCCATGACTTCAGGATCTAAGGTAATGCGCGTCAACTGCTTCATACGCCACCTCACAAGGTATGAACGCCTGATGGACGGTCTTGTTGGGCGTTTTCTATTGCCCCAGGCTTCCACCGTGCCTCAATGGTATCAACAGAAAGATCTGCCCCACACTCCCACTCAATATAGTACCTCCCATTATGAATGCGCTCGAACTCACTTCTGTCTTTCAGAGGCTTGAAGGCTTCTGATTCGAGATAAGGCGTTACATCAAATAGACCGGTTTGCCCATCATCGGTCTTTATGTAAAGTATGTAATTTTCTTTCGGAACGATCTCTGCAATGTTCATTGGTCCAGTCCTCGAATAGGAAAAGGTTTCTTGCCATTAACCGCCAGTTCCCAGTCCGCAAGCAGGTCTTCTTGGTGTATTTCAATCCATGCATCGACTAACTTTACAAAGCAGCGACCCTTTGAGTCTGGACAACCAAAGAGTCGACTGGCCATACAAGCTCGCCGAAAAACCTCGCATATGGTTGGGGCGATTGTCCGGCGTTTCTGTTGGGTTGTCAAGGTTTTCAATCCCGGTCTTGACTGGATCCCCTGCCTGGTATATACTCTACCAGGGTAGGGTAGTGATAGTCGACGGCCGTGTTGGGGGTGAGATGATGGACGAGGAGACGAGGCAAAAGGCGCTGGCTCGGCTGAGTCGGATCGAGGGGCAGGTGCAGGGTGTGCAGCGGATGGTGGAGGAGGAGAAGTACTGCGTCGATATCCTGCTCCAGCTCTCCGCTATCCAGGGCGCATTGGAGCAGGTTCGCAAGATCCTGCTCGGCCGTCACATCGAATCGTGCGTCGTCGAGGCGATGGCCTCCGGGCGGGCGGAGGATCGCCAGAAGAAGATTGAGGAGCTTCTGGATGTCTTCACCCGCTACGGTAAGTAGGTCAGGTCCGTGATGCGGTACGATGCGATTGTGGTGGGCGGCGGGCCTGCCGGGGCGACGGCGGCGCTTACCCTGGCCAAGGGCGGCGCCCGGGTGCTGTTGCTGGAGCGGCGGCGGTTGCCTCGTTACAAGCCGTGCGGCGGCTGCCTGTCGCGACGGGTGGAGCGGTGGCTTCCGTTCGATCCGAGTGTGCTGATAGAGGAGCGGATCACCGGACTCACCTTTACCTGGCGCGGTCGTGATGCGGTGGAGGCGACCTTCTCGGAGCCGGTGGCCCTCATGATCTGGCGCAACATGTTTGATCAGGCGCTGTGCGGACGCGCGGTTGACGCCGGAGCCGAGTTGCAGGATGGACAGACCATCCGATCCGCCAGGACATCTGCAAACCATGTCGAGGTCGAGATTGCGGGCAGGACGGTCACCGCCGATTTCCTGGTCGGGGCCGATGGGGCCTACAGTGTCGTGGCCCGGGATCTCTTTCCGGATCGCGGACAGCCGGGTCTGGCGGCGCTGGATGTGGAGCTCCCCTTGACGAGGACGGGAGAGGCGAAGCTGAAGGGTCGGGTGGTACTGGATGTGGGGCACGCGCCGGGAGGGTACGGCTGGGCCTTTCCGAAAGGCGGCGTGGCCTCGGTCGGTGTGGCGGTCGATCGCAGATCGGCGAAACGGGTCCAGTCGTGCCTGACGGCCTTTCTGAACTCGACCGGCTTCCAGGATCGCAGCGCCATACGGACCACCGGGGCGTTGATTCCGATTCATGGCAACGGGGTCCGCTCGCTTCACCGAGGGCGCGCCCTTCTTGTAGGTGATGCGGCCCGCCTGGTCGATCCCTTTCTTGGGGAGGGGATCTATTACGCCATTCAGAGCGGACAACAGGCGGCGCGGACGATCCTGACCGACGGAAGCCGCAACGGCGACCTATCGTCATATCAGACCGCCGTCTCGCGGACGATCATCCCGGAGCTCGAGGCGGCCGATCGGCTCAGCCGTGCGGCCCATCGGGCCCCGTGGCTCTGGTTTCAGGTCCTCAAGCGGCGTCGTTCGGTGATCGATCTGTACCGAAAGGTCTTGATGGGTGACGCAGGCTACCGATGGTTTGAAGATCAGGTCTGGGCGGGGACGCCTCGTCCTATAGTTTGGCTGTATGGCCTTTGGGCCGGGCGAGGGGCCCTTCGCGATAGACCTCAGGGTTTGGGGAGCCGGTAATGGCAACAGATCCGATTTGCGGCATGGATGTACTCCCCGAAGAGGCTGCAGGCACAAGCCGCTATCAAGGCGTGGACTATTACTTCTGTGCGGTGGCCTGCAAAGAGGCGTTCGACAGGTCGCCGGAACAGTATGTGCCTAAATCCCCCCACCCCCCCTTTACCAAAGGGGGGCACGGGGGGATTTCAGGTGCGAAGCCTGAAGCTCAAGCTGCCAGTGTCGAAGCCTCCCGCCTCCCGCCTCCCGCCTCCCGCGCTCTTCATACCGTCGCGCTCCCCATCGGGGGCATGACCTGTGCCTCATGTGTGGCCAGGATCGAGGACGGCCTGTCGCGGCTCGACGGGGTCGAGGCGGCCAGTGTCAATTTTGCAACGCAACAGGCGACGATCTCGTACGATCCCACGCAGGCCACCATCGATCGACTTGTCCGGGAGGTTCGAGAGCTCGGCTATGAAGTACCGGTCGCCGACGTTGTCTTCCCGATCCGTGGGATGTCCTGCGCCTCATGCGTTCAGCACATCGAGCAGGCGTTATCGTCAGTCCCGGGGGTGGTCTCCGCCTCCGTCAACTTTGCGACGGATCGGGCGACCGTGACCTACCTTGCCCCGATCGTTCAACCGTCCGATCTGCGGAAGGCGATTGAAGATGCTGGGTATCAGGTTGCGGACGTAACTACTGCCGCCGCAGCGCCCGATCAGGAGAAGGCGACGGCAGATGCAGAGATCCGTCTACTTCGAACCAAGTTTGTGGCGGGCGCGGCCCTGAGCCTTCCTGTCCTGTTCGGGAGCTTTCCGGCCTGGTTCCCATGGGCTCCGGCGCCGCTCTCCGACCCCTACGTCCTCCTGGTCCTGACCACCCCGGTGCAGTTCTGGGTCGGCCGGCAGTTTCATCGGGGGTTCTGGGCGAGCCTGAGACACCGAACCGCCGACATGAACACCCTGGTCTCGATCGGGACAAATGCGGCCTATCTCTACAGTGCGGCACTTACCCTCTTCCCGGCGTCCATCGCGCCGGCGGGGATGGAGACGATGACCTACTACGACACCGCCGCCATCCTGATGACCCTGATCGTCATGGGGCGGTGGCTGGAGGCCAAGGCCAAGGGCCGCACCTCCGAGGCGATCAAGAAGTTGATGGGACTGCGAGCCAAGACCGCTCGGGTGATCCGCGGCGACGTCATGCAAGACATCCCCGTGGAAGAGGTCCGGGTCGGTGACCTGGTGTTGGTGAGGCCGGGTGAGAAGGTCCCGGTGGACGGGATCATCCGCGAGGGGCAGTCGGCGCTGGATGAGTCGATGCTGACCGGAGAGAGCCTTCCCGTCGAGAAGGGGCCGAGCGATCAGGTGATCGGCGCGACGGTCAATAAGATGGGAAGCTTCACGTTCGAGGCGACGCGGGTCGGACGGGAGACGGTCCTCGCCCAGATCGTCCGACTGGTGGAGCAGGCCCAGGGATCGAAGGCGCCGATCCAGCGACTGGTCGATAGGATTGCCGGCGTCTTTGTCCCGATCGTCCTGGTGATCGCGGTGATGACCTTTGGGATCTGGTGGTTGGTCGGGGGGGAGCAGGCGTTTCTTGTAGCCCTCTCGAACTTCGTCGCCGTCCTGGTGATCGCCTGCCCCTGCGCCCTGGGTCTGGCGACGCCCACCTCGATTATGGTCGGTATCGGCAAGGGGGCCGAGCATGGTGTCCTGATCAAGAACGCCGAGAGCCTCGAACGGGCCTATCAGGTGGGCGCCATTATTTTCGACAAGACCGGCACGCTGACCGTCGGCCAACCGGTCGTCACCGACGTTGTTCCGAGTGTTCCCCTCACGCCTCACGCCTCACGCGAACTCGTTCGCTTGGCCGCCTCAGCGGAACTGGGTTCCGAGCACCCGCTCGGCCAGGCGATTATTGAGCACGCCAGGGCGCAGGGGCTCGATCTTGCCCAGCCGCAGGAGTTTAAGGCCGCTCCAGGACATGGCATCAGGGCGGTGGTAGAGGGACAGGAGGTTCTTCTCGGCAACGCGGCTTTGATGCGGCAGCACCGGATCGACCTTGCCGGGATGGACGTCCAGGCGCAGGCGCTCTCGGGCGCAGGTAAGACGCCGATGTTCGTGGCCGCCGATGGTCGGTTTCTCGGCATCATCGCCGTAGCCGACGTCGTCAAGCCGCATTCCAAGGCAGCCGTGGCGGCGCTACATGATTTGGGTATCGAGGTGGTGATGATGACCGGTGATACCCGTCGGACCGCACAGGCCATCGCCGGGCAGGTGGGGATCGATCGCGTCCTGGCCGAGGTCCTCCCCGAACACAAGGCGCTCCAGGTCCGTCAGCTCCAGGAGCAGGGGAAGCTGGTCGCGATGGTGGGCGACGGGATCAACGATGCCCCAGCCCTGGCCCAGGCCGATGTCGGAATCGCCATCGGAACCGGGACCGATGTGGCGATGGAGGCGGCCGATATCACCCTGATCGGTGGCGACCTGCGCAGCGTTGTGACGGCCCTCCAGTTAAGCAGGCTGACGATGCGCAATATCAGGCAGAACCTGTTTTGGGCGTTTGCCTACAATGTGATCCTGATCCCGGTGGCCGCCGGTGTCCTATACCCGTTGTTCGGGGTAATGTTGAGTCCGGTCCTGGCCGGTGGCGCCATGGCGCTGTCGTCGGTGACGGTGGTCAGCAATGCCCTCCGGTTACGGCGATTCCGGCCGATGGACGTAGCCGCATCCGCATAGCGGCTTACCGGTGTGATACAATAGCAGCCGGTATTCTGTGTCAGAAATTCGATGAAAAGGTCGACACCCTCTGAGTCGTCATTCCTGCGAAAGCAGGAATCCAGAACCTACGTTCTTTCCTGGATTCCGACTCGTGCCCGCGACGCGAGCTTGGCCGGAATGACGTCCAGAAAGCTGCAACGAATGTCGAGTACACGATTTTGGTTCGGGTTGATTGGTAAGAAGGGAGGTGAACGCGTATATGGAACAAGATCCAATGAAGCAATCCGATAGGCGATGGGCGTTAAAGATCATTGGCGGAGGTCTGGTGGGCCTCCTCGTCGGGCTGGCGACCGGTGGACTTGCTGTGGCAGGTGGGGATGGCAGCCTGCCGGGGATCCCCAGGCGTCCTCGCCCGGCGACACCTTCGCCCGCGCTGTTCAGTGGCAAGCTGGCTGAGACTTATCGGATCGCCAGGGAGGTACCGGAGCTGATCGAGCAGATGCCGTGCTATTGTGGCTGCTACGGGATGGCGGACCACCGGAACAACCTCGACTGTTACGCGGATCGGCATGCGGACACGTGAAGGATGTGCCAAGACATTACGCTGGATGCGTATGCCATGTACAAGCAGGGGAAGAAGGTTCCAGAGATCAAGGCGGCAATCGATCGAAAGTATGCGCGATAAAAGGAGAGAGCGATGGCTATCGATCCCGTGTGCAAGATGACGGTGAATGAGAAGCAGGCGGCGGCGACCGCCGTCCATCAAGGGGTGACCTACTATTTCTGTGCCGTGGGCTGCAAGCGCGCCTTCGAACAGTCGCCGGAGAAATATCTTTCGAAATAGGAGGCCGAGGCGGGATGTATTGTGTTTAAGCTGCTCGGAGGGCGTCGACGATTTTGAGGCGCGCGGCGCGCACTGCGGGCAGGAATCCGTCCGCGAGTCCCATCGCCTATCCAACCCATGGGTTGTGCCGAGTAATCGTCTGTCCATGACAAGATGTTCTGTGTCCCAGCCATGGAGAGTTGAAAAACCTTCCGGCAACTACATACCCTGGACGGTCAGTTTACGGGCACTTCGCGAAAAATGCCTCGTACAACTCAATAACTCGATTTTTTAGGTTGATTATCTCGTACCGACCGACGTCTGTTTTAATATCGATCGTATCTTTCGCTTTTCCTAAACGACTCACTCCCAATTTCGTTCTGCCTATACCCCCTGGTACGTGGACAATATCCTTGGCAGTCGGAGTATATGTGAGCGAGTAGTGTTTACTCGCGTTTGCGATGTCGCGGCAAATCTGTAAATATTCACTCTTTCGGATTGTATCGAGATCAGCTTCCTGTTCAGGAGCCCACGTACCGGGCTTCTTCTTGAGCCACTCGTAAAGATGCCACGCCGTCACGGCGAAATTGAACACGTTATCGGCACTGACACCCTGATCCAGCCGTGCTGCCTCCCTTCGTAATTTCTCAAAAAGATCTACAGGTGAAGTCAGTTGGAATGTAATGCTCATTGCGGCTTCCGCATAGGTAACCTGACCATTAACCACACTAGTCGAGCTATCGGTACAGGGCTGATCGACCTCGTGTAACCTTAGAGCCCCAAACGGTTATCGCGAGTCTCTTGCCGTTCCAGGGGCTTGTCAATATTTTTCAGATTTCGCCATTGTCGACAAACGTCGATCAGCCAAAACGCTTGTCGTACTCGGCATGCGACCCGATCCAGAACCACTGAACTCCGTCAGGGACTAATACGCCGAGGGCGCGGTAATGCATACCGACTCGGACGCTACGGAAGCGTCCGCCGTGCACGGATTTGAAGTGTAGGGAGGGGTGTGCCGGATTCTTTTTGAGGAGAGTGAAACAGCGTCGGGCGAGATCTTGAACGTCGGGTGGCAGAGTATCGAAACATCGCCAGAATCCACTCGACGTGAAGTGTCTCACATCTCGCGCGCCTTACCCGCACGATATTCGACTAGTGCCTCTTTAGCTAACGCATCGAACTTTCCGGCAGCGGCATCCGCCTCGATTTGGGCATCCCAGGCAGCAGCATCGAACTCCAAGAACCAACGTCGAAACTTTGCCAGTTCCTCCGGAGGAAGTTGTTCGATAGCGCGTTCGATCGTCTCTACAGTTGTCATGACGCTCTCCTTGCAGCGAGCCTTCATTTTACCAATCAAGCACCTCGTGACACTTCCCGACAGGCGTTTTGAAGCCCTTGCGAATCGACGCACGCATTCCCGGGATCGCATTCAGGTATAGCGTCTCCTGGATGGCGCGCCAATCGGCTTCCGATACGAGCACGGCGGAATGACGCTTGCCAGCGATCTGGATCGGTTCGTGGGAATCGGCAACATCGTCCAGAAGCGCGTACAGTCTTTTTCGGGCCTCAGTGGCGGTTATACTGGTCATATGCGTCTCTCCAATCCCCTATGATGGCGTACGGTGTACCGTACGCCATATCTATTTCGATGGTCCCGTGTGTTATTCGGCACCGAGCATCATCTGCGCCTGAAAGCCTATCTAGGCCTGTTAGGCGACCTTCCCTGCCTTGGGGCCGCGTGCCAAACTCGTCGCTTGCGTTAGCACTTCGGCCACCCATCTTTCAGGTTTTTTCCCCGCCTTCTCAGCGGCTAAAACTACTCGGCGGTGTTGTTCGGGTGATAGCCGTACCGTCAACTGACCCGCAAACGGTTGTTCCGGCTCTTCCCCGCGCTCGGCGCAGAAAGCCAAATAATCCTCTACCGAATCCTCAAACGCCCGACGTAGTTCATCCACCGATTTGCCCTGAAACGTAATCACGTCGCGGATGTTGATCACCTCTCCGTGAAAGAGATTGGCTTTATCGTCGAACTCGGTGTGGGCTAGATAGCCTTTGTACTCCATCATGGCATCACCCCTGCTTCTGTCAAAAAACGGCGCATTGCCGCAACCGCGCCTCGATCAGTTTCTTTTCCGGGATGGGGACAATGAAATACCGCGCGAACGCCCTTGAGGGCAATGCGCACTCTTGAACCGCGTCCTTCAGTGATATCTGCTCCGCAAGCGACCAATAAACGCTCGATATCTGCCCAATGGATGTTGGCACGCACAGGGTCTGCAAAGACGGCTTCCAATGTCTTGCGATGCTTCGCGCTCAGCCTTGGTTGCATGCTGATTCTCTAGCTTTTCCAATAGCCTGTCAAGGTTTCGGTCGGTAAGTGTCCCTGTTGCTACCCGGCACTGGCTCGGTGGGGATCCAGATGCCTTTGTATCAAGCTGCTCGGAGGGCGTCGACGATTTTGAGGCGGGCGGCGCGGACGGCCGGCAGGAAGCCGCCCAGCAGCCCCATGGTGAGCGCGAAGACGAGCGATTTCCAGACGATTTCCGGCGTGAGAGCGAACCGGAACGCCAGCTCCGAGAACGACTGCCAGTTCATCGTCGAGATCTGGACGAGTTGCATTGCCGAGGCGCACGCCAGTCCAACCACCCAACCGACGAGTCCGAGAAACAGCGCCTCCAGGAGAAACGCCGCCAGGATCGCACCCCGGCGGAATCCCAGCGCGCGCAGGGCGCCGATTTCCGACGTGCGGATGGCCACCGCTGCGTACATAGTGATCATGGCGCCGATCATCGCGCCGACCGAGAAGATCACCGAAAGGGTCAGCCCGAGGTAGCTGATGAAGTTCGACATGGCCTGCGACTGCTCCTCATAGAAGGAGCGCTCGCGCTTGACGTCGAGGGTCAGCCGCGGATCGGATTCCAGCCGCCGCTTCAGCGCCTCGAACTGCGACGGGTCGGTCAGCCGCGCGGCGACCGACGAGAACGCCGTCCGTCGAAACGCCTGCATCATCTGCTCGCCGTCGCCCCACACCTCCGAGTCGAACGCCGATCCGCCGGCGTCGAAGACGCCGACCACCGTCCAGTGACGACCGCCGAAGCGCAGTCGTTCGCCGATCCCCGTTCCGTCGAAGCGCTCGGCGATACTCCTGCCCACGGTGATCTCGGTGCTGTCGGGCCGAAACATCCGCCCAGAGACGACCCGGACCTGGGGGCGAAGGGCGAGGCCCTGCGCGCCGACCCCCCGCACGGTCACATTGGTCGGTACGCCGGTCCCGCGCTTGGGTTGCGTGATCAGGACGACCACCTCCTTCGAGGCCATTCGCACCCCGGCAGGACCGGTGGCGATCTCCGGCTGGCTCTCGATGATGGCTGCCTGCGCGCGGGCGACGGCGCTCTGGATCTCGGTGCCCGAGGAGCGGCGGCTTACCAGGATGTTGTTCGGCTGTCCGGTCGCGACGAGTGTCTGCTTCAGTCCCGCGTCGAGCATCATCACCGCCGCAAACACAAAGACCACGAGCGCCATCCCGCCGGCAGTCAGTGCGGTGGTCAACTTCCGGGTCCAGAGGTTCCGGACACTGTATGAGACCGGGATCGGCATCGCGTACCCTCCGCCATCACCCGATGGCGCGCAGCCCCTCGACGATCTTGACCGTCGCCGCCCGCCGTCCCGGGACGACCGCCGCGGCGATCCCGACCCCCAGCGCGCAGACGATCTGCAGGGCGACGGTCTCGCCGCTCACCTCAAACACGGGAAACAGCGTCCCCACCTTTGCGGCGAACCAGGCGGCGACCGGAAATGTGGCGACGATACCGATGACCGCGCCGCTGGCGGCGATGGCGACCGATTCACCGAAGATGAGCGCTGCGATATAGGCCGGTGAGAAGCCGAGGGTCTTGAGCGTCGCGTACTCGCAGAGCCGCTCGCGGGCGGTCATCGCGATCGTGTTGGCCATGACCGCCAGGATGATGACGATGACGACATAGGAGACGATCCGGATGGCGATGACCAGCGCCTCGGTCTGCTTGACGAAGCCGATCTGAAAGGCGCGCTCGGTTTCGGTCAGGGTCTCAGCCAGCGAGTTCTTGAAGACGGCATCGATGGCGCGACTCACCTCGGCGACGCGGTCGATGTCGGTGACGTCGACAAGGTAGACGCCGACCTGATCGGTCTGACGGATGGCGCGCTTCTTGATCGTTTCGTTCAGATACTCCCAGTGAAAGAACATCTGCGAGGTATCGGTCTTGGTGTCGACGCCGTCGTAGATGGCGCGCACCGTGAACTCCCAGGTGCCGGGGTAGATCGTCCCGCGCAGCGGTAGTACGTCGCCGACCTTGAAGTGGTAGGTGTCGGCGAGCTTGCGGCCGACCACGGCGCCCTTGCGGTCGCGCAGAAAGGCGGCAAACTCCTCCGGCGCGACGACATATTCGCGGTACATGGCGAAATAGGTGCGCGGTTCGACGGCGAATTGCGGAAAGAAGTTTTTCGGGTCCTGATAGATGCCGGCGAACCAGGTGGCGTACGAGACGGCACGCACCCCGTCGACGCCGCGGATCTGGTCGCGATAGCTGAGCGGCAGATGGAAGACCAGCGAGACCGCGTTGCGCGTGACCAGCCGCGTCGGGGCCGCCCCGGCCGCCCCGGCGTACCAGGCGTCCACGACCGTTTGCAGCAACCCGAACGACAGGATCGCCACCACCAGGCCGAGCAACGTCAGCGCGGTGCGCAACTTGTGGCGGAGCGCATTCCGCAATACGAGCTTCAGAAACTGCACCGGACGTTCACCGCAGCGACCGCTCGTGCACGTCGTCCGCCGTCGACAGCTCGCCCTTGTCGAGATACATGATCGCGTGGGCCTGGTCGGCGGCGCGTCGGTCGTGGGTGACCATCACGATTGTCTTACCGAGGTCGGTGTTCAGGCGGTCCATGAGCGTGAGCACCTCCTCGGCCGAGTGTCGGTCGAGATCGCCGGTCGGTTCGTCGGCGACAATCAGGCGCGGGTCGGTAATGATGGCCCGCGCGATGGCGACGCGCTGCTGCTGTCCACCGGAGAGCTCGGATGGGTAGTGGGCCATGCGATCGGACAGACCGACGAGCGCAAGCGCGGCCTCGACGTGCTCCCGTCGCTTGCGGCGGTTCAGACGGGTCAGCGTGAGCGGCAGCTCGACGTTCTCAAAGGCCGTGAGAACCGGTATCAGGTTATAGAACTGGAAGATAAAGCCGACGGTTCCGGCGCGCCAGTCGGCGAGTTCGGTCTCCGACAGCCGGGTGATGTCAACGCCGTCAAAGAGGATCTCGCCGGTGTCGGGCTTGTCGATTCCGGCGATCAGGTTGAGCAGCGTCGACTTGCCTGATCCGGACGGACCCATCAGGCCGAGGAAGTCGCCTGCCCGCACCTGAAGGGTAATATCGGTCAGCACCGGTACGACCTGTCCGCCGCGCCGGTAGGACTTGGCGAGGTTGTGGATATCGATCAGCGGCCGAGCGGCAGTCTCATTCACGGGTGTGTGCCTCTTACCGTCACTTCCGGTCCGTCTTGACGCGCGTGCCGTCGGTCAGTTTGTCGAGTGGTGTGAGGGCGACCTTCTCCCCTGTCGGAACGCCGCGAATCTCGACAAGATCGCCGAGTGTGCGGCCGGTCTCGACCGTGGTGCGCATCGCCCGGCCCTCTTTGACGACGAACACGACCTGCTGTCCGTTGCGCTCGACGACCGCCTGTCTTGGGACGGCGATGACGGACTTCCGTTCCTCGGGCGCGACCTCGCGCTCGAGGAACGCAACCTTCGCGCTCATGTCCGGCAGGACGCGCGTGTCACGCTCCACAAGCCCGATTTTGACCATCACCGTCGCCTTCGCGCGGTCGACGGTCGGCACGATCCGGTTCACGACGGCGGCAAAGCGTGTATCGGGTATGGCATCGAGTTGGATCTCGCACGGCTGGCCGACTGTAATCCGACCCAGCGACGACTCGGCCACGTCTGCCTCAACCTCCAGCGTCGACATATCGGCGATGGTCACGACCGCGCCCTTGGTATCCATGGCGCTTGAGAACGGGGTGATGTTGTCGCCGACGTTGGCGTTCTTGGTCAGGACCACCCCGTCGAACGGCGCGCGGATCAGCGTCTGGTCCAGCGCGACCTCCGCCGCCTTCAGGTTGGCCCGCGCTACTGAGATGGCGGCCTCATTCGACTGAGCTGTCGCGCGCGCCTTGTCGGCCCGCGCAACCGCCGTATCGAGCTCCAACTCGCTGACAAACTTGTTCTGCCACAGCTCGCGCCAGCGTGCCAGGGTACGTTCGGCGTCGCGCAGTTCGGCCTGCGCCTGCTCGAGGTTTGCCGTCGCAACCTTAACGTTGGCTGCTGCCTGCTCGCGGCTTGCCGCAACGTCGCGGCTCTCGAGCCGCGCGATGACCTCGTCCTTCTTGACGTGGCTGCCTTCCATGACGCCGAGCCATTCGAGACGCCCCGTTGCCTTCGACGCTACCGCCGCCTTGCGCTGTGCGACGACATAGCCGGTGGCGTTGAGTGCGGTGACCGCCTGCGATGGATATGCGGTCGTGACCGTTGCGGTCTCTACCGTCACCGTACCACCGAGGCCGCCAGAGAAACCGAGTATCGCCGCAACGACCAAGAGGGCGACGCCTGCCGCCCAGGGCCACAGCCGTCGACGCGCGCGCGGGATACGGGCCGCACTCTTGTCGATGCTCAGCTTCGAGAGATCGGGATTTGCCACAACGAACCTCTGGAGGTGTAGACCACTGGTCAGCTCAGGGTAGTCGAGAGCGCCTGGAGTAACAGACCGAGGCGGGCGCAGATTGCCTTTGTTCGAACGCCCAGTCCGATCAGGTACGGAACGGCGAACGGGTGCGTGATTAGATAGCGCATGAGCGGAAGGGGTTGCGGCTCCCCGTGGCCGTTCAGAAACTGATCAAAGCCGACCGTAATATCTTCATCGACGGTGTCGAGGACGCCGCGAACGGCCAGGAACGGGATGGAGCGGGCCGCGGCGGCGAAGGCGATAGCGGCACTCTCCATATCCAGGGCCGTTGCGCCCGACTCCGCCGCCAGACGGCGTTTGTCCTCTGCCGTCAGGACGATGCGGTCAACGGTGAGGATCGGACCAAGGCAGTACCGACTGTTCCACCGTTGGATAACGGTGACGGCCGCGTCCTGCAAGCCTGAGTCACAGGAGACACTCTCCAATGTCGAGTCGCCTGCTCTGTGTGGGCGTTGTTGAGGGTCGCGTCGAAGAACCTGCCCTGAGCCGCGTCGAAGGATCACCCGGTCCGCCACAACCAGGTCTCCGGTCCGCAGCTCAGGATCCAGCCCGGCAGTCACGCCCAGCGATAAGGCGGCAGCAATAGACGTGTCTTCGAAGAGGCGGCGGGCAGCGGCTTCGGCGTGATCCGGTCCCACCCCTGTTCGCGTCAGCAGGAGATTCCGGCCCCCTGTCTCAACCCGGACGATCGAATCCGATCGGTGCGCTGATTGACGGGTGGGCGGCAGGGCGGTCGCGATCGGCTTCATCTCTGCCCGCGTCGCCACGAAGACGGCGAGCGGCGCGCTGCTGACCCGATCAGTCTGAGGGGGGTGCGCCGTTGTCATTGTGGCCGGAAGCGGCCTTCTGGAGCAGGGTACGATACAGGGAAAGGGCCCAGAGTGGGAAGTAGAGTCGATAGAGATGATACCGCAGGTAAAAGACGCGGGGGAATCCTGTTCCGGTGAATTCCCGTTCCTCCCACCCGCCATCCGCGCCCTGGGTTCGGAGGAGATAGTCGATGCCCTTTTCTACTGAAGGGTGCCGTACGACACCGGCGTGTAAGAGCCCCAAAAGCGCCCAGGCGGTCTGGGAGGCAGTGCTGGGACCCTGACCGGCTGTCCGCGGATCCTCATAGGAATGGCACGATTCGCCCCAGCCGCCGTCGGGATTCTGATGACCGATCAGCCAGTCAACGGCCCGCCGGATGTACGGCTGGTCCATCTGTTCTCCGATGCCTCGAAGACCCGCCAGCACCGCCCAGGTTCCGTACAGGTAATTGACCCCCCATCGGCCGTACCAGCACCCCTCGGGTTCCTGTTCGCGCTTCAGGAACGCGATCGCGCGCTGCGCCACCGAGGTGGCGTTGCTCCAGCCCAGATGGCCGAGCATCTCAAGCACCCGCCCCGTCAGATCCGCCGTGGGTGGATCGAGCAGCGCCTTGTGATCCGCGAAGGGGTGTTCGTTCAGGAACCGTTTGTTGTTGTCCTTATCGTACGCGGCCCAGCCCCCATCGCTCGACTGCAGTGGGAGGACCCACTTGAGCGCCTGCCTGATCGCCGCCTCTTTGGTGGCCTGATCTGGGAGAACGGTCTTGATCAGGGCGGTCATGACCACTGCGCTGTCGTCGATGTCGGGATAGAACTCGTTTTCAAACTGAAAATACCAGCCGCCCGGTTCGGCGTCCGGAGCCTTGACCTTCCAGTCGCCCACGGTCTGAGTCTGCCTTGAGAGCAGCCATTGACATGCGCCAACCAGGACGGGATGGTCGACGGGAAGCCCGGACGTGAGAAGCGCATTGACCGCGAGGCAGGTGTCCCAGACCGGGGAAAGACACGGTTGCAGGTGGAGGGTCCGTTCGTCTTCCACCTCGAGGGCCTCGATCTGTTTGAACGCTCCGGCTACTACAGAGTGCTCGACCTCGTAGCCCAGGCATCGCAGCGCGATGACCGAATTGGCCATGGCCGGAAAGATTCCGCCGAGGCCGCCTTCTCCCATGCGGCGAAGCATCCAGTTGGTCGCTCGTTCTATCGCCAACTGGCGGAGGCGCTGGTTCGGACGTCGCTCATACCAGTGGAGCAGTCGGTCGACGGCCAGGAAAAGGTTTTGCCACGACACCAGCCGATGGTCTTTGGGAAACCGGTAGTCATGCTTCGGCGCAGGCTCCGTCCGGAGTTCCATCAGATCGGCTCCGGTCGGGACGGGTATGACCGGCTTATGAGCGAAGATGATCATCAACGGGGTGAGTACGGTCCTGGACCAATAGGAGATCTCATGCATGTTGAAGAATGACCGCTCCGGAAGGAGGAACGGTTCAACGGGCATGGCCGGGACGCCCCGCCAATCGAGTTGGCCGAAGATGGCGAGCGCAAACTTCGTAAAGACGTTGGCGTGAAAGAGGCCGCCCTGACGGAGGATGAGCTCTCGGGCCCGCTGCATGAACGGCTCTGTCTGAGCATAGCCGCAGAGCTTTAACGCGAAGTATGCCTTGACCGTGGTGCTCAGGTGGCTTGGTCCGCCATAGTAGATGTTCCAGCCGCCATCGGGCAGTTGTGTCTCGCGCAGATAGGCCGCAGCCTTCCGCTGTTTGGTTGCGTCGACCTTGCCGAGCAGATAACGGAGCATGATGTACTCGGAGGTTAGTGTGGTGTCGGCTTCCAGCTCCGCAACCCAAAAGCCGGCGGGATCTTGCATGGCCAGGAGTCGGGCCCGCGCCTGATCGATCGCCTTATCGAGCGGGCTTCTATCGGCTCGCAGAGTATCGGCCGCCGTCTCAAGCTGTTGATTCCTATTGGATGATGTCGCCATGCTGCCTACTCCAGAAAGTTCCAGACGGCCATCCTGAGCATGTCCTTCGGGCTGTTTCGGAGTCCGCGGACGACGGAGGCCTCGAAGCCGGAGTGCATTTTACAGTTGTAACAGCGCAGATCCTGGCGGGATTCCCAGTAGTCCCAGTCTACGCTTTGCCAGAACTCCTCGAATGTTCGGTAATACTTTTCCCCGATGAGGTAGCAGGGCCCCCTCCAACCTTGGGGGGTGTAGGTCACGGTGCTCCAGGGGGAGCAGGGATACTCGCGCAGGCCGGCCGCAAATTCGAGAAACATCGGGGTGGAGGTCAGCCGATACCGCGTCGACAGATCGAGCACTCGCTGGAACTTTTGGTGGATCTCCTCGCGCGCCAGGAAGAAATCGGACTCGATCGAGGCGTAGTGATATCCCGGGGACAGGAGCATGCCGTCCACCTGATACTCGCGCAGCAGGCGGCACAGCGCCTCGACCTCATCCATGTCGGTCTCTTTGAAGATCGTCGTATTAGTTGTCACGCGAAAGCCGAGCCTCTTCCCCTCCTTGATCATCTCGAGCGCCTTATCGAAGACCCCCTCCCTGTCGCAGACCTCGTCGTGGGTTCGCTTCAATCCATCCAGGTGGATGTTGATCGAGAGTCGGTTGTGCGGCGCGATTTGGCCGTAGACGGTCCGATCGAGCAGCAGCCCGTTTGTGCAGAGGTAGATGTGGCGCTTGCGCGCGATGATCCCCTCCACCAACTCCTTCAGTTCGGGGTAGATGGTGGGCTCTCCACCGCAGAGCGAGACGACCGGAGCGCCCGAATCATCCGCCGCCTTCAGGCACTCCTCGAGTGTTAACCGGTCCTCGATGCGTCCGGTGTGTCGTTCGACAGAGCATCCGAGGCAGGCCAGATTACAGGTGTAGAGCGGTTCCAGCATGAGGACGAACGGATAACGTGCCTGCCCTTTCAGCCCATGGCGGACCTGGTGTTTGATCATATCGGTGGTGATGTGCAGTGGAAATCTCATGACAGCACCCTGCGACCGACAAGCGTATGCGCTGACCCCTGCTGCCAGTAGCGTTTGAGGACCAGCCAGGTAATCGGGGTGTACAACACAATTCCGGTGATCCCGAGCAGCATTTCGCCAATAATAAAGGTCATCACGAGGTTGAAGACCAGAATCAGATAGTAAAGCATGACCCCACAGAGGATCGGTTTTACACCAGGGTTCGATCCCCTCTCCGGCGGCAGGGCGCGGTCAACCTGTTGGAATATTGCGATTGTCACGAATCCGACAATTGCCCACCCAAGAAAGTTGGTGAGCGGCACGCCGAAATAGATTCCCGGTTCCGGATATTCGTAGATCTTTCCCAAAAACCAGCGATCGCCCCTCAGCGCGACCGGGTCAATTACCACATCGATCAGCATGAAGAGAAAGGCCGTCAGCACCAAAACCGGGAAGGACCGTCTGGCGGCGACCACCTCTTGATCGCTTGCGCCGACAGGCAGCCTGAGCCATTGCGCCAGTGTGAAGCTGACGTACGCAAGAAACGTAAACGAGAGCGAATCCATAAACGGGACGTTGCTGATCCACAGTTCCTGACCGATGGTGCTCGGAATATAGCTGTAAAAACCGAATGGAATTCCGTTCCTGGTCGAGGAGTATTCGGCCGTGAATGCGACGACCCAGGCGATTGCTGTCAGCAGCGCGGTCCGCTGCCACCCGATGGCAACGGTCGCCGCCGTCAGGTAGAACGCCAGGAATACAAATACGTAGGGTCGTAAGAAGACCGTCGCGATAAGGAGTTGAATCGTCTCCACCATTCAGCTCCCTCATGGCAGCCGTCCCCATATGCTCCCACATCCTGCGTGAACAGTGATAGTGTCAGCGGTGGGTCAGCGGGTCAGGGACGCGGTCGATACCCGGCCTTCGGGACGCTCCGGCCATGAGAATGGATACTACCCCAAGGGTAGGGTGCATTCCAAGCCGCAGACCTACCGTATTGTGGCAATATAGGCCACTGCAACTGATCAGCCATTGACCGTTCACGCGGGATTTTTATATATATCACATCTGGTCGAGCGCTGGCAATCCCAAAAGAACGTAGCGCTCGCAGGAGTGTTCTCACTGCCGAGCGTTCCCACCGGCATTGAACGTATGAGGATGGTTCCGTGATGAAAGGCAGTTATCACAGGCCGGTCTGCGGGATCATCCGTCGTAGAAGGTTTGGATGGCATCCACGACATATTCCAGCATCGGCTGGGTCAGCTCCGGATAGATCGGCAGAGCTAATGCCTCTCTGGCGGCCTGTTCGGACGCCGGCATGTCCCCTTCCTTGTACCCAAGGTACTGGAAGCAGACCTGCAAATGGAGCGGCACAGGATAGTAGATGTCGTGGCCGATGCTCCGAGACGTAAGGAAGCGACTCAACTCGTCTCGCCGTGAAACCCTGATGACATACTGATTGAAGACGTGCCGTTCATTCCTCGGAATGTCCGGAAGCCGGATCCGATGCTCCAGACCCATCTTACGGAAGAGGGCATCATACGCTTTGGCATTGCCGATCCGCTGTTCGATCCACCGATCGAGGTGTGGAAATTTGACCCCCAGGACGGCTGCCTGCAACTCATCAAGGCGGAAATTACCGCCGAGCAGCGAGTGGAGATATTTGGTTGACGCCCCATGGTTCCTGAGAGACACAAGCGTTGAGGTCAGGGAGGGGTCGGCGGTGACGACCATCCCGCCATCGCCGAAACCGCCCAGGTTTTTTGTGGGATAAAACGAGAAACAGCCCACCTGCCCGATCGAGCCCGCCCTCCTGCCGTATTCATCCTCTGCTCCGATCGCCTGGGCGGCATCTTCTATAACAGCGAGGTTGTGCTGCGCAGCCAAGGTGCGGATCGGCTCCAACTCGGCGCATCGACCGAACAGGTGGACCGGGAGGATCGCGCGCGTCCGCTCCGTGATTCGATCGACAATCCGCTTCGGATCAATCGTGAAACGGATCGGATCGATATCGACGAAGACCGGTGTGGCCCCGGACCTGACGATAGATCCCGCCGTCGCAATAAAGGTGTATGGGGTCGTGATCACCTCGTCCCCCGGGCGGATGTCCAGGGCCATGAGAACCAGCAGGAGGGCGTCGGTACCGGAGGAGACGCCCACCGCGTGGGGGGTTCCACAATACCGCGCCATCTCATCCTCAAGCCGCCGAACCTGCGGGCCAAGGATGAACTGCTGATTGTCGCAGACCTCATCCATTGCACGCCTGATCTCGCGCTTGATGACCGCGTACTGTGCTTTCAAATCGAAGAAGGGGACCCGCATCATATTCATATCCGTCTGGATGCCAGCACTATTGTCTACGTTACGTTATCACTTTTAAAAATTCTACGCACGTCTGCCGATGAAGTCTACAGCTTTTTCACGATGTCGTCCGATCGACCGTCGTGCCGACTGAGGAACGGAAGAGAAGGGGACGAGAAATTTCGCGACCCCCTCATTTTTTTCTTGCATTTCTCTCAAAACGCGATATAAGGCATTTGCGTATAGACGTACGGGGAGGTGGATATCGAACAACAATTTTACGAGGGGGGGTAGATCGTTGCAAGCACTCGGGAAACACCTGTTGGTGGAGCTACACGGTTGTAACCCAGAGTCGCTGAAAAAAGCTGAAGTTGTCAGGGATATTCTGGTTAGTGCGGCGAATGCCTGTAAGGCTACTATTGTTGACACCTCCTTCCACGAGTTCAATCCCTTTGGTGTGAGCGGCGTGGTTGTGATCGCCGAGTCTCACATCTCGATTCACACCTGGCCCGAATACCGGTATGCGGCGGTCGATATCTTTACCTGTGGGGATGTTCTCAGACCTGAGGTAGCCGTCGATTATATTGCCGCCCGCTTTCGGTGCAAAAAGCCGTCGGTGGTCGAGATGCGGCGGGGGATCATCCCAGGACATGTCGGGAAGTTGATCCATAAACTCAGTTCGTCCATCGAGAAGGTTGTCGATGCCGATCAAGAGCTTTCACTGGTTCATTGAAGCGCTGGGTC
This sequence comes from Candidatus Methylomirabilota bacterium, assembly GCA_003104975.1. Taxonomy (NCBI): domain Bacteria; phylum Methylomirabilota (SeqCode); species Candidatus Methylomirabilota bacterium. The sequence goes on from PQAM01000008.1 coordinate 296,513, forward strand.
CTGATGAGGGACACCTGCACGGAGTTCGGCGGGCCCTGTTTTCGACGCAGACCCCGTTTCAGTCGCTCGATATTATGGAGCTCGGCAGCTACGGGAAGGCCCTGATCCTCGACGGCAAGATCCAGTCGAGCCTCCTTGATGAGTTTATCTACCATGAGACATTGGTCCATCCGGCGATGCTCAGTCATCCGGCCCCCAAGAGGGTATTCATTGTGGGCGGCGGGGAGGGGGCGACGCTGCGGGAGGTCCTTCGGCACCCGACGGTGGAGCGGGCGCTGATGGTCGATATTGATGAGGAGGTTGTCAATCGATGCAAAGAACTGCTCCCCGAGTGGCATAAGGGCGCGTTCGACGATCCGCGCGCCGAGGTTCGTTTCCTGGACGCCAGACGCTATCTGGAGGAGACGGACGAGCGGTTTGACGTGATCATTATCGATATCTCTGAGCCGGTGGAAGAGGGTCCGGCCTATCTCCTGTTTACGCGGGAGTTTTATCATATCGTACATCGTTGTCTGACCGATCAGGGGGTGATCGCGCTGCAGGCAGGTGCGGTCAGTCTCTCAGATCTATCCTGCTTTACTGCCATCCACCAGACCTTGCGCACTGTATTTCCCGTCGTAGCCCCTTACTGGGCGACGATCCCCAGCTTTGCCCTCCCCTGGGGATTTTCTATAGCTTCGAAGGGGGCCGACCCGCGAGCGTTTAACCCGGATGCGATCGATCGCCTGATTGCCGAACGGATGGGGTGTGACCTGCGGTATTATGATGGGCAGACACATCAGATGTCGTTTCTCCTCCCCAAGTATGTACGGCAGCGGCTTGAAGAGGAGAAGCGGATCATCGAGGACAACGCCCCCCTCTTTACCTTCCACTGAAAGACAGGGTTTAGGGTGAAGGGTTTAGAATGCAAGATCGGTCCGACGAGAACTTATCCTACAAACACACATCCCATGGTTCTTTGCTCTTCTTGCCCCTCCTATACCCTATACCCTAACCCCTATCCCCTGTTTTTGTGATGGTTCCCGAACGACAGTATAGGACTCCCCTCTTTGATGCGATGGTCAACCTGGCGGAGAGCCGCAAGGTCTCGTTCCACACCCCCGGGCACAAGAGCGGCAAGGGGATCTCGACTCGCTTCCGCAAGTTCGTCGGCCCCAAGATCTTTACGATCGACCTGACAACACTTGACGAGGTCGATTGTCTGCAGCGTCCGATCGGGGTTATCAAGGAGGCCCAGGAGTTGGCGGCCGAGGCATACGGAGCCGATCACTCGTTCTTTCTGATTAATGGAACGACCGGCGGCAATCATGCCATGATCCTGTCAACGGTCAGACCGGGAGATGAGATCCTCATCGCGAGGAATGCGCATAAATCGATCCTGACCGGGATCATCCTCAGCGGCGCGATACCGCGCTTCTTCCTGCCGACCTTCGACCCGGAGCTGGGCATGCTGTTAAACGTGACGGCCGAGGATGTGGGGCGCGCCATGGCGCAGCATCCGAAGGCCAAGGTGCTCTCCCTGACCAGTCCGAATTATTACGGCGTGACGGCCGACCTATGCGCTATCGTCGCGATGGCCAGGCGCCGGGGTGTCGTCGTGCTGGTCGACGAGGCGCACGGTCCGCACCTGCATTTCCACCCGGGCCTGCCGCCCTCGGCGCTTGATGCCGGCACCGACCTTTGCGTCCAGTCCACCCATAAGATCCTGGGGGGGATGACCCAGTCCTCCATGCTGCACCTGAAGAGTGCGGCGATCGATTATCCTAGAGTTGTCAAGCTGCTGCTGCTTCTGCAAAGCACCAGTCCGTCGTATATTTTGATGGCCTCGTTGGATCTGGCCAGAATGCAGATGGCGACCGAGGGGGAGAAGCTGTTGGATAAAGCCATCAACCTTGCGCAAGACGCGAGGAACCGTATCAATCGGATTCCCGGTCTCTCCTGCTTTGGGGAGGCTGAGCTGCGAGATCGGGATTTCTTTCTGGATGTGACGAAACTGACTATTTGCGTCAAGGGACTCGGTCTCAGCGGATTTGAGGTGTCTGCTATCCTGAACGCCGACTTCGGCATCCAGGTAGAGATGGCCGACCTCTTCAACGTCCTTGTCATCGTGAGCATCGGGGATCGCAGGGATGACCTGGATCGGCTGGTCGCGGCGCTGGAGAGTCTGGCCGGGCGTGGTGCCCGATCCCGCGATCTGCGGGCTGTTCCCTCTTTGCTGCCGCCGTTGGGTCGGGAGCTTCATCGAACCCCGCGTGACGCCTTCTTTGGCCCTTCGGAGTATCTGCCGCTTGCAAAGGCGGAGGGGCGTGTCAGTGCCGACATCATCACGATCTATCCGCCCGGTGTGCCTGTCCTTGTGCCGGGTGAAGAGGTGGGGTTGGCCGCAATTGACTATCTACTGTCGCTTGCCTCGTACGGGGCGCGAATCGACGGGGTCTCAGAGCTGGATGAGCCCCAGATCCGCGTCCTATGCGACTGAGCCCTTCCCCTTGAACTTTTCCATTGCTTTTTCGGTACCGTTTCCGTATATTTTGCCGTCCGAATATTCCTGCGGCGTTGCGTGTTGCTAAAGAGGCGGACCTAGTCGAATGAAAAAAACGGTCGTCTGGAAGACCCTCTCGCTCTTGGGGGTCACCGTGATCGCGGGGTACTATCTGTTTCCCACGCTGTCCGGTCGGCCGTCGCTGCCGTCACTGCTGCCGCCGTTACTTCCGCGAGCTGAGCGACTTAATCTCGGACTCGATCTGCAGGGTGGGATGCATTTAGTGCTGGAGGTCGCGACCGAAAAGGCAATAGAAAACACCATCGATCGACTGCTGGCCGAATTGCGCCGCGAAACCGAGAAGGACAGCATTGCTGTCGAGCGGATGACTCGCGAGGGCAACGACCGGATCAGGGTCAAACTTCAGGCGAAAGAGGGCCTGGAGGGATTGCGACGCATCCTGAAGGATTATAGCAACCTGGAACAATCCGGCGGTGCCGATCCGACCGAACTGGTCCTGAGCCTGGCCTCTGGTGAGGCGAAGCGGATCCAGGAGTCGGCCGTCCGACAAAGTCTGGAGACCATTCGAAACCGCATTGATCAGTTCGGGGTCGCCGAGCCTCACATTGTTCAGGAGGGAGATCGGCGGATTGTCGTCCAGCTTCCCGGCATCAAGGATCCGCAGCGTGCCATTAATCTGATCGGGAAGACCGCCCTTTTAGAGTTCAAACTGGTAGTCGAGGATGCCAATCTTGCTGAAGCTATGGCCGGCAAGATCCCAGTGGACGATCAGCTTCTGTATCTGCGTCGTGGAGGGGGGCAGAACGAGACCGGCAAGATCCCCCTTGTTCTGCACAAGCAGGCCGTCCTCAGCGGTGATCTGCTGACCTCGGCTCAGGTGCAGATCGACAGCCAGACGAATCAGCCGGTCGTCTCTATAGAGTTCGATCGGGAGGGGACACGACTCTTTGGTGAGGCGACGGCGGCCAATGTGGGCCGACGCCTG